>NZ_JBVHLW010000008.1:15528-225124 GCF_055558795.1 Streptomyces sp. NPDC025618 | reverse complement strand
CGGTTACATTCCGAACCCGGAAGCTAAGCCTTTCAGCGCCGATGGTACTGCATGGGGGACCGTGTGGGAGAGTAGGACGCCGCCGAACAAATTTTCAAAAAGCTCCGGCATCTGAACTTCTGTTCAGATGCCGGAGCTTTTTTGTTTTCATGATGAAGTGCGGAGTGTCACTCCTCGTTAACGTCCTGCCGTCACTCTCCCTTCCATGGGGACAGCGGAGAGGCTCACGGCGGCGGGGATCGGTGCGGGGGACGAGGTCGTCGTGCCCTCGTACGCCATGGCAGGAGTCGCCGAAGCGGTGCGGCGAGCCGGCGCCGTGCCCGTCTTCGCGGACATCGACCCGCACAGCCTCTGCCTCGACCCGGCCTCGGTGGCCGCCGCCCTGACGCTGCGTACCGCAGCCGTGATGCCCGTTCATCTCTTCGGCCACCGCGCCGACTTGGCGGGGCTGCGGGCCGTGGCCGCGGACCGGGGGCTGCTCGTCATCGAGTACGAGCCGCCGCGTCCGGTGGACGAGGACACCAGGAGGCGCAGGGAGAACGCGGCTTATCTGAACGCGCGGCTCACCGGCGTGCTGACACCACCCGTGCAGCCCGAACTCCCGCACAGCTACGGCTCGTACGTGGTGCGGGTGCCCGGCAACGGCCGGCCGGACCGGGACGCCTTCGCCCGCGCGCTGCGTGCCCGCCGGGTGCGGTGCCATGTGCCCGTACAGACGCCGGTGCACCGGACCGCCGCGTTCAGGCGGGAGTTGTGGCTCGCGGAGACGGAGCGCGCCGCCGACGAATGCCTCGCGCTGCCCGTGGACGCGTCGACGACACAGCGGGAACTGCACCGGGTGGTCTCCGCGTGCAATGCGCTCGGCGGGCTGCTGAAGGTGGCCGCCTGAGGGAGCGGCCGGGTGGTCAAAAGGACGTGCGAACGTCGGGTATGCTTTATCTCGTTGCCGGCCCCAATAGCTCAGTCGGCAGAGCGTCTCCATGGTAAGGAGAAGGTCTACGGTTCGATTCCGTATTGGGGCTCCATAAAGGAAAGGCCCCCACCATTCGGTGGGGGCCTTTCTGCTGTCCTGACGGACTCACTCCTCGTGCAGGCCGGGAACGCGCATCGCCAGGATCGCCATGTCGTCCGAGGCCGGCTCGGCGGCGAAGCGCTCGACGGCGCGCAGGATGCGGGCGGCGACCGCGCCCGCCGTGAGGCCCGTACAGTTCGACAGGACGTCGCTCAGGCCGTCGTCGCCCAGCATGCGGGTGCCCTCGCGGCGCTCCGTCACGCCGTCCGTGACGCACAGCAGGACGTCGCCCGGGTCGAGGGTGACCGTCTGCTCGTACAGCTCCAGGTCCTCCATGACGCCCAGCAGGGGCTGCGGGTCCGCCGCGGGTTCCACCGTGCCGTCCGGGCGCAGCCGCAGGGGCAGCGGGTGGCCGGCGCAGACGACCTTGAGGATCGCGCTGCCGTCCTCCTGCGGCCACAGCTCGCCGTACAGGAGGGTCAGGAAGCGGCTGCGGGCTCCTTCGTCGAGGATGGCGGCGTTGAGCCGCTCCAGGACCGCCGGGCCGCCGTAGCCCTCGCGGGCGAGGAGGCGCAGCGCGTGCCGGGCGAGGCCGGTGACCGCGGCGGCCTCCGGGCCCGTGCCGCAGACGTCGCCGATCGCGAAGCCGTAGGCGCCGTCGCGGATCGTGAAGAGGTCGTAGAAGTCGCCGCCGACCTCATTGCCCTCGCCGGCCGCGCGGTAGATGACGTCGACCTCGACACCGGCCACGTGGGGCAGCTCCGGCGGCAGCAGGCTGCGCTGGAGGGACTGGCTGATGGCGGTGCGCTCGCTGTAGAGGCGGGCGTTGTCGAGGGCCAGCGCCGCCCGGCGGGAGAGGTCCTCGGCGAGCTCCAGGATCTCCTGGCGGAAGTGGTCGTCGGTGGGCTTGCCGAGCGTGAGCATGCCGATGACGCGGTTGCGGGCCACGAGCGGCAGGACGACCGTCTCGCCGCCGACGGCGGCCGCCGTGGCGAGCGACGTGCTCGGCCCGGCGGTCCGGGTGATGTCGGCCAGCCCGAGGCTGCGCAGGGAGCTGCGCAGCGCCGCGGAGTGGGCGGCCTCGGCGGGCGCCGTCCACACGCGGGCGCCGGGCGTGGGGACGGGCTCCGGCGGCGCGAGCTTGCCGAGGAGGGTCTTGAGGCCGTCGATGCGGTCCTCGTCCTCGTGCAGGACATACGACAGCTCGGGGTCCGAGGCGGGGTCGGCGACGGTGTAGACGGCGCACCACGTGGCCAGCGTCGGCACGGTCATCTGGGCCATCAGGGCCAGCGTCTGGTCGCGGTCCAGGGTGCCCGCGAGCAGATCGGACGCCTCCACGAGGAAGGAGAGCGAACCGCGGCGCAGACGTTCGAGCTCGTTGAGGCGGGCGCGTTCGACGGCGAGGGCGATACGGTCGGCGGCGAACTGGAGCCGCAGGGCCTCTTCGTTGGTGTAGCGTCCGGGAGCCTCGGCGGCGACGCCGAGCGAGCCGGTGAGACGGCCCTCGACCTTGAGGGGGACGGTGACGACGGAGCGCATGCCGGTGTCGGCCAGCAGGGGCACGGCACCGGGGATGACGGCGAGGTCCTCGTGGACCGCGGGCATCCGGGCCGAGCCATAGCGGCCCGTACCCGCCTCGACAGGGACGCGGGCGAAGCGCTGGCGGGCGGAGGGGAGACCGGTGGAGGCGCGGACCTCCAGCTCGGTCTCGTCGTCGGTGGCGAGCAGCAGATAGGCCGCGTCCCCGTCGAGCATGTCGCGGGCGCGCTCGACCGTGCGCTGGAGGAGGCCGTCGAGGTCGTCGGGGGCCGGGGAGCCGATGAAGACCTCGAAGGGGTCCGTGGCGCCGCCGCGCTCGCTCGTACCCGCGTCCACCGAGGGGGTGCGCTGGAGGCTCTGGAGCACCGCGCGCTCGTCCTCCCGCACGAGCAGGCAGACCGTGGAGGGCGCGCCCTCGTTGTCCCGTACGCGCAGGTGGGAGGCGTAGACCGGGGTGATGCGGCCGTCGGCGTCCCTTATGCCGTACGAGCCCTCCCAGCGGGACAGGCGCAGGGCCTCGGCGATGCCGGTGGAGGTGCCGGGGGTGTGCGGCCAGGCGGCGAAGTCCGTCAGCGGCTTGCCGGTGACCTGGTCGGCGGGGAAGCCGAACATCGCCTGGGCGTCGTCGTTCCAGGCGCTGATGACGCCGCCGCGGTCGATCTGGATGACCGCGACGCGGACGCGGGTGTCGGCGAGGGGCAGGGCCTCCGCGGGGAGCGCGGGGCCCGCCGAGCGGGTGCCGGCGGGGCGGTCGGGCAGATCGAGCTGGAACCAGACCTGCTTGTGGGTGCTGCTGTACTCGACGCCCCAGCGGGTCGCCAGCGCCGCGCAGAGCAGCAGGCCGCGGCCGCCCTCCCGGTCGACGCCGCCGAGCCTGCGGGCGGAGCTCTGGAGCGGCAGCTCGCGGTCCGGATAGTGATCGGCGACCTCGACGCGTACGCCGGCGTCCGTGCGCATGCACAGGACGTCGGCGGAGGTGCCGGCGTGGACGACGGCGTTGGTGACGAGTTCGCTGGTCAGGACGACGGCGTCGTCGATGATGTCGGGGAAGCCCCAGCCCTGGAGAGTGTCCCGGACGAAGGCACGGGCGGAGGCGACCGAGCGTCCGACCGGCTCGAAGGTGGCGGCAGCCCGCGCGGTGATCACAGGTCTCCTCGTGTAGGTCTCGGCGATCTGCTCACCCATGTCGCAGCGCCCCTCCATTGCCCTGGCCGGATGCCAGGTTACTTACCCTCACCGCACGGGCGGAGGCCGGTGCGGACGGATTCCACCTTGGGAGTGCCCGCGGACCGTGTGCGATGCTGCCGAACTGTTATGGCCTGGTTGGGCCGGGGTGAAACACTGGGAAAGACTGAAACGGAAGCCCGACGAGGATGATCGAACCCAGCGGGAGGGACACGGTGGAGTCTGGCGCAGCGGCGCGGGGCGTGAGCACGCGCGCGAAGGGCGGACGGTCCCGGGCCAATGGGACGACGGAAGTGGACACGGCGGCCCTGAACCGGCTGCTGTCGGCCCTCTCCGCGATGCGTGACGGGAACTTCCGTAAGCGGCTGACGGTCGCCGGTGACGGCGTGATGGCCGAGATCGCCGCGGTGTTCAACGACGTCGCCGACCGGAACATGCAGCTCACGGGCGAGCTGGCGCGGGTGCGCCGGGTGGTCGGGCGTGAGGGAAAACTCACGGAGCGGCTGGAGGTCGGGGCCTGCGAGGGGGCGTGGGCGGCGGCGATCGACGCGTCCAACGCCCTGGTCGACGATCTCGTCAGGCCGGTCTCCGAGGTGGGCCGGGTGCTGTCGGCGGTGGCCGAGGGCGACCTGGAGCAGCGGATGGACCTGCGGTCGCAGGGGGCGGACGGGGCGGCGCATCCGCTGCGCGGTGAGTTCCTCAAGGTGGGGCGGACCGTCAACGGCCTGGTGGACCAGCTGTCGGCGTTCACCGACGAGGTGACGCGGGTGGCGAGCGAGGTCGGCACCGAGGGCAAGCTGGGCGGGCAGGCCCGGGTGCGCGGGATGTCGGGTTCGTGGAAGGACCTCACGGATTCCGTCAACACCATGGCGTCCCGGCTCACCGCTCAGGTGCGGGACATCGCCCTGGTGACGACGGCGGTCGCGAAGGGCGATCTCTCCCGGAAGGTCACGGTCCATGTGGCCGGGGAGATGCTCGAGCTGAAGAACACCGTGAACACGATGGTCGACCAGCTGTCGTCGTTCGCCTCCGAGGTGACCCGGGTCGCCCGTGAGGTGGGCACGGAGGGCGAGCTGGGCGGTCAGGCGCAGGTGCCCGGTGTGGCGGGCGTCTGGAAGGACCTGACCGACTCCGTCAACCTCATGGCGGGCAATCTGACGGCTCAGGTGCGGGGGATCGCGCAGGTCACCACGGCGGTCGCGAACGGCGACCTGTCGCAGAAGGTGACGGTGAGCGCGCGCGGCGAGGTCGCGCAGCTGGCCGAGACGATCAACCAGATGACGGAGACGCTGCGGACCTTCGCCGACGAGGTCACGCGCGTGGCCAGCGAGGTCGGGGCCGACGGCCTGCTGGGCGGCCAGGCACAGGTGCCGGGTGCCGCGGGCACCTGGAAGGACCTCACCGACTCGGTGAACACGGCCTTCCGCAACGTCACCACGCAGGTGCGGGACATCGCCCAGGTGACGACGGCGGTGGCCAACGGCGATCTCGGCCAGAAGGTCACCGTCGATGTGTCGGGTGAGATGCTGGAGTTGAAGAACACCGTCAACACGATGGTGGACCAGCTCTCCGCGTTCGGCGCCGAAGTGACGCGTGTGGCGCGGGAGATCGGCGTCGAGGGTGAACTCGGCGGTCAGGCGGCGGTTCCGGGCGCGGCGGGCACCTGGAAGGACCTCACCGATTCGGTGAACACCGCCTTCCGCAACCTCACCGGGCAGGTGCGTAACATCGCCCAGGTGACGACCGCGGTGGCCAACGGCGACCTCTCGCAGAAGGTCACCGTCGATGTCTCCGGCGAGATGCTCCAGCTGAAGAACACCGTGAACACCATGGTCGACCAGCTGTCCTCGTTCGCCGACCAGGTGACCCGGATGGCCCGCGACGTGGGCACCGAGGGCCGGCTCGGCGGGCAGGCCCGGGTGGACGGCGTCAGCGGCACCTGGAAGGAGCTCACCGACTCGGTCAACTTCATGGCCGGGAACCTCACTTCGCAGGTCCGCCAGATCGCGCAGGTGACGACGGCCGTCGCGCGTGGCGACCTGTCGCAGAAGATCGACGTGGATGCCCGGGGCGAGATCCTGGAGCTGAAGAACACCATCAACACGATGGTCGACCAGCTCTCCGCCTTCGCCGAGCAGGTCACCAGGGTCGCCCGCGAGGTCGGTACGGACGGCCGGCTCGGCGGTCAGGCGCAGGTGCCGGGCGTGGCCGGGGTGTGGCGCGATCTGACGGACTCCGTCAACGGCATGGCGGGGAACCTGACCGCCCAGGTGCGCAACATCGCCGGCGTCGCCACCGCGGTGGCCCGGGGTGACCTGTCGCAGAAGATCGACGTGGACGCCCGGGGCGAGATCCTGGAGCTGAAGAACACCCTCAACACGATGGTGGACCAGCTCTCCTCGTTCGCGGACCAGGTCACGCGCGTGGCCCGGGAGGTGGGCACCGAGGGCATCCTCGGCGGCCAGGCGGAGGTGCAGGGGGTCTCCGGCACCTGGAAGGACCTCACCCAGTCCGTCAACTTCATGGCGAACAACCTCACCTCCCAGGTGCGCAACATCGCCGAGGTGACGACGGCGGTCGCCAAGGGCGACCTCTCGAAGAAGATCACGGTCGACGCGAAGGGCGAGATCCTCGAACTGGTCACCACCGTGAACACGATGGTGGACCAGCTGTCGGACTTCGCCGAGCAGGTCACGCGCGTGGCCCGGGAGGTGGGCACCGAGGGGCAGCTGGGCGGCCAGGCGCGGGTGCGGGACGTCACCGGCATCTGGAAGGACCTCAGCGACAACGTCAACCTGATGGCCAACAACCTCACCAGTCAGGTCCGCAACATCTCGCAGGTCGCGGCCGCGGTCGCCAACGGTGACCTGACCAAGAAGGTGACCGTCGAGGCGCGCGGCGAGGTCGCGCAGCTGGCCGACACCGTCAACACCATGGTGACGACGCTGTCCTCCTTCGCGGACGAGGTCACGCGCGTGGCCCGCGAGGTCGGCACCGACGGCATCCTCGGAGGCCAGGCGCGGGTGCTGGGCGTCAGCGGGACCTGGAAGGACCTCACCGAGTCCGTGAACTCGATGGCGTCCAACCTGACCGGCCAGGTCCGCAACATCGCGATGGTGACCACCGCCATCGCCCAGGGCGATCTGACCAAGAAGATCGACATCGACGCGCGCGGTGAGATCCTCCAGCTCAAGACCACCATCAACACCATGGTCGACCAGCTGTCGTCCTTCGCGGACCAGGTGACCCGGGTGGCCCGCGAGGTGGGTACGGAGGGCCAGCTCGGCGGTCAGGCGCGGGTGCGCGACGTGGACGGCACCTGGCGCGATCTCACCGAGTCGGTGAACGAGATGGCCGGGAACCTCACCCGGCAGGTCCGGGCCATCGCCGAGGTCGCCACCGCGGTGACCCGCGGCGATCTCAACCTCAAGATCGACGTGGACGCGGCCGGCGAGATCTTGGAGCTCCAGGACAACATCAACACGATGATCGCCAACCTCCGCGAGACCACGCTCGCCAACAAGGAGCAGGACTGGCTCAAGGGCAACCTCGCCCGGATCTCCGGCCTGATGCAGGGCCGCCGCGATCTGGAGGACGTCGCCGGGCTGATCATGAGCGAGCTGACGCCGGTGGTCTCGGCCCAGCACGGCGCGTTCTTCCTGGCCATGCCCACGGGCGGTCAGCCGGACGAGGGCGAGGACGCGTACGAGCTCCGGATGCTCGGCTCCTACGGCTACTCGATGGGCTCGATGCCCACCTCCTTCCGGCCGGGCGAGACGCTCATCGGCACCGCCGCGCAGGAGAAGCGGACGATCCTGGTGGAGAACGTCCCACCGGGCTATCTGAAGATCGCCTCTGGTCTGGGGGGGGCGCCACCCGCGCATGTGATCGTGCTGCCGGTGCTGTTCGAGGGGCAGGTCCTCGGCGTGATCGAGCTGGCGTCCTTCCAGCCGTTCGCGCAGATCCAGAAGGACTTCCTCAACCAGATCGCCGAGATGATCGGCACGAGCGTCAACACCATCAGCGTCAACACCAAGACCGAGGTGCTGCTCAAGCAGTCGCAGGAGCTGACCGAGCAACTGCGCGAGCGGTCGGCGGAGTTGGAGAACCGGCAGAAGGCGCTGGAGATCTCCAACGCCGAGCTGGAGGAGAAGTCCGAGCGACTGGCCCGGCAGAACCGCGACATCGAGGTCAAGAACACCGAGATCGAGGAGGCCCGGCAGGTCCTGGAGGAGCGCGCCGAGCAGCTCGCCGTCTCGATGCGCTACAAGTCCGAGTTCCTGGCCAACATGTCGCACGAGCTGCGCACGCCGCTCAACTCGCTGCTGATCCTCGCCAAGCTGCTCGCCGACAACGCGGAGGGCAACCTCTCGCCGAAGCAGGTGGAGTTCGCGGAGACCATCCACGGCGCGGGCTCGGACCTGCTCCAGCTCATCAACGACATCCTGGACCTGTCGAAGGTCGAGGCGGGCAAGATGGACGTCAGCCCGACCCGTATCGCCCTGGTGCAGCTCGTCGACTACGTGGAGGCGACCTTCCGGCCGCTGACGGCGGAGAAGGGGCTCGACTTCTCCGTACGGGTCTCGCCGGAGCTCCCGGCGACGCTGCACACGGACGAACAGCGACTGCTCCAGGTGCTGCGCAACCTCCTGTCCAACGCGGTGAAGTTCACCGACACCGGCGCGGTCGAGCTCGTCATCCGCCCGGCCGGCGGGGATGTGCCGGACAGCATCCGGGAGCAGCTGCTGGAGGCGGGCTCGCTGCGGGACGCCGACGGTGACGTGATCGCCTTCTCGGTGACGGACACCGGCATCGGCATCGCGGCGAGCAAGATGCGGGTGATCTTCGAGGCGTTCAAGCAGGCGGACGGCACCACCAGCCGTAAGTACGGCGGTACGGGCCTCGGGCTGTCCATCAGCCGGGAGATCGCCAGGCTGCTCGGCGGTGAGATCCACGCGGCGAGCGAGCCGGGCCGTGGCTCCACCTTCACCCTCTACCTCCCGCTCAACACGGGTGAGCTGCCGCCTCAGGGCTATCCGCAGCTCACGCCGGGCACCCACGGTCTCGCCGCGGCGGAGCCGGTGGGCGGCGCGGGCGACCACGCGGCCCCGTCGGCGGCCGAGCCCGCGCGCGGTGCGGCCGGGCTCTTCCTGCGCCGCCAGCGCGCCGCACAGGCGGCGCAGCAGTGGCCCGCGCTGGGCGCGCCCGGGGCCGCCCCGGCAGCGGCGGCCCAGCCGTCGTCGGTCCCGGAGGAGGACTCCTGGCCGAACGAACCGAGTGGTGACGCAGAGCAACCGTCGAGCCACGGATTCGGCAAGGGCTTCGGAGGCACCTTCCACGGCGAGAAGGTGCTGATCGTCGACGACGACATCCGCAATGTGTTCGCGCTCACGAGCGTCCTGGAACAGCACGGTCTGTCGGTGCTCTACGCGGAGAACGGCCGCGAGGGGATCGAGGTCCTGGAGCAGCACGACGACGTCGTGGTGGTCCTGATGGACATCATGATGCCGGAGATGGACGGCTACGCCACGACGGCGGCGATCCGCAGGATGCCGCAGTTCGCGGGCCTGCCCATCATCGCGCTGACGGCCAAGGCGATGAAGGGCGACCGGGAGAAGAGCATCGACGCCGGGGCTTCCGACTACGTCACCAAGCCGGTCGATACGGATCATCTGCTGACGGTGATGGAGCAGTGGATGCGCGGTGAGTGACGGGTAACCGGACTGTTCCTGACCACCTGTTGACAGACTGTGGCCGAAGACGTGTGGGAGCACGGGATTCGGGGAACCTTCTGGTCCCCCACCACGTTTCCGCTACGTGCACAGTGACATCGTGGTGACAGGGTGTGGCGACCGGCAGGGTGCGGCTACCATGACCGGCACAAGGACGGGCGGCGCAAGGGAGTCGTCCCCTGGGGCGGCGCCCGGTGCTTCCCCCGGCTCTTCGAGCTGGGGAGACCCCAAGCCGGGACGAGGAGGACGGGGCATGGTTCAGAAGGCCAAGATCCTCCTGGTCGATGACCGGCCGGAAAATCTGCTGGCGCTGGAGGCGATCCTCTCGGCGCTCGATCAGACACTGGTACGGGCATCGTCAGGGGAGGAAGCGCTCAAGGCGCTGCTGACGGACGACTTCGCAGTGATCCTGCTGGATGTCCAGATGCCTGGCATGGACGGTTTCGAGACCGCCGCGCACATCAAGCGGCGGGAGCGGACCCGTGACATCCCGATCATCTTCCTCACCGCCATCAACCACGGCCCGCACCACACCTTCCGCGGGTACGCGGCGGGTGCCGTGGACTACATCTCCAAGCCGTTCGACCCCTGGGTGCTGCGCGCCAAGGTGTCGGTCTTCGTCGAGCTGTACATGAAGAACTGCCAGCTGCGCGAGCAGGCCGCCCTGTTGCGCCTCCAGCTGGAGAGCGGGCAGGGCCGGGCCGGCGCGGCGGCGCCCCAGGAGCCCGCGGGGCTGCTCGCCGAGCTCTCCGCGCGCCTCGCCGCCGTGGAGGAGCAGGCCGAGGCGCTCACCAAGCAGCTCGACGAGTCCGCCGACGCCGCGGCCGTCGCCACCGCGGCCCACCTGGAGCGCAAACTCACCGGCCTGCGGCGGGCGCTGGACGCCCTGGAGCCCGGCACCGGCAGCGGCGCCAGCCCGCTCCCCTCGCCCAGCTGACCCCCTGACGCCGCGTCACCCTCGGCGCCGCCGGAGCGCGACACGAATGGGTGAACGCATAGGCGCGGGTGTCCCTCACGTCCGTCGACGGTAACCTCGGCACCATGGCCTCACGTACGTCCGGCAAGGGTTCCCAGAGCACGGCGGGCAACTCGAAGCAGCGCGCCGGACGCCCCGGGAGCGCTGCCAAGAAGGCGCCCGCGAAGAAAGCGGCGCCCAAGCCCGCGGGCAAGGCGCCCGCCAAGAAGGCGGCAGCGCCGCGCAAGGCGCCCGCCAAGAAGGCCGTCGCCAAGAAGGCGGCGCCCAAGCGCGCGCCGTCCGCCACCGGTGGCGTCTACCGCCTCGTCAGGGCCGTATGGCTCGGCGTGGCGCACGCCGTCGGCGCGCTCTTCCGCGGCGTCGGCCGGGGGGCGAAGAACCTCGACCCGGCACACCGCAAGGACGGCCAGGCGCTGCTGCTCCTCGGCCTCGCCCTGATCATCGCCGCGGGCACCTGGTCCAACCTCCAGGGTCCGGTCGGCGAGCTCGTGCAGATGCTCATCACCGGCGCGTTCGGCCGCCTCGACCTCGTCGTCCCGATACTCCTCGGCGTCATCGCGATCCGGCTGATCCGCCATCCGGAACGGCCCGAGGCCAACGGGCGAATCGTGATCGGCCTGTCGGCGCTGGTGATCGGCGTCCTCGGGCAGGTCCACGTGGCCTGCGGCTCGCCGGGCCGGGGCGACGGCGAGGAGGCCCTGCGCAACGCCGGCGGCCTGATCGGCTGGGTCGCCGCCGAGCCCCTGATCGTCACGGTCGGCGAGGTGCTGGCCGTCCCGCTGCTCGTCCTGCTCACCGTCTTCGGCCTGCTGGTGGTCACGGCCACCCCGGTCAACACCATCCCCCAGCGGCTGCGCGGGCTGGGGATCCGGCTCGGGGTGATCGAGCCCCTGCCGGGGGAGTACGAGGCCGAGCCGGAGTACGCGGAGTACGACGACGAGTGGCGCGAGGCCCCGGCCAGGCGGCCCCGCCGCGCCGCCGCGGCCCCCGTGGACGTGGAGAGCGCCGAGGAGGAGGCCCTCGGCAAGCGCCGTCGGCCGCGCGCCGTGCAGCCCCCCGCGGACCGGCCGCTGGACGCCATCGACGTGGCCGCCGCGGCCGCCGCCTCGCTGGACGGGGCGGTGCTCCACGGGGTGCAGCCGTCGCCGCTCGTCGCCGGGCTCAGCAGCGGCATCTCCACCGAGCGGGACTCGGGGACGGAGCACGTCCCGCAGGCCGGCGCCGAGCGGTCCGGCGCGGTGCCGGGCGCGCGCGGCACCGGCGAGAAGGCCGCTGCCGGGGCGGGGAAGCCCGCGGGCGTCCCGGACCTCACCAAGGCCGCGCCCGAGCCTACGCAGGGGCTGCCCGCCCGTGCCGAGCAGCTCCAGCTGTCCGGCGACATCACCTACTCACTGCCGTCGCTGGAGCTGCTGGAGCGCGGCGGCCCGGGGAAGGCCCGCAGCGCGGCCAACGACGCCATAGTGGCCGCCCTGACCAATGTGTTCGCCGAGTTCAAGGTCGACGCGGCCGTCACCGGCTTCACCCGCGGCCCGACGGTCACCCGCTACGAGGTCGAGCTGGGCCCGGCCGTCAAGGTCGAGCGGATCACCGCGCTCGCCAAGAACATCGCCTACGCCGTCGCCAGCCCGGACGTACGGATCATCAGCCCGATCCCCGGCAAGTCCGCGGTCGGCATCGAGATCCCCAACACCGACCGCGAGATGGTCAATCTCGGCGACGTGCTGCGGCTGGCCGACGCCGCCGGTGACGAGCACCCGATGCTCGTCGCGCTGGGCAAGGACGTCGAGGGCGGCTATGTGATGGCCAATCTGACGAAGATGCCGCACATCCTGGTCGCCGGGGCCACCGGCTCCGGAAAGTCGTCCTGCATCAACTGCCTGATCACGTCGGTGATGATCCGGGCGACCCCGGACGACGTGCGCATGGTCCTGATCGACCCCAAGCGCGTCGAGCTGACGGCCTACGAGGGCATCCCGCACCTGATCACGCCGATCATCACCAACCCCAAGCGGGCCGCGGAGGCCCTCCAGTGGGTCGTCCGCGAGATGGACCTGCGCTACGACGACCTGGCGGCGTTCGGCTTCCGGCACATCGACGACTTCAACGCGGCCGTGCGCAACGGCAAGGTCAAGCCCCCGGAGGGCAGCGGCCGCGACCTCTCGCCGTACCCGTACCTCCTGGTGATCGTCGACGAGCTCGCGGACCTGATGATGGTCGCCCCGCGGGACGTCGAGGACTCGATCGTCCGCATCACCCAGCTCGCGCGGGCCGCCGGCATCCACCTCGTGCTCGCCACCCAGCGGCCGTCCGTCGATGTCGTCACCGGCCTGATCAAGGCGAACGTGCCCTCCAGGCTCGCCTTCGCCACCTCCTCGCTCGCCGACAGCCGGGTCATCCTCGACCAGCCGGGCGCCGAGAAGCTGATCGGCAAGGGCGACAGCCTCTTCCTGCCGATGGGGGCGGGCAAGCCAGTCCGCATGCAGGGCGCCTTCGTGACGGAGGCGGAGGTCGCGGGGGTCGTCCAGCACTGCAAGGACCAGATGGCGCCCGTCTTCCGCGACGACGTCACGGTCGGCACCGCGAAGAAGAAGGAGATCGACGAGGACATCGGCGACGACCTGGACCTGCTGTGCCAGGCGGCCGAGCTGGTCGTCTCCACGCAGTTCGGCTCCACCTCGATGCTCCAGCGGAAACTGCGTGTGGGATTCGCGAAGGCGGGCAGACTCATGGATCTGATGGAGTCGCGCAACATCGTGGGCCCGAGTGAGGGTTCCAAGGCCCGCGACGTGCTGGTCAAGCCGGACGAGCTGGACGCGGTGCTCACGGTGATCCGTGGCGGCGGGGGGTCCTAGCCGGTGCGGGGCGCCTTCGGGCCGGCGACGGCGTCGCCCACCGGAGGCCCGGAACCCCCCGGAAGAGGAGCCGGCCGACCGTTTCCCTCGGCTGTGCGCCGAGTTGAGGAGAGGGGGGCGGGCCGATGTCCCACCATCGGCGTCCGAGAGTCATCTGATGGCGTACAAAGTCCGTCTTTCCGCTTGCCCGATGATTTCGCGTCCCCCCTAGACTGAACCTCCAGCAGGTGGCTACACGCTCGAAAGGCGCTCTCGTGTCCATCGGCAACTCTCCCGCGGACGATGTTCCCGACGTTCCCGCGGACGACGACCGGCCCTCCATCGGCCAGGCCCTCCAGCAGGCCCGTACCAGCGCAGGACTGACCGTCGAAGAGGTCAGTTCGACCACCCGAGTGCGCATTCCGATCGTCCACGCCATCGAACAGGACGACTTCTCGCGCTGCGGTGGCCACGTCTACGCCCGAGGACATATCCGCGTGCTGGCCGGCACCGTCGGCCTGGACCCGGCGGAGCTGCTCGCGCGGTACGCCGCGCAGTACGGCGGGCGCCCCGCGCCGACCCCCGCGGCGCCGCTGTTCGACGCCGAGCGCATCCGGCCGGAGCCCCGGCGGCCCAACTGGACGGCCGCCATGGTCGCCGCGATCGTCGCCGTCGTCGGCTTCGTGGGATTCACCCTCTTCAACGGCGGCGCGAAGAGCTCGGGCGACTCGGTCGCCGCCGACTCGCCCTCCGCCAAGCCTCCGGCGTCCCCGAGCGCGAAGGCCCAGCCCGCCAAGCCCGCCGACCCCAAGCCCGAGCAGTCCGAGAGCGCCATCGCCGGCGTTCCCGCCAACATGGTCACCGTCAAGCTCACCGGCCAGAACGGCCAGACCTGGATGTCCGCCAAGGACCACAACGGCAAGCTGCTGGAAGAGGGCGTGCTCAAGCAGGGCGACTCCAAGACCTTCACCGACAACAAGCGCATCGACCTGGTGCTGGGCAACGCCGGAGCCGTCCAGCTCTTCGTGAACGGCAAGCAGGTGAAGAACCTGCCGGACGACGGCAAGGTCCAGCGGCTGAGCTACACCAGGGGAGACCCGGTCGCGGGCTGAGGCACGGGCCGGGCGGCCGCCCGCCGGGGCCCGCGCGGGGCGGAAGGCGCCGGCGGGAGAGGGCGCGGCGCGCCGCCGGGTGACCATCCTCTCGGTACTCGTCGCCACTCGGCAGCGGATGCGGCTCCGGGACAAAGTAGGCTGAGCCCTATGCCCGAACGCCGTACCGTCGCTCTTGTCACACTTGGCTGCGCCCGTAACGAGGTGGACTCGGAGGAGCTGGCAGGCCGCTTGGCGGCGGATGGCTGGGACCTCGTCGAGGACGCCGCCGACGCCGATGTGGCCGTAGTCAACACCTGTGGTTTCGTCGAGGCCGCCAAGAAGGACTCCGTCGACGCCCTCCTCGAAGCAAACGATCTCAAGACCGCGTCCTCCGACGGCCGTGGCGGCCGCACCCAGGCCGTGGTCGCCGTCGGCTGCATGGCCGAGCGGTACGGCAAGGAGCTGGCCGAGGCGCTGCCCGAGGCCGACGGCGTGCTCGGCTTCGACGACTACGCCGACATCTCCGACCGCCTCCAGACCATCCTCTCCGGTGGCGTCCACGCCTCCCACACCCCGCGCGACCGGCGCAAGCTGCTGCCGATCAGCCCCGCCGAGCGGCAGACCGCCGCCGTGGCGCTGCCCGGTCACGCGCAGGGCGGGAGCGACCAGGCGCCCGCCGAGGAGCCGCCGGCCGACCTCCCGGAGGGCGTCGCCCCGGCCTCCGGCCCGCGCGCGCCGCTGCGCCGCAGGCTCGGCAGCAGCCCCGTCGCCTCGGTGAAGCTCGCCTCCGGCTGCGACCGCCGGTGCTCCTTCTGCGCCATCCCCTCCTTCCGCGGCTCCTTCATCTCCCGCCGGCCCTCCGACGTGCTGGGCGAGACGCGCTGGCTCGCGGAGCAGGGCGTGAAGGAGATCATGCTGGTCTCCGAGAACAACACCTCCTACGGCAAGGACCTGGGCGACATCCGCCTGCTGGAGACGCTGCTGCCGGAGCTCGCGGCCGTGGACGGCCTGGAGCGCGTCCGCGTCAGCTACCTCCAGCCCGCGGAGATGCGGCCCGGCCTGATCGACGTGCTGACCTCGACGGACAAGGTCGCGCCGTACTTCGACCTGTCCTTCCAGCACTCCGCGCCCGGTGTGCTGCGCGCGATGCGCCGCTTCGGCGACACCGACCGCTTCCTGGAGCTGCTCGACCAGATCCGCTCCAAGGCCCCGCAGGCGGGCGCCCGCTCCAACTTCATCGTCGGCTTCCCCGGGGAGACCGAGGAGGACGTGGCCGAGCTGGAGCGCTTCCTGTCCGGTGCGCGCCTGGACGCGATCGGGGTCTTCGGTTACTCCGACGAGGACGGCACCGAGGCCGCCACCTACGAGGACAAGCTTGACCCGGAGGTGGTCGCGGAGCGGCTGGAGCGCGTCTCCCGGCTGGCCGAGGAGCTGACCGCGCAGCGCGCGGAGGAGCGGCTCGGAGAGACCATGGAAGTACTCGTCGACCGGATCGACGAGGAGGACGGCGTGCTCGGCCGGGCCGCCCACCAGGCGCCCGAGACGGACGGACAGGTGCGGCTGGTCACCGACCGGGAGTTCGCTCCCGGCAGCATGGTGGTGGCCAAGGTGGTGGCGACCGAGGGCGTGGATCTCGTCGCCGAGCCCCTGGGCGACGGAGGGTGTACCGAGGAGGCGGCCAGATGACCGGAATCCCGGCCTCCGCAGCTGGAGGCCATGCCCCGGCCTCCGTGAGGCGGCCGGCGAGATTGTGGAACATCGCCAACATCCTCACCATGGTGCGGCTTCTGCTCGTGCCCGGCTTCGTGTTGTTGATGCTCCACAACGGCGGTCATGACCCGGTCTGGCGCTCGTTCGCCTGGGCCGCGTTCGCCGTCGCCATGATCACGGATCTGTTCGACGGCCACCTGGCCCGGATGTACAACCTGGTCACCGACTTCGGCAAGATCGCCGACCCGATCGCCGACAAGGCGATCATGGGCGCGGCGCTGATCTGCCTGTCCGGCCTGGGCGACCTGCCGTGGTGGGTCACCGGCCTGATCCTCTTCCGCGAGATCGGCATCACGCTGATGCGCTTCTGGGTGATCAAGCACGGGGTCATCCCGGCCAGCCGGGGCGGCAAGATGAAGACGCTCGCCCAGGGCGTGGCCGTGGGGATGTACGTCCTCATGCTCACCGGGCCGTTGGCCACTGCCCGCTTCTGGGTGATGGCGGTGGCCGTGGCGTTGACCGTGCTCACCGGGCTCGACTACGTGCGTCAGGCCGTGGTGCTGCGCAGAGCCGGGCTGGCCGCCCAGCTCGAACGGGCCGGCCGGGACGCCGTGCGATGAGCGCGGCCACGGACGGCGTCCGCGAGACGGCCGCCGCGGTCCTTGCCGCCCTGGAGGAGCGCGGACTGACGGTCGCGGCCGCCGAATCGCTCACCGGCGGCCTGGTCTCGGCCTGGCTGACCGAGGCGCCGGGCGCCTCCCGCGCGGTGCGCGGCTCGGTCACCGCCTACGCCTCCGAGGTGAAGCGCGACGTCCTGGGTGTGGACGGCGAACTGCTCGCCGAGCGCGGGGCCGTCGACCCGGACGTGGCACGGCAGATGGCCGGCGGCGTACGGGCGTTGCTCGGTGCCGACTGGGGCACGGCGACGACCGGGGTCGCCGGGCCGGAGCCGCAGGACGGACGGCCGGTCGGTACGGTGTTCGTCGCCACCGCGGGGCCCGGGGGCCGCTCGGCCACCAGGGAACTGGCCCTGACCGGTGACCGTTCGCGGATCCGTGAGGAAAGCGTGCGGACGGTACTGGAACTGCTGCTGGGCGAACTGACAGAAAACGTGGGCGCAAAGGATACGGAACACAACGGGGGGAATTGATGTTTGCAGCCCTGAGTGAACACGACATAGCTCCCCGCACGGCCGGAGCCCGAGGCGGTACGGTGGGGCGTGAAGGATCCGGATTCGCGGTCCAAGGAGGGAGCCACCGATGATTTTGCTCCGTCGCCTGCTGGGTGACGTGCTGCGTCGGCAGCGCCAGCGCCAGGGCCGCACTCTGCGCGAGGTCTCCTCTTCCGCCCGGGTCTCGCTCGGTTACCTCTCCGAGGTCGAGCGGGGGCAGAAAGAGGCGTCCTCCGAGCTTCTCTCCGCAATCTGCGACGCTCTGGACGTACGGATGTCCGAGGTCATGCGCGAGGTGAGTGACGAATTGTCGCTCGCCGAGCTGGCGCAGTCGGCGGCGGCGAGCGAGCCGGTACCCGCGCCGATGCGGCCCATGTTCAATTCGATGTCCGTGACGTCCGTGGCGGGCGTCCCGGGAGAGCGCGTGACGATCAAGGCTCCCGCGGAGGCCGTCGACGTGGTGGCGGCCTGAGGGAGTACGGGACGGCGTTCGTTCAAGAAACGTTTCCCATCGGAGATCCCGGTCAGGAGTCTGACCGGGATCTCCGCGTTTCCGGCCCCATCGGCACCTTTGTGCGATGGTGGAGAAACGGGGAGCAATCCGAACGGAACTGGACGACTAGCAGCCCGAACAGGAGAAGCGGATGTCTGTTGTGAAGAGCCCGCTGTCCGAGCAGGACCGGAAGATCGTGGGTGATGCCCTCCAGGGTGCCCTGGTCGATCTGGTGGATCTCTCCCTCGTGGCCAAGCAGGTCCACTGGACCGTGGTGGGACCGCGCTTCCGTTCGGTCCACCTCCAGCTGGACGAGGTCGTCGCCAGCGCCCGCGGGCACGCCGACACCGTCGCCGAGCGCGCCTCGGCGCTGGGGGTGGCACCGGACGGGCGCGCGGCGACCGTCGCCAAGACGAGCGGCATCGGCGCCGTGGGCGACGGCTGGAACAAGGACACCGCGGCGGTGCAGACCCTGGTCGACGCCCTGCACGCCGTGATCACCCGGATGCGGGAGCGCATCGCGGACACGGCGGACCCCGATCCGGTCACCCAGGACATCCTCATCGGCCTGACCGGGGACCTGGAGAAGCACCACTGGATGTTCCAGGCGGAGAACGCCTGAGCGCCCTGACCGCCCGCTGAGGCCCTTCCGGCCCCGGTGGCGTGCGCCGGGCGGGCACGCTTCCCTGGAGGCATGGACGAGCACACCGTGGGGCGCCTCACGGACGAACTGGTGGTGGTCTCGGGCCTCGACCGGACGACGGCCGGTGCCTTCGTCCGGCGGGTGCACCAGGAGGGCACCCGCGAAGGCGAGCAGCGGATGCTCGTCGAACTGCACCGGCGCGACCACCGGATCACGGAGCTGGAGCGCGAGCTCGAGCGCCTGCGCGGTGGCCTGCCCGGCTGAGGGGTCCGGCGCCCGAGGCGCGTACGCCCCGTGTACGCCGCCGGTCCCCGGTGCGCTCTGCCCGGCCCGGGGCGGCCGGTCTACCGTCGCCCGAAGGAGGCAGCCATGGTCCGGCATGACTTCTGGGACGGGATACGGCGCGGCACCGGCGGACGGTGCCGTTCGCGGGGGCCGGCCGGCTGGGCGGCGGCGGTGGTCCTCGGCGGGGTGTGGTGGTGCGCGGCGTTGCGGTTGTTCGCACAGCCGGAGCGGGCAGGTCCGGTGGAGGGCCTGGTCGTCGCGGGCGGCTGGGGGCTCAGCCTGCTGCCCGTGCACTGCGTGCCCTGGACCCGCCGCCCGCCGCGGGGCCCGGTGCGGCGGCTCGTCGCCCGGGTGTGGCGGGGTGCGGAGAACCGCTGACGGAGCCGGGCCGCTTCACTCGTTCGGGTTAATGCGCGGTGCCGGCTGGCAGTGCGGACACCAGTAGGTGGGGCGCTCCTGTCCGGGCGGCCCCTGAGCGGCGGAGCGCAGGAGCGTGCCACAGCGGCGGCACGGCTGGTCGGCGCGCCCGTACACCCACAGCTGGCGGCCGGGACGGTGGTCGGCGGTGGTGATGCGCGCGGGCCGGGCCTTGTTGGCCTCCAGGAACTTCTTCGCGAGCGCCATCAGCCGCTCCGGGGCGGGGACGCGCGAGACGGGGAGCCACGGCGAGATCCGCAGGACGAAGCACAGTTCGGATTTGTAGACATTGCCGACCCCGGCGAGATTGCGCTGATCGAGCAGCGCCTCCCCGACGGAGCGCGCGGGATCGGCGAGGAGCCTTCGCAGGGCCTCCTGCGGATCCCAGTCGGGGCCCAGGAGATCCGGGCCGAGGTGACCGACGGCGGCGGACTCGTCGGCGGTGCGCAGCAGTTCCAGGACGGGGAGGCGGTAGCCCACCGCTGTGTGCTCGGCGTTGGCCAGCACGGCGCGGATCTGGTGCCGCGCGCCGCGCCAGACGTGCCCGGCGGCGTAGACCCGCCAGGCGCCGTCCATCTGCAGGTGCGAATGGAGCGTGAGGCCGCCCTCGACGCGCGTGAGCAGGTGCTTGCCGCGCGGCACGACCTCGATGACGCGACGGCCGGTGAGGTCGACGGTGGCGAGCTTGGGCACGCGCAGGTCGGAGCGGATGAGCGGGCGGTCCGCGAGGGCCTGGTGCAGGGTGCGGGCGGTGCGCCAGACCGTGTCTCCTTCGGGCATGCCGCCATGATGCCGTCACCGGCCCCGGCCGGGGGCCGTGACCCGGTCAGGGCGCGCGCAGCCGCAGCCCGCGCGGTGTGGCGTGGAAGCCCGCCGTCTCCAGCAGCGCCCCCAGGGGGGACGAGAGCGCCGGGGAGCCGTTGACGCGCTCGACGGTGACGGTGCCCAGCGCGCCCGCGCGTGCCGCTTCGGCCAGGGCCGTCGCGGCCTCGGCGAGCCCCGGGTCGTCCGGCTCCGCCGCCTCGGCGCCCTCCTCCTGGGGCCACGCCAGCAGGGTCTTGCCGCCGCGCTCCACATAGAGCGTCAGCGCACCGTCGACGAGCACGACCAGCGAGCCGGCCTTGCGCCCGGGCTTGTGGGTCGAGCCGGCGGGCGGCTCGGGCCAGGGGAGCGCGGCGCCGAACGCGTTGGCGGGGTCGGCGGCGGCGAGGACGACCGCCCGGCGGCGCGCGCCCTTGCGGGCGGCCGCGTCACCCCACGGGGCTTCGGGGGCGTCACCGCCCGTCCGCTCGCGTGCCGTGCCGATGGCCCGCAGCCGGTCGACCGCGCCCTCCATGGCGAACTGCGCGGCGCCCAGGCCCTCGACGACGTAACCCCGGCGGGCCTGCCCGCTCTCCTCGAAGGCGGACAGCACGCGATAGGCGGCGGAGAAACCGCCCTCCACGCCCTCGGCCGCCACCGCTCCCCGCGTCACCACACCGTGCCGGTCGAGGAGCGTACGGGCGAGGGCGTGGGCCCGGTGCGTCGGCTCCGGCTCGCGCGGGGGCAGCAGGGACCAGCGGCCCGCCACCGTGGGAGGCCCGCTACGCGATGCCGTGGGTGCCGTCGCGAGGGCCACCCGGCCGGTGAAGGACCCGTAACGCCCGCGCGGCGCGGCGCGCTTGGCGCGGTGCGCGGTGGAACCCGCCGTCCTGCCCGAGCCCAGGAGAGCGCGGAGCGGGGCGAGGGTGTCGTTCGTGAGCCGGCCGGACCAGACGAGGTCCCACACGGCTTCGGCGATCTGCGGATCCGTGCTGCCCGGGTCCACCGCCCTTACCCGGTCGGCGATCTGACGGAAGAACAGGCCATAACCCCCCGACAGGGCGTCGAGCACGGCCTGGTGCACGGGGGAGAGTTCCAGCGGATGCGGAGCGGGCAGCAGCAGGGGAGCCGCGTCCGCGAGCAGCAGCGAGACCCAGCCATCCTTGCCCGGCAGGGCACCCGCGCCGGCCCACACGACGTCACCCGCGGCGGTGAGCTCGTCGAGCATGGTGGGGGAGAAGTCCGACACCCGGGCGGGCAGCACCAGCTTCTCCAGGGCGGAGGCCGGCACCGGCGCGCCCTGCAACTGCTCGATCGTGCGCACCAGCCCGTCGACACCGCGCAGGCTGTGCGTGCCGACGTGCTGCCACTGGGGCAGGAAGGAAGCCAGCGTCCGGGGCGGCACCGGCTCCAGCTCGTGCCGGAGCGCGGCCAGCGAGCGGCGCCGCAGCCGGCGCAGGACCGTGGCGTCGCACCACTCCTGGCCGATGCCGGAGGGGTGGAACTCGCCTTGGACGACACGGCCGTTCGCGGCGAGCCGCTGCAACGCGCCGTCGGTGACGGCCGGGCCGAGCCCGAAGCGGGCGGCCGCCTGCGGGGAGGTGAACGGGCCGTGCGTACGGGCGAAGCGGGCGAGGAGGTCGCCGAGCGGATCCTTGACCGGCTCGGTGAACGCCTCGGGGACACCGACCGGCAGCGCGGTGCCCAAGGCGTCCCGCAGCCGCCCGGCGTCCTCGACGGCCGCCCAGTGGTCCTGCGCGGCGATCCGGACGCGGATCGCCCGGCGCGCGGCCGCCAGCTCCTCCGCCCACTGCGGCTCCGCGCCCCGCGCGGCCAGCTCGGGCCCGGTGAGCGGGCCGAGGATGCGCAGCAGGTCGGCGACGCTTTCGGCGTCCTTGGCCCGGCGCTCCTCGGTCAGCCACTGGAGCTCGCGCTCCAGCTCGGTGAGGACGTCCGCGTCGAGCAGCTCGCGCAGCTCGGCCTGGCCCAGCAGCTCGGCGAGGAGCCGGGAGTCCAGCGAGAGGGCCGCGGCCCGGCGCTCCGCGAGCGGGGAGTCGCCCTCGTAGAGGAACTGCGCGACGTAGCCGAACAGCAGCGAGCGGGCGAACGGGGAGGGCTCCGCGGTGGTCACCTCCACCAGGCGGACGCGGCGGGCCTCGATGTCGCCCATCAGCTCCGTCAGGCCGGGGACGTCGAACACGTCCTGAAGGCACTCGCGGACGGCTTCCAGGATGATCGGGAACGACCCGAACTCCCCGGCGACCTGGAGCAGCTGGGAGGCCCGCTGACGCTGCTGCCACAGCGGGGTGCGCTTGCCCGGGTCGCGGCGGGGCAGCAGCAGGGCGCGGGCGGCGCACTCGCGGAACCGGGAGGCGAACAGCGCGGAGCCGCCCACCTGATCGGTCACGATCTGGCTGATCTCGCCCTTGTCGAAGGTGACGTCGGCGGCGCCCACCGGGGAACGGTCTGCGTCGTACTCCATGCCGCGCAGGGACGGGTCGGCGTCGAGCAGGCCGAGGTCCATCAGCTCGGCGTCCGGCAGGCGCAGCACGATGCCGTCGTCGGCGTGCATCACCTGGGCGTCCATGCCGTACCGCTCCGTCAGCCGCGCGGCCAGGGCCAGCGCCCAGGGGGCGTGCACCTGGGCGCCGAACGGTGAGTGGACGACGACGCGCCAGTCGCCCAGCTCGTCACGGAACCGCTCCACGACGACGGTCCGGTCGTCCGGCACATGCCCGCAGATCTCGCGCTGCTCGGCGAGATAGGACAGGACGTTCTCCGCGGCCCAGGTGTCCAGGCCCGCCGCGGTGAGCCGCTCACGGGCGGCGTCGGGCGCCAGGCCGCCGATCTCGCGCAGGAACGCGCCGAGCGCGCGGCCCAGTTCGAGCGGGCGGCCCAGCTGGTCGCCCTTCCAGAACGGCAGCCGGCCGGGGACGCCCGGCGCGGGGCTCACCAGGACCCGGTCGCGGGTGATGTCCTCGATGCGCCAGGAGGTGGTGCCGAGGGTGAAGACGTCGCCCACCCGCGACTCGTACACCATCTCCTCGTCCAGCTCCCCGACGCGGCCGCCGCCCTTCTTCGGGTCGGCGCCCGCCAGGAAGACACCGAACAGACCGCGGTCGGGAATGGTGCCGCCCGAGGTGACGGCGAGCCGCTGCGCCCCGGGACGGCCGGTGACCGTACCGGCCATCCGGTCCCACACGAGGCGGGGCCGCAGCTCGGCGAAGGCGTCGGACGGATAGCGCCCGGCGAGCATGTCCAGCACCGACGTATAGGCGGATTCGGGCAGGGCGGCGAAGGGGGCCGCCCGCCGCACCACGGCCAGCAGCTCCTGCACGTCCCAGGTGTCCATGGACACCATGGCGACGATCTGCTGGGCCAGCACGTCCAGTGGATTGGCGGGGACGCGCAGCGCCTCGATGGCCCCCTCGCGCATCCGCTCCGTCACCACGGCCGCCTGCACCAGATCGCCCCGGTACTTCGGGAAGACCACGCCGGTGGAGACCGCACCGACCTGGTGGCCGGCCCGGCCGACCCGCTGGAGGCCGGAGGCGACCGACGGCGGGGACTCGACCTGCACGACCAGGTCGACCGCGCCCATGTCGATGCCCAGCTCCAGGCTGGACGTGGCGACGACGGCGGGGAGGCGGCCCGCCTTGAGATCCTCCTCCACCAGCGCCCGCTGCTCCTTGGAGACCGAGCCGTGGTGCGCGCGGGCGAGCAGCGGGGGCGCGCCCCTGGCGGCACCGGACTCGGCCATCAGCTCGGCCGGGGAGTGGTGCTCGGGCAGGGGCTCGCCCGTGGCGCGCTCGTAGGCGATCTCGTTGAGCCGGTTGCACAACCGCTCGGCCAGGCGGCGGGAGTTGGCGAAGACGATGGTCGAGCGGTGGGCCTGGACGAGGTCGGCGATGCGCTCCTCGACGTGGGGCCAGATCGACGCCTTCTCCCTGCCGTCGCCGCCCTCCTGGGCGGGTGAACCGCCCAGCTCCCCGAGATCCTCCACCGGGACGACCACCGAGAGGTCGAACTCCTTGCCGGACGACGGCTGGACGATCTCCACCCTGCGCTGTGGCGAGAGATAGCGGGCCACCTCGTCGACCGGCCGGACCGTCGCGGACAGGCCGATGCGCCGGGCGGGACGAGGCAGGAGGGTGTCGAGGCGCTCCAGGGACAGGGCCAGATGCGCGCCGCGCTTGGTGCCCGCGACCGCGTGCACCTCGTCCAGGATGACGGTCTCCACCCCGGCTAGGGCGTCCCGCGCGGCGGACGTGAGCATCAGGAACAGCGACTCGGGAGTGGTGATCAGGATGTCCGGCGGCCGGTTGACCATCGCCCGCCGCTCGGTGGCCGGGGTGTCACCGGAGCGGATGCCCACCCGGATCTCCGGCTCGGGCACGCCCAGCCGGACGGACTCCTGCCGGATCCCCGTGAGCGGACTGCGCAGATTCCGCTCGACGTCGACGGCGAGGGCCTTGAGCGGGGACACATAGAGCACCCGGCAGCGCTTCTTCGGCTCCGCGGGCGGCGGCGTGCTCGCCAGCCGGTCGAGTGAGGCGAGGAAGGCGGCCAGCGTCTTGCCGGAGCCCGTCGGGGCCACCACGAGCACGTCGGAACCCTCGCCGATCGCCCGCCAGGCACCACTCTGCGCCGTCGTGGGCGCCGTGAACGCCCCCGTGAACCAGGCACGTGTCGCGGGGGAGAACCCCGTGAGGGCCTCCGCCGGGTCGCCCACCGCTTCGGCCGCTCGGCCGGCCGCACTGTCGTCCGCCATGCCCACCATCGTGCACCGCACCACTGACAATGGCCCGGATCCGCAGGTCAGTGCTGCCGTGGGGAGAGCTGCGTCACGACATCCGGCCGTAGGCGCGCAGGGTCAGCAGTGCGGAGATGGTCACCATCGGCCGGGACTCCAGCCTCGTGCCCGGCGCCCACTCCCGCCACCGGATCGGCCAGCCGCCGTCCTCCTCCTGGGCAGCGGCGAGGAAGTCCAGCGACCGGTCCAGCTCGCTGTCGGAGAACCAGCGGCGGGCCAGGGACCCAGGAGTCCGGGCGAAGTCGTACGCGAAGTGGTGCTCGCCCGGGGCGTAGCCGTCGGGGACAGCCGTTTCCGCCGCCCGCTCGGGATCGAGGAGCGCGAGCCCTTGTTCCCGGACCACCTGGCCCAGCCGCTCCGCCGCCGCCTCGGCGCGCGGGCGGTCGGGGGCGCCGTCCAGGAAGGCCACGGCCGCCTCGACCTCGTACGGATGGGTCTTCGCGCCGGCGCACAGGGACTCGACGGAGGCCCAGCAGAAGTCGGTGGCCCGGAACAGCCACGCGTGCCACACCTCGTTGCGGTGCAGCAGTCCCACCACGGGGCCGGTTGCGAGGAGATCGCTCGGAGGGTCGTCGACCACCGGGATCCACGGCGCCGTGGGATAGCCGCGCAGTGAGGGGTGCAGGGCGGGCAGGGCGCCGTCCGGGGTGGAGACGGCCGTCAGATAGCGGCAGACGCGCTCGACGCGCCGGTCGCCGCAGCGGCCGATCTCGTCGAGCACATGGAGCGCGTGCGCGGTGTGCAGCGGCTGGCTCACCGGCCCGCGCAGGTCGGGCTCCAGGGCGTAGCTGTACCCCCCGTCGTCCCCCACGTAGGCGGTGAGGGCGGCCTCGACGGCGTCGGGCCCGCCGCCGAGGAAGTGGAACGCGAATCTTCGTTGCTCGAGGACGCGGGCGGTCAGCCAGATGAACTGCTCGGCGCGGGCTACGGGGGATGCTCCGGATCGGGCCATGGTCCGACCGTAGGGGGGGAATGCGCCGCCGGTCAGCGGCTCGTGCCCGGCTGCACTCTCAGGGGCGGGATACTGGTCGCATGCGGTTGACGGTCTTCTGGCAGCGGATGGCGGATTATTTCGGCGCGGCGTACGCCGACTCCTTCGCGCGCGATCATGTGATGTCCGAACTCGGCGGGAGGACCGTGCACGAGGCGCTGGACGCCGGCTGGAACGCCAAGGACGTCTGGCGCGGGGTGTGCAGGGCACTGGAGATCCCCGACGACCGGCGCTGACCACGCGGGGCGATTCGCCCTATAGGCCACACTTGCCCCGTGGCAGCAGATGACACCGCTCCGGAAGCGGATCCGCACCCCAGACCCGACGCCGACGCCCGCATGCCGCGCTGGCTGCCCCGGGCGATGGTGGTGGCGCTCGCCCTCATCGCCTGCTTCCAGCTGGCGAGCTGGGCCTTCCACCAGCTCGTCGGCCTGCTGATCAACATTCTGATCGCGTTCTTCCTCGCCCTGGCCGTCGAGCCGGCCGTGGCGCGGCTGTCCGCGCGCGGCATGCGGCGCGGGCTCGCGACCGGCCTGGTCCTCCTGGGGATCGCCGTCGCCGTCGCGGGCTTCTTCGCCCTGCTCGGCTCGATGCTCGCCGACCAGATCACGACGATGGTGGAGAACTTCCCCGCGTACGTGGACTCCGTGATCGGCTGGGTCAACCGGACGTTCCGCACCGACTTCTCCCGGGTGGAGATCCAGCGGTCCGTGCTGCACTCGGACTGGCTCCAGAAGTACGTGAAGAACAGCGCGGGCGGCGTGCTGGACATCTCCGCCACCGTCCTCGGGGGGCTGTTCCAGCTGCTGACCGTGGTGCTGTTCTCGTTCTACTTCGCGGCCGACGGGCCCCGGCTGCGCCGTGCCCTGTGCTCCGTCCTGCCGCCGAACCGGCAGGCGGAAGTGCTGCGCGCCTGGGAGCTCGCGGTGGCGAAGACCGGCGGGTATCTCTACTCGCGCGCCCTGATGGCGCTGGTCTCCGGCATCGCGCACTATGTGCTGCTGGAGATCCTGGGCGTGCCCTACGCCCCGGCACTCGCGATCTGGGTCGGCTTCGTCTCCCAGTTCATCCCCACCATCGGCACCTATCTGGCGGGCGCCCTGCCGATGCTGATCGCCTTCACCGTGGACCCCTGGTACGCGGTCTGGGTGCTCGGCTTCGTCGTGGTCTACCAGCAGTTCGAGAACTATGTGCTCCAGCCCCGCATCACCGCCAGGACCGTGGACATCCACCCGGCCGTCGCCTTCGGGTCGGTGATCGCGGGCACCGCGCTGCTCGGCGCGGTGGGCGCGCTGATCGCCATCCCGGTGACCGCGACGCTTCAGGCTTTCCTGGGGACCTACGTGAAGCGGTACGACGTCACGGACGACCCGCGGGTGCACGGCCGGCGCGCGGACGACGGGCCGCGCTCCTCGGCCCTGGCCCGGCTCCTGCGGGCGCTGCGCGAGCGGTGACGGGGGCGGCGTGGTGCGCTTGACACCAAAATCGAACATCCATTCTCATGGATGTTCCGGGCCTTCTGGGAGACGAGTTATCCACAGGCCAGGGGGGACGCCCGGGCCCATTGTCAGTGGCAGGCGCTAGCGTCGTTGACGTGAAGCGATCGACTCAAGCAAACCGGGTGGAACCCATGGCAGGCACCGACCGCGAGAAGGCGCTGGACGCCGCGCTCGCACAGATTGAACGGCAATTCGGCAAGGGCGCCGTGATGCGTCTCGGCGACCGGCCGAACGAGCCCATCGAGGTCATCCCCACCGGGTCGACCGCGCTCGATGTCGCCCTCGGCGTCGGCGGGCTGCCCCGCGGCCGTGTCGTGGAGGTGTACGGACCGGAGTCCTCCGGTAAGACCACCCTCACCCTGCACGCCGTGGCCAACGCCCAGAAGGCCGGCGGCACCGTCGCCTTCGTCGACGCGGAGCACGCGCTCGACCCGGAGTACGCCAGGGCGCTGGGCGTCGACACCGACAACCTCATCCTCTCCCAGCCGGACACCGGCGAGCAGGCGCTGGAGATCGTGGACATGCTGGTCCGCTCCGGCGCCCTCGACCTGATCGTCATCGACTCCGTCGCCGCGCTCGTGCCGCGCGCGGAGATCGAGGGCGAGATGGGCGACTCCCACGTCGGCCTCCAGGCGCGCCTGATGAGCCAGGCGCTCCGCAAGATCACCAGCGCGCTCAACCAGTCGAAGACCACCGCGATCTTCATCAACCAGCTCCGCGAGAAGATCGGCGTCATGTTCGGCTCGCCGGAGACGACGACCGGTGGCCGGGCCCTGAAGTTCTACGCCTCGGTGCGCCTGGACATCCGCCGCATCGAGACGCTGAAGGACGGCACCGAGGCCGTCGGCAACCGCACCCGCGTCAAGGTCGTCAAGAACAAGGTCTCGCCGCCCTTCAAGCAGGCCGAGTTCGACATCCTCTACGGCCAGGGCATCAGCCGCGAGGGCGGCCTGATCGACATGGGCGTGGAGCACGGCTTCGTCCGCAAGGCCGGCGCCTGGTACACGTACGAGGGCGACCAGCTGGGCCAGGGCAAGGAGAACGCCCGCAACTTCCTCAAGGACAACCCCGACCTCGCCAACGAGATCGAGAAGAAGATCAAGGAGAAGCTGGGCGTCGGCCCCAGGCCCGAGGCCCCGGCGGGCGAGCCCGGCGCGGACGCGGCGGGCACGGCCGAGCCGGCCAAGTCGGTCCCGGCCCCGGCGAAGTCCACGGGCAAGGCGGCCAAGGCCACGTCCGCCAAGAGCTGATCCCGTGACACGGCGATCGGAGTACCCGAGGCCGGAGGCAGAAGACCTGCCGGAGACGGGTACGGACGACCGGACCGGTGGCGGTGCCCCCTCCTCGTCGAGGGCCGGGGACGGGACACCACCACGGCCGGAGGAGCAGGCGCGGGCGATCTGTCTGCGCCTGCTCACCGGATCCCCGCGCACCCGTAAGCAGCTCGCGGACGCGCTCGCCAAGCGGGGGATCCCGGCCGAGGTGGCGGAAGAGGTGCTGGCCCGGTTCGAGGACGTGGGCCTGATCGACGACGCGGCGTTCGCCGGCGCGTGGGTGGAGTCCCGGCACCACGGCCGGGGGCTCGCCCGCCGGGCCCTGGCGCGCGAGCTGCGCACCAAGGGGGTGGACTCCGCGGTGATCGACGAAGCGGTCGGGCAGCTCGACTCCGAGCAGGAGGAGCGCACGGCGCGTGAGCTCGTCGAGCGCAAGCTGCGGGCCACGCGCGGCCTGGACCGGGAGAAGCGGCTGCGCCGCCTCGCCGGGATGCTGGCCCGCAAGGGGTACGCGGAGGGCCTGGCCCTGCGCGTGGTGCGCCGGGCCCTGGAGGAGGAAGGCGAGGAAGCGGAGCTGCTGGAGCACTATCTGCCGGACGCCTGAGCCCGGTGGAGCCCGGGCGGCCCGGAAGCGTCCCGCCCCGACTGCGTCCGGCCCGGTTCCGACCGCCTCCGGCGTGGCTCAGGCGGTTGGGCCTCGTGCCGTGCGTGGGCCGTACGAGGCGTCCGGCGGAGACCGTCCAAGGCCCGGCTCCTGGCCCGGCTCCGGCTCGGCCTCGCGCTGCGCGTGGTGCACGAAGCGTCCCGGCTCCGGCTGCCCTCGCCCCGGCCCCGGCCTGATCTCGTGCCATGGGGGGCGATCGCGGCCTCCGGTTCCGGCCGCGGACCTCATCCACCCCGTCGGCGTGCATGAAGCGCCCGGGCCCGGCCCCCGCCCGCCTCGCGCCGTCAGTGACGCACCGGGAGTCCCGCTGCCCGCCATGCCTGGAAGCCTCCGGTCAGGTCCGTGGCGTGGTGAAAGCCCAGCAGGCGCAGGGACGCCGCGGCGAGGCTGGAGGCGTAGCCCTCGTCGCAGAACACGACCACGCGGAGATCGTGCCCCGTGGCCTCCGCCGCCCGGTGTTCGCTCAACGGGTCGAGCCGCCACTCCAGTTCATTGCGCTCCACGACCAGCGCACCGGGGACGAGCCCGTCACGCTCCCGCAGTGCCGCGTAGCGGATGTCGACCAGCAGCCCGCCACCGGCCTGGACCGCGGCCGCCTCCACGGGGCCGAGCCGGTCCAGGCCCGCACGGGCGGCGGCCAGCAACTCCTCGACCCTCATGCCCACTCCTTCGGCCACTCGACCTGCTCCAGCCGCAACACCTGCCCGGTGCGGCTGTAGCGCCGCATCATCGGCAGCGGCGGGTGGTAGGCGTGCACGGAGACCGCGTGCCCGGTCCGCGAGGCGTTGAACACCTGGTGCACATGGTGCGGGCCGAAGGCCCGGCCCTGCCCCTCAGAGAGCTGCCGTTCGCGGTCGACGCCGTCGGCCAGTTCCAGCACCTTCCAGCCCTCCGTGGGCAGTTGGGCGGCGAGCGACTGCTCGGTCAGCCCGCCGGCGGCCGTCGCGAAGGCGCCGTGGGAACCGCCGTGGTCGTGCCAGCCGGTGCCGGCCCCCGGCGGCCAGCCGATCAGCCATGCCTCGCTGCCGCCAGGCCCCGGCAGCCGCATCCAGGTGCGGCCCTCGGGGTCGAGCGGCAGCGAGGCGACCAGCGCGGTGTCAGCGGCCGTCGTGCGGGCGAAGTCGAGGAGTTCGGAGGCGGAGGGCGCCGCGGACGTGGCCGCGGGGGAGACGACGGCTGACGTGTGCCGGGCCGACGGCACGGGTACGGGCAGCGGAAGAAACACAGAAGACCGTCCTGAGTGATCGCGAAGAAGCGCGCGGCAGCACTCGGCGTGGCCACGCGAAGAGGAAGCGGATCAGCAGGACGGACGACAGACACAGCCCGCGTAGCGGACGAGGTCGAGGTGGACCCTCCGCCAGAAACGCGCGCCACTGTCAGTCACGTTCCGTAGTCAACCACGGCCGCAGGAGCGGGTCAACGGTTGGCCGTGGCCTCACTGTGCGTTCCATCGGGCTCACCGGCGAGCCCGGCGCCCTCCCCGGAGCCGGCTCCTTCCGGCCCCTCGCTCCCCGGGGCCTGTCCGCGTGGTGCCGGCGACCCGCCCCGTACGGCGTCCGCGCAGGCGTACAGCTCGGCGGGCCGCACCCCCGCCATCGCCGCGACCAGGTGCCCGTCCGGACGCACCATCAGCACGGTGTGCGCGGCCGCCCCCGGATACGCCTCGGCCACCAGCAGTTCGGCCGGCATGGGCAGCGCGCCGATCGCCGCCGCGAGCCCCGGCATGAGTCCGGCACCGAGCCAGTGCCGCCGCTCCCACACGCCCGTGCCGGGCGCGACGAGGACCACCAGCAGATCGCGGCCCAGCCGGTCCCGGAGCCCGACGACCGAACCGTCCGGCGCGGTGACCGGAACATCCTCGACCGGGTCGCCGGGAGCGGTGGCCACCGTGACAGAGCTCGCGGGCGGGCCGGCCGGTGCCAGGGGCGTGCGGTCGTAGACCGGAGGCGCGGCGAGCGCGCCACGCCCCAGATGGCCGTCGGTGAGCAGCTCGTCGCCGCCGCGCACGGCGCCCGGCATCAGCGCGCGCCGCGCCGTGTGCCACCCCCCCGCGCTCCGTACCGCGGTCAGGGCCCGGTCGGCGGCGCGCAGCCGGGCCACGATCGCCCCGCGGCGTTCCGTCTGATAACTGTCGAGCAGGGCCTCCGAGGCGCCTTGGTGCCAGGCGAGGGCGAGCTTCCAGGCGAGGTTCTCGGCGTCCCGCAGCCCCTCGTCGAGTCCCTGCGTGCCGAGTGCCCCGAGCAGATGGGCCGCGTCGCCGGCGAGGAAGGCCCGCCCCGTGCGCATACGGCGCGTGAGCCGGTGGTGCACCGCGTGCACGCCGGTGTCCAGGAGCTCGTACGGGGGCACCTCGCCGCACCACGTGGACAGCGAGTCGCGGATCAGCGTGAGCAGGGTGTCGGGCGTGACCAGGTCGCCGTCCGGCGGCAGCAGCCAGTCGAGCCGCCAGACGCCGTCCGGCAGCGGACGGGCCGTCACTTCACCGCCGCGCGGCGGTGACCGGTGCAGCACCGCCTCTCCCGGCCAGGGCAGTTCGGCGCGGAGAGCGGCCACCGCGTGCCGCTCGACGGCCGTACGCCCCGGGAAGCGGGCGCCCAGCAGTTTGCGTACGGTCGAGCGGGCGCCGTCGCAGCCGACGAGATAACTGCCGCGCCAGTAGCCGCCGTTGCCGCCCCGGGTGTGCGCCGTGATTCCGGCGGAGTCCTGCCGCAGGGTGTCCAGGTGGCCGCCGCCGACGATCCGTACGCCGCTCTCGCGGTCGAGCGCCGCCCGCAGCTCCCGCGTCAGGGCGTGCTGCGGCACGTGCAGCGGAGAAGGCTCAAAGGTCTCCTCCGCGGCCGCCGCGCCCCCTTCCACGGCCTCCTCGGCGCCGTCGGGCTCCGGGGCCCGACGCGGCCCTGCGAGGGGCACCTGAGCGACCACGGCGCGACGGCGCAGGGTTCGCCAGCCGGTCCACCGGGTGCCGTCCTCCAGGGAGCACCCCAGGCGCTCCAGCGTCTCGGCGGTGTCCGGGCGCAGTACGGCCGTGCGGGCGGGGCGCCGCTCCTCCTCGCCTCCGCCGTCGGCGGGGGTCTCGTCGAGGACGACGACACGGACCTCGCGGCGGGCCAGGGTGAGCGCGAGCGTGAGGCCGACCGGTCCCGCCCCGACGACGATCACCGGGTCCACGGCACGGCTCCCTGTGTCCCGCGACCGCCCGCGGCCGTGCCGGGGGCTCCTCGGTGCGTCACGGCCGTGCGCACCGCTCGGTGCGCACGGAGGCCGGCGGGGGGAACACGGTGCTCGATCACAGAACGTATGCAACCCATTGCGGGTGCTTGCGTCAAGTGATCAGGGCTCCTGTCGCGGCGCGCCGGTGCGGGCGCGCCCCGTCGCCGAACCGCGGCCGACGGGGCGTCACCCGCGCCGTCATGGAGCGGCCTTGGGCCCTTCCGCGCCGGGCGCGCCGGTGGCGCCCGGCGTGCCGAGGCCGGGACCGGCCATGACGGCGGCGCCGGGCGCGGCCATCGGAGGCGGGGTGCCCTTGCGCGAGCGCTTCGTGCGCCGTTCGACCCACGTCGCGACGGACGACAGCGCCAGACACAGCAGGATGTAGATCGAACCGAAGACGATCACCATCGGGATGAAGGCGTAGACGCCGTTCACGGGCGGCCGCTGCTCCGCGAACCGCTTGCCGACGAACAGCAGCTCCTCGTAGAGGATGATGTAGCCGAGCGAGGTGTCCTTGAGGGTCACCACGAGCTGGCTGATGATCGACGGCAGCATGGTGCGGACCGCCTGCGGGATGAGCACGTTCGTCATCACCTGCGTCTTGCGCAGGCCCAGCGCGTACGCCGCCTCGCTCTGCCCCTTGGGCAGCGCGTTGATCCCGGAGCGGAAGATCTCCGACTGCACCGAGCCGTTGTAGAGCGTCAGTCCTACGACCAGCGCCCACATCGGGTCCGAGGTGAAGACGGCCGCCCACAGCAGGAAGATCATGATGAGCAGCGGCATGGCGCGGAACGCCTCGACGGCCACGACGCCCGCCCAGCGCACCGCCTTGTGTTCGGACAGCCGGGCGGCCGTCAGCACCACGCCGAGGACGACCGACAGGGCCGCGGCGATCGCGAAGGTCTCGACGGTCGTCCGCAGGCCGTCGAGGATCTGCCGCTGGGTGCTGGTGTATTCGTAGATGCTCCACAGGTCGCCCTGGAACTGCCCGCTGTCGTCCAGCCGGTAGACGACGAAGGCGATCAGCGCGAGGACGGCGATGGTGGAGAGGATGCCGTAGAGCCGGTTGCGGGCCCGCGCCTTGGGGCCGGGTACGTCGAAGAGGACACTCGCGCTCATCGGGACACCGCCAGCCGGTTCTCCAGCAGCCGGAACAGGCCGCTGATGGCGAAGGTGATGATGACGTAACAGATGGCGATCCAGAGGAAGATGACGAAGATGTTGTAGCCCGAGTCCGCGTTGAGGGTCTTCTGCACGGAGCCCAGCTCGGTCACGTTGAAGCTCGACGCGATCGCGGTGTTCTTGGCGAGCGCGATCATCAGGCTGCCGAGCGGCGGGACGGCCGTACGGGTGGCCTGTGGCAGCACGATCTGGCCGAGGGTCTGGGTGAAGGTCATCCCGATGGACCGGGCGGCCTCCGCCTGACCCACCGGCACGGCGTTGATGCCCGACCTGACGGCCTCGCAGACGAAGGCGGAGGTGTAGCCGCCCAGGGCCATGACGGCGAGCCAGAAGGAGTCCCACCCCTTGAGGCCCAGCGCGGGGAGGCCCAGGGTGACGGCGAGGAAGAGCAGCACCAGGGGAGTGTTGAGCAGCAGCGTCACCCAGGTGCTGCCGAATATGCGCAGGGCGGGGACGGGCGAGACGCGGAACGCCGCGATCAGCACGCCCACCACCAGGGCGAGCAGCGCGCTGAGCACGGTCAGCTCCACGGTGCCCACGAAGCCTTCGCGGAACATCGCGAAGTTGTCCGACAGAACGTTCACGTCAACTCTCCGATCCGCCGCCGGTCAGTAGCGGTCGACCGCGGGCGGGGTCGAGGCCGGGATGCCGGAGAGGCCGAGCGTGGCGTCGTACGCCTTCTTCCAGTCACCGTTCTTCTCATGGGCCTCGATGGCGTCGTCGACGGCGTCACGCAGGGCCTTGTCGTCCTTCTTCAGGCCCACGCCGTACGGCTCCTTGGAGAACGGATTGCCGACGACCTTCAGCGCGCCCTTGTTCTCCGCCGCGTAGCCCTTGAGGATGGCGTCGTCCGTGGTGACGGCGTCCACCGAGCCGCCCACGAGCTGCTGCACGCACAGCTGGTAGCCCTGCTGCGACATGGCCTCGGCCACGCCGTACTTGGCCTCCTTGATGCGCTTGAGGGGCGTGGAGCCCGCGGCCGAGCAGACCTTCTTGCCCTTGAGGTCGTCCGGCCCCTTGATGCCGCTGTCGGCCTTCACCAGCAGGTCCTGGCCGGCGACGTAGTACGGGCCGCCGAAGCCGACCTGCTTCTTGCGCTCGTCGTTGATCGTGTAGGTGCCGACGTACAGATCGACGCCGCCCGTGGCGATCTGTGTCTCGCGGGCCTCGGTGGGGATGGTCTTGAAGGAGATGTGGTCCTCGTCGAAGCCGAGGTCCGCCGCGATCATCCGGGCTATCTCCACGTCGAAACCGGATCGCTTCTTGGTGCTGGGGTTCTCGAAACCGAGACCGGGCTGGTCGGCCTTGGTGCCGATGGTGATCTTCTTGCCCTTGATCTTCTCGAAGACGGGCGAACCCTTCACGTCCGCGGCGGTGTTCACCTTGTAGGCCGGGGCGGCCGGCGCGGACTGCCCGTTGCCCTTGTCGTTCTTGTCGTCCGGACTGCCGGACTTGCCGCAGGCGGACGCGGCGAGCGCCAGCACCACGGTGGCCGCTGCGGCGGTTTTGCGGAGCTTCATGGAGAACATCCTTTGCGTCTGCGGGCGTTGTCGTAAGGGAATGCGGCGCCGACGTGGTCACCGCGGGAGAGGGCCGCAGCGGCCGATGCGAGGGGGCGTGCGGTGAGCGGACGTCAGGCGCACGGGGCGGGCGCGGGTCAGTGGTGGAGGATCTTCGACAGGAAGTCCTTCGCCCGGTCGCTCCGCGGATTGCTGAAGAACTGGTCCGGCCGGGCCTCCTCGACGATCCGTCCGTCCGCCATGAAGACCACGCGGTTGGCCGCCGACCGGGCGAAGCCCATCTCGTGGGTGACGACGATCATGGTCATGCCGTCCCGCGCGAGCTGCTGCATGACCTCCAGCACCTCGTTGATCATCTCTGGGTCGAGTGCCGACGTGGGCTCGTCGAAGAGCATCAGCTTCGGCTCCATGGCGAGCGCGCGGGCGATCGCCACACGCTGCTGCTGGCCGCCGGAGAGCTGCGCGGGGTACTTGTCGGCCTGGGCGCCCACGCCCACCCGGTCGAGCAGGCCGCGCGCCTTCTTCTCGGCCGTCTTCCGGTCCGTCCGGCGGACCTTGACCTGGCCCAGCGTCACGTTCTCCAGCACCGTCTTGTGGGCGAAGAGGTTGAAGGACTGGAAGACCATGCCGACGTCGGCGCGCAGCCGCGCCAGTTCCTTGCCTTCCTGGGGCAGCGGCCGGCCGTCGATGGTGATCGAGCCGGAGTCGGTCGTCTCCAGCCGGTTGATCGTGCGGCACAGGGTGGACTTTCCGGACCCCGACGGCCCGATGACCACGACGACTTCACCGCGTGCGACGGACAGATCGATGTCCTGGAGGACATGCAGGGCGCCGAAGTGCTTGTTGACGCTGTTCAGGACGACCAATGCGTCCGGGGGAGCCGTAGCGGCCGCCGCGGCGTCGGTCACCGATACTTCGCTCATCGGCGTTCCTCGCTCCATCCTCCTCGGTTGGGGAGGACCCTAATCAGCGGGAACGACCAGCGTCATTACATCTGAGCTGAAATTGAGCATAACGATCCGGCGGCAAAGGGACACTCTGCGTGAAGGGGGCGCAGAGGCGCGCACGCGGGGAGTACGGGCGTACCGGGTGGGTAACGGAAGCTCCTTCACCCCCGCAACCCTCTTGACGGGGTGGGCGTCCATCAGCGTGGATGCGGTGTTGCGACACCACGGCCGGACGGAGGGCGCGGATTGAGACTGCTGCTCGTGGAGGACGACGACCACGTCGCCGCTGCCCTGTCCGCGGTGCTGGCCCGGCACGGATTCGACGTCACCCACGCCCGCAGCGGCGAGGAGGCCCTCCAGGCGCTGCTGCCCGCCGGAGGCGTGCCCTTCGCCGTCGTCCTGCTCGACCTCGGCCTGCCCGACCAGGACGGCTTCGAGGTCTGCGGCAGGATCCGCAAGCGCACCGCCACCCCCGTCATCATGGTCACCGCCCGCGCCGACACCCGCTCCAAGATCCACGGCCTCAACCTGGGCGCCGACGACTATGTGGTGAAGCCCTACGACACCGGTGAACTCCTCGCGCGCATCCACGCCGTCGCCCGGCGCACCCCGCCCGTCGAGGACGGCGCCGAGGACACCCACGACCACGGTGGCCCGCGGGCGCTGCGCCTGGGCGCCCTGACCGTCGAGCTCCCCAACCGGGAGGTGTCCGTCGGGGGTACGCCCGTCCCCCTCACCCGCAAGGAATTCGACCTGCTGGCACTGCTCGCCCAGCGCCCCGGTGTCGTCTTCCGCCGCGAACAGATCATCAGCGAGGTGTGGCGCACCAGTTGGGAGGGCACCGGGCGCACGCTGGAGGTGCACATCGCCTCGCTCCGCTCCAAGCTCGGCATGCCCGCCCTCATCGAGACGGTCCGTGGCGTCGGCTACAAAATCGTCGTCCCGGCCGCGTGACGGCCGTACGAGACCGTGCGCACCCGACTCCTCCCGCTGCTCATCGTCCTGCTGGCCGGCGTGCTGCTGGCGCTGGGCTTCCCGCTCGCCGCGAGCATCGCCGCCGCCGAGCAGCAGCGGCTGGTCGTCGACCGCATCGATGACACCGCGCGCTTCGCCTCCCTCGCGCAGTACGTCACCGCCCGACCCTTCGACCCGGCGGCCGGCAAGGACGAACGGCTCGGCACCCTGCGCTCCGAACTCGTCCGGTACGAGGGCCTGTACGGCATCCGCGTCGGCATCTTCTACCGCGACCGCAGCGCCATGGCCGTCGCTCCCGCCGACTGGTCCGTACCCGGCCAGGGTGACGGGCAGCGGGCGTTCCAGGAGGCCCTGGCCGGACGGCGCAGCCACGACCCCGGGCAGGTGTGGCCCTTCCAGCGCCGTCGGCTGACCGTCGCCTCACCCGTCATCCGCGACGGAGACGTCGTCGCCGTGGTCGTCACGGACTCGCCCACCGGCCGGCTGCGGTCCCGCATCCTGCACTCCTGGCTGCTGCTCGGAGCGGGCGAGACCGCGGCCATGCTGCTCGCCGTCGCGGCCGCCTTCCGGCTCACCGGCTGGGTGCTGCGACCCGTGCGGACCCTCGACACCGCCACGCACGGCATAGCCACGGGGCGAATGAACTCCCGCGTGGCGGTGGACAGCGGGCCGCCCGAACTGCGCCGGCTGGCCCGTTCGTTCAACGAGATGGCCGACCATGTCGAGGAGGTCCTGGAGCAGCAGCGCGCCTTCGTCGCCGACGCCTCGCACCAACTGCGCAACCCGCTCTCGGCCCTGCTGCTGCGCATCGACCTGCTCGCGCTGGACCTGCCCGAAGGGCACGAGGAGATCGCCTCCGTACGGGCCGAGGGCGGGCGCCTGGCCCGCGTCCTCGACGACCTGCTGGGCCTGGCCCTGGCCGAGCACGCCTCCGCGGACCTTCAGGTGGCCGACATCGCCGAGATCGTCACCGACCGGGTGGGCGCCTGGTCACCGGTGGCCGACCGGGAGCAGGTCACCCTCGCGTACAGCGGGCCGTCCGCCATGACCGGCTGGGCCGACCCGGTGGCACTCTCCAGCGCGCTCGACGCCGTGGTGGACAACGCCTTGAAGTTCACTCCGGCGGGCGGCGCGGTGGACGTCGGCGTCACGGCCGACGGGGCCACGGTGGCCATCACCGTCGCCGACGGCGGCCCCGGTCTGACCGAGGAGGAACTGACCAGGATCGGTGACCGGTTCTGGCGCAGCGGCCGCCATCAGAATGTCGACGGGTCCGGCCTCGGCCTGTCCATCTCCCGCGCCCTCCTCGCCGCGGGCGGTGCCACACTCTCGTACGCCCCGAACACCCCGCACGGCCTGCGGGCGGTGATCCGCGTGCCGCGCGACCGTGCCGCCGACGGGGCAGCGAGGGCCGGTGGTTCGCTCCAGCGAACGATCGGCGGCCGGGGGAGGGCCGCTAAGGCTTGACCGAGAGGTAGTACCGGCGGGCGCCCGTGTGCAGATCCAGGGGGTCGGTGAAAATCGCCGTACGGAGGTCCACTTTCTGCGCCGCGTGCACCTTCTGCCCTATGCGGTCACGACTGTTCATGACGGACCGGGTGACGCTCTCCGCCAGACCGGTGTCCGCGTGGTCCATCGTGATGAGGAGATTCGCGACCGCGATCGTCTTCACCGGCTGGCCGGCGTGGAGTTCGGGATACGCGTCCGCCGGCATGACGGCCGCCCTGTAGTAACGCGTCTCCGGACCGAGCGCGTGCAGCGGCTCTATGAGGTCGCCCAGCTGCACGAGCCGGATCGACAGGCGCCGGCCGAGACTCTGCACGGCGTTGGTGGGCAGTCCGCCCGACCAGAAGAACGCGTCGATCCGCCCCTGCTCCAGCAGCGCCGGCATCCGGTCGATCCCCACACGGACGGGCACGATGTCCTTGGTGAAGTCGAGCCCCGCTGCCTCGAGCAGTCTCCTGGTGATCAGCTGCACACCGGACTCGTCCGTGCCGACGCCGATCCGCATCCCCTTGAGGTCCCGCGCCGACTGCACCCGTGAGTCCTTCTGGACCACCAGCTGGATGTAGTCGTCGTACAGCCGCGCGCAGGCCCGCAGTCCGGCCCAGCGGGGCTCCCGCCGGTCCCGGTAGGTGGCGACGGCGTCGGCGGCGGCCAGGGTGAAATCGGCCTTGCCCGACGTGAGCTGCCTGAGGTTGTCCAGCGACCCCTGACTGCGCCGCAGTCGCACCTCCAGGGAGGGCATGTCCTGCCCGAGATCCTCCTTCAGGAGATCGCCGTACTTCGCGTACACGCCGGTCGGCACCCCGGTCGCGAACGACATCCGGCCGCTCGGTGACGACGAGCCGTGCAGCGGGACCAGCCACCACGCCAGCAGGGCGAGCACGGCGGCGGCCGCGACGCCCGTCTGCAGGGCGCGGCGGCGGCCGGGGCGCGGGAGCCGGAGAGTCATGGGCGGATCCTGCCAGGCCCGGCAAGGCTTCGGCAGAGGTCGGACGGAGCCGGTATGCCGCGCTCCGGTGGGTTGACGGGCTAGGACCGCCGGCGGGGCTTGCCGCGCTTGGGAGCGCCGGAACCGCCCCGCGGGCTCTTTCCGCCCTTGGCACCGCCGGACCCGCCCCGTGCACCCTTCCCGGCCGACTTGGCGGCCGCGGGCTTGCGCTGCGCGCCGCCCGTGGCCGGGCGCTTCTGCTTCGGCTGCGCGGGGGCCAGGGGGCGGCCCCGCGTGCTGTTGACGGTCCGCCCGCGCACGATCCCGATGAAGTGGTCCACCAGGTCGGTGGTCTCCTCCTGCGGCCAGGACAGCGCGACGCGCGACTCGGGGGCGTCGGTGACCGGCCGGTACGTGAGGTCCTTGCGGTGGTGCAGGCGGGCGAGCGACTGCGGGACGACGAGCACTCCCACCCCCGCCGCCACCAGCTCGATGGCGTCCGCCGTCGTGGCGGGACGCTCGATGGCGGGCCGCCCCGGAAGCTGTTCCCAGTCGAGGGTGTCGTCGAGGGGGTGCAGCACGATCTCGTCGGCCAGTTCCTCGGTGGACACCTCCTCGACCGCCGCCACGAGGTGGTCCTTGGGGATCACCACGACCGTCGTCTCGGTGTACAGGGGGATCGCGCTGAGGTCGTCCCGGTCGACCGGCAGCCGTACGAAACCCGCGTCGGCGCCACGGCCGCGCAGCAGCTCACACGCTTCGGCGGCGGGCACCGCGACCAGAGTGAGTGGGATTTCGGGCAGCCGCTCGTTCCAGATCCGCACCCACTTCGTGGGCGTCACCCCCGGGACATAGGCGAGCCGGAACGAAGGGGATACATCCGAGCCTGTCACTCCGCAAGGTTAGCCGCTCGTGGTCGGAGGTAGCGCACATGCTCGATACCCTTGAACCATGAAGTCGCACCAGACCACCCAGACGATGAAGCCCGCCACCGCGGCGAAGAAGCTGGGTGTGTACCTCGAGGCCACCCCCGCCGAGTTCCAGGAGGGTGTCGTCACGCGCGCCGAACTGAACGCACTGCAGGCCGACCCGCCCCAGTGGCTGGTGGAGCTGCGCCGCAACGGCCCGCACCCCCGTCCGGTGGTCGCGGCGAAGCTGGGCGTCTCCATCTCGGGCCTCGCGCGCGGCGGTGTCACCGAGGCCCTCACCACCGAGCAGATCGACGCGCTGAAGAACGACAGCCCCGAGTGGCTGCGGCGCGAGCGCGCCACCCAGGCAGAGGTCCGCAAGGAAGCGGTGCGCATCAAGGAGAAGAAGGCGGAACGCGCCGATCAGTCCGGTCAGCCGCGTTCCTGACCTTTGGCAGGAGCTTCTCCGGGGCCCCCTTACCCTTGAGGAATGACCAGCAGCGGTGACCGGAGCCAGGCAGTGGACGTCAAGGGAACATACGAGGTGCGCACCTACGGGTGCCAGATGAACGTCCACGACTCCGAGCGGCTCTCCGGTCTGCTGGAGGACGCGGGCTACGTCCGCTCTCCGGAGGGCACCGCCGAGGGCGACGCCGACGTCGTCGTCTTCAACACCTGCGCGGTGCGGGAGAACGCCGACAACAAGCTCTACGGCAACCTCGGCCGACTGGCTCCCATGAAGACGAAGCGGCCCGGGATGCGGATCGCCGTCGGCGGCTGCCTCGCCCAGAAGGACCGCGACACCATCGTCAAGCGGGCCCCCTGGGTGGACGTCGTCTTCGGCACGCACAACATCGGCTCCCTCCCGGTGCTGCTGGAGCGCGCCCGCGTCCAGGAAGAGGCGCAGGTCGAGATCGCCGAGTCCCTGGAGGCGTTCCCCTCGACGCTGCCCACCCGGCGCGAGAGCGCGTACGCGGCCTGGGTCTCCATCTCCGTCGGGTGCAACAACACCTGCACCTTCTGCATCGTCCCGGCGCTGCGCGGCAAGGAGAAGGACCGTCGCCCCGGTGACATCCTCGCCGAGGTCGAGGCGCTCGTCGCCGAGGGCGTCACCGAGATCACCCTCCTCGGGCAGAACGTCAACGCCTACGGCTCCGACATGGGCGATCGCGAGGCGTTCTCCAAGCTGCTGCGCGCGTGCGGCGCGATCGAGGGCCTGGAGCGCGTCCGCTTCACCTCCCCGCACCCCCGGGACTTCACCGACGACGTCATCGCCGCGATGGCCGAGACGCCCAACGTGATGCCGCAACTGCACATGCCGCTCCAGTCCGGCTCGGACACGGTCCTCAAGGCGATGCGCCGCTCGTACCGCCAGGAGCGCTTCCTGGGGATCATCGACAAGGTCCGTGCCGCCATGCCCGACGCGGCGATCTCGACCGACATCATCGTGGGCTTCCCCGGCGAGACCGAGGAGGACTTCGAGCAGACCATGCACGTCGTGCGCGAGGCGCGCTTCGCGCAGGCGTTCACCTTCCAGTACTCCAAGCGCCCGGGTACCCCGGCCGCCGACATGGAGGGGCAGATCCCCAAGGAGGTCGTGCAGGCCCGCTACGAGCGCCTGGTCGCCCTCCAGGAGGAGATCTCCTGGGAGGAGAACAAGAAGCAGGTCGGCCGGACCCTGGAGATCCTCGTGGCCGAGGGCGAGGGCCGCAAGGACGACGCGACCCGCCGCCTGTCCGGCCGCGCCCCCGACAACCGCCTGGTCCACTTCAGCAAGCCCGAGGAGCCGGTGCGCCCCGGCGACGTGGTGACCGTCGAGATCACCTACGCCGCCCCGCACCACCTGCTCGCCGAGGGCCCCGCGATCGCCGTCCGCCGCACGCGCGCCGGTGACGCCTGGGAGAAGCGCAACGCCGCGCCCGCCGAGAAGCCGGCCGGCGTGATGCTGGGCATCCCGACGATCGGCGCCCCCGCCCCGGCGCCGGCTCCGGTCGCCGCGGGCTGCGGCTGCGACTGACGGACGGCGGGGTTTTCGGGTACGGCCCCGGGGCGGGCGGCCCGCGTCGGCCTCCACTGACGCCGTACAGCGCTTGTTAGGGTGCCGACATGCTCGTCGCCGCTGCCGTTTGCCCCTGTCCGCCGCTGCTGGTGCCCGAGGTCGCCTCCGGGGCCGCGCCCGAGCTCGACGGCCTGCGGGCCGCCTGCCTGGACGCCGTGGCGGTGCTGGCCGCGGCGCGCCCCGACCGGCTCGTGGTCCTCGGCCCGGCCGGCTCCGCGGGACAGGGCGCGTACCCCCAGGGCGCTGCCGGATCGTTCCGGGCCTTCGGCGTGGAGGCCGACGTCCGCCTCGGACCGGGCGGCCTCGCGGGAGACCGGGAACTGCCGCAGTCCCTGGCCGTCGCGGGCTGGCTGCTCGCGCGTACGGGCTGGGCCGCCGCGCCCGTCGAGGGACTGGGCGTCGGCGAGACGCTGGAGGCCGCGCGCTGCCTGGAGACCGGCCGTGAACTGGTCGCGGGGGACGAGAGGGTCGCGCTGCTGGTCATGGGCGACGGCAGCGCCTGCCGGACGCTCAAGGCCCCCGGCTATCTCGACGACCGGGCCGAAGGCTTCGACGCCGGGGCCGCGCGGGCGCTGGGCGCGGCCGACACCGCCGCGCTGGCCGCGCTCGACGCGGAGCTGGCTCACGAGCTGAAGGCCGCCGGACGGGCGCCCTGGCAGGTGCTCGCGGGCGCGGGCGAGGGCGCGGGCCTGAAGGGCGAGCTGCTCCACGACGACGCCCCCTACGGAGTGGGCTACTTCGTCGCCACCTGGTCCTAGCGAGGAGCCGCCCTGAGCGGCGCCAGGCGGCGGGGGGACGCTGGACGGGTTCCCTGGGGACTTCCGCTGCCCGTACGCCCGGGAGAACGGCACACAGGGCGGCTGTGCCCCCATGGGAAAAGCAAACGACGACGGGCCGCGGAGCGGATGCTCCGCGGCCCGTCGTCGACGAGATCTCAGGAGGCCGTGGAGCCCGGCCCGTCGCCCTTGCCGTCCTTCTCGGCGAGGCGGTCGAGGGCGTCCTTGGCCTTGCCGGTGCCTGTCTCGATCTGGCTGCTGTACTTGCCCTTGGTCTTCTCGTCGACGACCTTGGCTGCCTTCTCCAACCCCTGCTCGATCTTGTCCCCGTGCTGCTGCGCGAGGTCGCCGACCTTGTCCTTCACGGGACCGAGCTTGGCCTTGAGATTGTCCAACAGGCCCATGGCGCCTTCCCTCGTCTTTCCTGGTCGGAAGCTACTTACGGGCGCCCTCACCGGCCTCGCTGTCCGCTGCCTTCTCCGCGGACTGCTGCTTGGGAATCTCGACTCCCTCGGCCGGTGCGGCCTCCGCCTCGGCCTCGCCGGACTTCTCCGGCTCCGCCTCGGTGGTCTCGGCACTCGCCGTCTCGTCGGCCGGTTCCGCCGTCAGAGTGGCTGTCGCCGCCTCTTCGGTTGACGCCTCGGCCTTCTTGCGGCGAAACCTTGAAAACACGCCCATATCTACTCCATTACCTTACTGGTGTGAGAGAAGCCCCGCGTCGCCCGGAGCGTTCCATTGCGCCGCTTCCGGACAGCGGTCCGTGAACCGACTCTCGGAACCTCGCAACAGGCAACGAAACCGACAGCGTCGCGTCACGTCGCTCGTTCGAGGGGTGCGCCAAAGGTTTGCGAGACTGATGCGGTGAAAAACCCGGTGAAAAACGCACGTCCCGCCCCGCGGGTCATCGCCGTCGTCGGCCCCACGGCGGCCGGCAAGTCCGATCTCGGCGTCGCCCTCGCCCAGCACCTGGGCGGCGAGGTGGTCAACGCGGACTCCATGCAGCTGTACCGGGGCATGGACATCGGCACCGCCAAGCTGACGCCTGAGGAGCGGCAGGGCGTACCGCACCACCTGCTCGACATCTGGGACGTCACGGAGGCCGCCAGCGTCGCCGAGTACCAGCGCCTCGCCCGCGCCGAGATCGACCGGCTGCTCGCCCAGGGCCGCACCCCCGTGCTCGTCGGAGGGTCCGGGCTCTACATCAAGGGCACGATTGACGCCCTCGAATTCCCCGGCACGGATCCGGCCGTACGCGCGCGCCTGGAGGGCGAACTGGCGGAGCAGGGCCCCGGCGCGCTGCACGCGCGGCTCGCCGCCGCCGACCCCGCCGCCGCCCGCGCGATCCTGCCGGGCAACGGCCGGCGCATCGTGCGCGCTCTGGAGGTCATCGAGCTCACCGGAAAGCCGTTCACGGCCAACCTGCCCGGTGAAGAGCCTGTGTACGACGCGTTGCAGATCGGTGTCGACGTCGAGCGGCCGGAACTGGACGAGCGGATCACCGTCCGCGTCGACCGCATGTGGGAGGCCGGACTGGTCGACGAGGTGCGCGCCCTGGAGCGCGAGGGCCTGCGCGAGGGACGCACCGCCTCGCGCGCGCTCGGCTATCAGCAGGTGCTCGCGTTCCTCGCGGGGGAGTGCACCGAGGAGGAGGCGCGCACGGAGACCGTACGGGCCACGAAGCGGTTCGCGCGGCGGCAGGACTCGTGGTTCCGCCGGGACGGCCGCGTGCACTGGCTGAGCGGCGCCGCGGACCGGAGGGCGGAACTTCCCGGGCACGCCCTGACGTTGCTCGAACGGGCGGTCACAGCCTGATCACGTGATGGCATCGGGACGCTATGCAAGCCCTTCCGGCCTGCGTGAGCGTGCCATCATCAAGCGGTCGATCGAGCGGTGAAGTCCGAGTGGGGAGGGCGCGTGGCGATGGAGGCCGGCCCTCGTGACAGACCGCAACAGCCGCCGCAGGATGAGCCGGAAGCGCTCACTCCGGACGGCCCCGAGGAGACCGACGGCTCGGTGACCGGTGTCACCGTTCCGGTGCCCGCCTCGTTCCGCGAGCTGCGCCCCCAGCGCAGGCTGCGCGTCTGGCAGATCGCCCCTATCGTGGCGCTGGCCGCCACCGGCTCGCTGATGTTCGCCTTCCCGCTCGCCTTCGAGTTCGGGGACGGCGGGCCGGTCGTGGCGATGCTCGGGCTGCTCATCAGCTGCTGCGCCGCGGGCTGGGCCGTGATGGCGGCCCGCCGCGTCGGCTACACCTGGCCCGGGCTGCCGCCGAGAGGCTCCGGGAACCGCCCGGACTGGCGGTACGTGGCGGCGTACGTCGTCCTGGTCGCGGTGGTGGTCGTCCTGGCCGTGTGGCGCGTGGCGCGCCTGCGTTAGCCGTCGGCGGCGGAGTTCCGCGGTGCGGATGACAGCACCCGCGGTCGGCCCCGGGAAGCGCGTCCGGCGAGTCCCCGTACCATCGAAGCGTGAGTACCGCGCAGATCGCCTTCCTCAAGGGTCACGGCACCGAGAACGACTTCGTGATCATCCCCGACCACGACGGCCGGATCGAGCTGTCACCGGCTGCCGTGGCCCGGCTGTGCGACCGCCGGGCCGGCCTGGGGGCCGACGGTGTCCTGCGGGTCGTGCGGTCCGCCGCGGACCCCGAGGCGCGCGCCATGGCCGCTGAGGCCGAGTGGTTCATGGACTACCGCAACAGCGACGGCTCCATCGGCGAGATGTGCGGCAACGGCGTCCGCGTCTTCGCCCGGTACCTCCAGCGCGCCGGCCTCGCCGGGCCCGGTGACCTCGCGGTCGCGACCCGCGCGGGCATCCGCCGGGCGCACATCGCCAAGGACGGCCTGGACGGCGACATCACCGTGTCGATGGGCAAGGCGCTGCTGCCCGGAGGGGACGTCACCGTCACGGTCGGGGACCGCAGCTGGCCCGCCCGCAACGTCAATATGGGCAATCCGCACGCCGTCCTGTTCACCGACGACCTCGCGGACGCGGGGAACCTGCTCGACGCGCCCGTGGTCACGCCTGCCGCCGCCTACCCGGACGGCACCAATGTCGAGTTCGTCGTCGACCGCGGCCCGCGCCACGTCGCCATGAGGGTGCACGAGCGCGGTTCCGGCGAGACCCGTTCCTGCGGCACCGGAGCGTGCGCGGTGATGGTCGCGACGGCCCGCCGGGACGGCGTCGACCCCACGCGCACCGGCGTTCCGGTCAGCTACACCGTGGACCTCCCGGGCGGCCGTCTGGTGATCGGTGAGTCCCCGGACGGAACGGTGGAGATGACCGGCCCCGCGGTGATCGTCGCGGAGGGCGTGTTCGACGCTTCCTGGCTGGCCACGGCGCTCGCCTGACCCCCGCACTACCGCGGTTCCGCGCGACTGCCGAACTCCTGGCTGCGTGGCTCGCTCGAATGGGTGATCCGTTTCACTCTGGGCGAGAGCGGGTGAGCGGCGCGTGATGGGCTCGGTAACATCAAGCACCGGGGTCTGGAGGCGACGGGCCGGCCACCGGTCGACGCTGCCGGAGGTGCCCATGAGCGCAGAGGCCCCGAATGAAGGTGCTCTCGGCCGCAGGCGCGGCCGTGCCCGCATCGACCTGAGACGGCTGGGGCGCGCGGCCCTCAGCGGCTCCGGGTCGCGCGGCCGCCTCCCGGACGCCATCGACCATGTGGCCAAGGTCCACCGGGCCCACCACCCCGGCGCGGACCTCGACATCCTGCGCCGGGCGTATCTCCTCGCCGAGTCCTCCCACCGCGGTCAGACGCGCAAGAGCGGCGAACCGTACATCACCCACCCGCTCGCGGTGACCCTGATCCTCGCCGAACTGGGCGCCGAGACCACCACCTTGACCGCCTCCCTCCTGCACGACACGGTCGAGGACACCGAGGTGACGCTGGATCAGGTGCGCTGTCAGTTCGGTGAGGAGGTGCGCTTCCTGGTCGACGGCGTCACCAAGCTGGAGAAGGTCGACTACGGCGCGGCGGCCGAGCCCGAGACCTTCCGCAAGATGCTCGTCGCCACCGGCAACGACGTCCGCGTGATGTCCATCAAGCTCGCCGACCGGCTGCACAACATGCGCACGCTCGGTGTGATGCGCCCCGAGAAGCAGGCGCGCATCGCCAAGGTCACCCGGGATGTGCTGATCCCGCTCGCGGAGCGGCTGGGCGTCCAGGCGCTCAAGACCGAGCTGGAGGACCTGGTCTTCGCGATCCTCCACCCCGAGGAGTACGCCCGCACCCGCGACCTCGTCCTCGCCCACGCGGACCGCCCCGATCCACTGGTGGAGACGGCCGAGCGGGTGCGCGCCGTGCTGCGCGAAGCGGGCATCGCGGCCGACGTCCTCGTCCGCTCCCGGCACTTCGTCTCCGTCCACCGGGTGCGGCTCAAGCGCGGCAGGGTGACCGGATCGGACCTGGGGCGGCTCCTGGTGCTCGTCGCGGAGGACGCCGACTGCTACGCGGTCCTCGGCGAACTCCACACCTGCTTCACGCCGTTCGTCTCGGAGTTCAAGGACTTCATCGCGGTGCCGAAGTTCAACCTCTACCAGTCGCTGCACACAGCCGTGGCCGGCCCGAGCGGCGAGGCGGCGCAGGTGCTCATCCGCACGCACCAGATGCACCGCGTCGCCGAGGCCGGTGTCGTCGCCCTGGGGAACCCGTACGCGACCCCCGAGACGCCCGACGCGGCGGACGGCGAGCGCGTCGACCCCACCCGGCCCGGCTGGCTCTCCCGGCTCCTGGAGTGGCAGCGGGCCACGCCCGACCCGGACACCTTCTGGACCTCCCTGCGGGACGAACTGGCCCAGGACCGCGAGGTCACCGTCTTCCGCGCCGACGGAGGCACGATCGGCCTCCCGGCCGGATCGAGCTGTGTCGACGCGGCCTACGCGCAGTACGGCGACGGCGCGCACAGCTGCATCGGCGCACGGGTCAACGGCCGGCTGGCGACGCTCAGCACGGTGCTGAGCGACGGCGACACCCTCCAGCTGCTGATGTCCCGCGACACCGCCTCCGGACCGTCCCCGGACTGGCTGGAGCACGCCCGCACGCCCGCGGCACGCATCGCCATCGAGCGCTGGCTGGCCACTCACCCGGCGCCGGACCCCGTCGCCCCGCTCGCGCCCCTGACACCGGACCGCCCCTGTCCACCGCCGCGCTCCACGGCTCAGGCCCCGCGGTGGCCCGTCGTGGTCACCGCCGACGGCACCGACCTGGCGGCCACCAGCGTGCGCCTCGCGGGCTGCTGTACGCCTGTACCGCCCGACGAGGTCACCGGCTTCGCCGTGCGGGGCGGCGCGGTGACCGTGCACCGCGCGCACTGTCCCGCTGTGGGCCGGATGGTCACCTCGGGACGCCATCCGGTGGAGGTGCGCTGGAGCGGCCCGGAGAGCGCGGGGGCCTTCGACTACAGGGTCACGCTCCTCGCCGAATCGTTCAGCAGGCCGCATCTGCTGGCCGACCTCACCGAGGCCATCGCGGGGGAGGGGGCCGCGGTCATCTCGGCCGCCGTCGAACCACCGCACGAGCAGCGCGTGCGGCACACCTACACCCTCCAACTGGCCGACGCCGCACAGCTGCCGGAGCTGATCCGGGCCATGCGGCGTGTCCCTGGGGTCTATGACGTCGAAAGGGCGGGGCGGGCCTTCGCCGGAGCGCGCCTCTAGCCGTTCGGGGAGGTGGCCCGGGGACGACGCCGGGAAGCCTGCTGAGCGTGCGACCGAGTGCGGGCCTCACACGGAAGGCGCCCACCGGTGTGACGCTCGTACAGCCTTCCGAAACGCTCATACGGGTGGGGCGGCGTCGTGCCGCCGACGGTGGCCCCTTCCACGCTGATAGCGGTGGACGCATGCCGCACTCTCCCGGGACGCGCTCCCCGAACCGCCGTCGGTCAGTACGCCGCCGGGCCGCCTTCTCCACGGCCGCAGCCACGGTCCTCCTCGTGGGCGCCGCCGCCCCGCCGGCCGCCGCGCCGGAGGGGATCGGCGACCGGCTCTTCCCGTATCTGGGGAACCCGGGCTTCGACGTGGCCGACTACGACATCGCTCTCGACTACCACGGCAACGACCGTCCGCTCGACGCCGTGACCACCATCAGGGCCGAGACGACCTCCTGGCTGGACCACTTCAACCTGGACTTCACCCAGGGCACCGTTCGCTCGATCGAGGTCAACGGAGCGCCCGCGGAGTTCACGCCTGTCAAGGAGGACCTCGTCGTCACTCCCGCGAGGGCCCTGCCGCCTCACGGCCGCTTCACGGTCAAGGTGCGCCACACCAGCGACCCGCGCGGCGCGGGGGACGGCGGCTGGGTCCGTACGAGCGACGGGCTGGTCATGGCCAATCAGGCCGACGCCGCCCACCGGATCTTCCCGGGCAGCGACCATCCCTCCGACAAGGCCCGTTTCACCTTCCACGTCACCGCGCCCAAGGACCTGACCGTGGTCGCGAACGGCCTGCCCCTGGGCCGGGTCACCCGCGGCGAGGAGACCACCTGGACGTACCGGACCGCGCATCCCATGGCCACCGAGCTCGCGCAGGTCGCCATCGGCAGGTCCGCCGTCCCCCGGCGCAGCGGCCCCCACGGGCTGCCCGTCCGCGACGTGGTGCCCGCCGCCGAGCGGCAGCGGCTGGAGAAGTGGACGGCGAGGACCCCCGACCAGATCGCCTGGATGGAGAAGCGGGTCGGTGCCTTCCCCTTCGAGACCTACGGTGTCTTGATGGCCGACGCGTCGACCGGCTTCGAGCTGGAGACGCAGACACTGTCCCTGTTCGAGCGCGCCTTGTTCACCCGGACCGACATCCCCGACTGGTACCTCGAATCGATCATGGTGCACGAGCTCGCCCACCAGTGGTTCGGCGACAGCGTCAGCCCCCGGATGTGGTCCGACCTCTGGCTGAACGAAGGCCACGCCACCTGGTACGAGGCGCTGTACGCGGAGGAGAGGGGCGGCACGAAGTTCGCCGACCGGATGCGCATGGCGTACGAGTTCTCCGACGTCATGCGCGCCGACGGGGGCCCGCCCGCCGCCCCCAAGGGAGCCGCGCCCGGGAAGAAGATCAGCATCTTCCGGCCGATCGTCTACGACGGCAGCGCGGTGGTGCTCTACGCGCTGCGCGAGAAGATCGGGGCCCCCGCCTTCGAGAGCCTGGAGCGCCAGTGGGTCGCCCGCCACCGCGACTCCACCGCGACCACGGCCGACTTCACCGCCCTCGCCTCGCGGATCTCGCATCAGGACCTGACGCAGTTCCTGCGCGACTGGCTGTACGGGCCCACCACCCCGCCCATGCCGGGCCACCCCGACTGGAAGCCCACCCGGAAACCCGCGTGACGCCCCCGCGGCGGCGTGGGAACATCGACACGTCGGCGCGGGGGCCGGCCCCGGGAATCTCCGGGGGCCACCGCACGTTGTCGACGGTGTGGCCTCCCGTCGGGGGCCGCCACTTCCCAACGACGTAAGGATCAAATGACCTCCTCTTCTTCCCTTCCGCAGGACCGGCAGAGCCTCCCGGAGAGCCTTCGGGCCGACGCCCTGATGGAAGAGGACGTCGCCTGGAGCCACGAGATCGACGGGGAGCGCGACGGCGAGCAGTACGACCGCTCCGAGCGCGCGGCACTGCGCCGGGTGGCGGGACTCTCCACCGAGCTGGAGGACGTCACCGAGGTCGAGTACCGGCAGCTGCGCCTGGAGCGCGTGGTGCTGGTCGGTGTGTGGACCTCGGGCACCGTGCAGGACGCGGAGAACTCCCTCGCGGAGCTGGCCGCCCTCGCCGAGACGGCGGGCGCCCTCGTGCTCGACGGCGTCGTGCAGCGCCGCGACAAGCCGGACCCGGCCACGTACATCGGCTCGGGCAAGGCGCTGGAGCTGCGGGACATCGTTCTGGAGTCCGGCGCCGACACCGTGGTCTGCGACGGTGAGCTCAGCCCCGGCCAGCTCATCCATCTCGAGGACGTCGTCAAGGTCAAGGTGGTCGACCGGACCGCCCTGATCCTCGACATCTTCGCCCAGCACGCCAAGTCCCGCGAGGGCAAGGCCCAGGTCTCCCTGGCCCAGATGCAGTACATGCTGCCGAGGCTGCGCGGCTGGGGTCAGTCGCTCTCCCGGCAGATGGGTGGCGGTGGCTCCGGTTCGTCCGGCGGCGGCATGGCCACGCGTGGTCCCGGTGAGACCAAGATCGAGACGGACCGCCGGCGGATCCGCGAGAAGATGGCGAAGATGCGCCGGGAGATCGCGGAGATGAAGACCGGCCGCGACATCAAGCGGCAGGAGCGCCGGCGCAACAAGGTGCCCTCGGTCGCCATCGCCGGATACACCAACGCGGGCAAGTCCTCGCTGCTCAACCGGCTCACAGGAGCCGGTGTGCTGGTGGAGAACTCCCTGTTCGCCACCCTCGACCCGACCGTGCGCCGGGCCGAGACGCCCAGCGGGCGGCTCTACACCCTGGCCGACACCGTCGGCTTCGTACGCCACCTGCCGCACCACCTGGTCGAGGCGTTCCGTTCCACCATGGAGGAGGTCGGGGACTCCGACCTGATCCTGCACGTGGTGGACGGCTCGCACCCGGCGCCGGAGGAGCAGCTGGCCGCCGTGCGCGAGGTGATCCGCGAGGTCGGCGCGGTCGACGTGCCGGAGATCGTTGTGATCAACAAGGCGGACGCGGCCGACCCGCTCGTGCTCCAGCGCCTGCTGCGCATCGAGAAGCACTCGCTGGCCGTCTCCGCGCGCACCGGTGAGGGCATCGCGGAGCTGCTGGAGCTGATCGACGCCGAGCTGCCCCGGCCCTCCGTCGAGATCGAGGCGCTCGTGCCGTACACCCAGGGCGGCCTCGTCGCGCGGACGCATGCCGACGGTGAGGTGATCTCCGAGGAGCACACCCCGGAAGGCACGCTCCTCAAGGCGCGGGTCCACGAGGAACTGGCCGCGGAGCTCCAGCGCTACGTCCCGGCGGCCCGCGGCTGACCGCCTGCCGCACGCACACGCGAAGGCCCGCCCCCGTCCGGGGGCGGGCCTTCGGGCTTCACCGCTTACTGGTTGGCGAACTTCCGGCTGATGCCGTCATAGACGCCCTTGGCCTCCGGGCCCAGGTGCGGGCCGGCGAGCCAGGTGCTGTTGGCCGGGCCGATGGAGGTGTTGGAGACCAGCACCACCTTGCCGTCGCGCTGGGCGAACCAGCCACCGCCGGACGAACCGCCGGTCATGGTGCAGCCGATGCGGTACATCGTCGGCTGCGACGGGTCGATCGTCAGCCGGCCGGGCTTGTCGACGCAGTCGTACATCTTCTGCCCGTCGAAGGGCGGCGCGGCCGGGTAGCCCCAAGCGCCCATCGACTGGATGGACTTCACCTGCGGGGCGTCGAAGTCCACGGTGAGGGCGTTGCCGACGGTCTCCTCGAGGGACTTGCCGGAAGCGGTCTCCGGCTTCACGTGCAGCACGGAGAAGTCGTAGGGGGCACCGGCGCCCCCGGTCTCGGCGCCCTGCGTGATCCACTGCGAGGACGTCTGCGCCCAGTCCGCCCACCACACGCCGTACGGAGCGACGTCCTGCACAGGCGCGGTGTTGACCTGTGCGCTCGGCAGGCCCTTGTCGTTGTAGGACGGCACGAAGGCGATGTTGCGGTACCAGCCACCGCTCTTGCCCGCGTGCACGCAGTGGCCCGCTGTCCACACCATGTTGGACTTGCCGGGGTGTGCCGGGTCCTTGACGACCGTCGCCGAACAGACCATGTGGCCCTCGGGGCTGTCGAAGAAGACCTTGCCGACCGGGGCGGCGTTGTTGTGGTACGGCAGGTCGACCGACTTGGCCGTCACTGCCTTCGGCTCCGGGTCGGTGACACCCTGGTCGCCGGAAGCGCCGGGCGCGCTGCCTGGGGCGCCCTTGCTCGACAGCGTCTTGTCGCTGGAGCGGGCGTCCTTCATGGTGTCGGGCTTCCAGTGGCCCTTGATGATGGGGTTGATGAAGTCACGGGCCTCGCGGAGCCACTGGTCCTTGTCCCAGTTCTTCCAAGCGCCGTTCTTCCACTTGTCCAGGTCCTTGAGGGACGAGGGCAGGTTCTTGGGCAGCTGGATGCCGTCGTCGCCCGTCTGGGCGGCGGAGGCGCTGGGCTTGTCGCTACCGGATGCCTTGTCCTCGGAAGGACCGCACGCGGTGGCTGTCAGGGCCAGCGCGGCGGTCAGAGCGGCCGCTGCCAGCGCGGGCCGGCGGATGGATGGCATGGAGTGGGTTCCCCCTGAATCGATCTCTTGGCGCAGCGGAGCCCGCGCTGTGCGCGGGCGCCTAAATTTGTCATGTACCGCCCCAGTGGGGTGGCAGGACCCCACTATGCCGGTGCGGTGGGAGACGGGCTCGGGCGGGTCCCCGGTTCCGGTCCGAAGGTTCTTGACGGTCGGCCGTGTTCCGCCGCTCGCGGCGTCGTTGGTACGTACAGGGGAGAACCGACCGGAGTTCAGCACCAGGAGGTCCCAGAGCCGTGACCTTGACCCGGTTGCCAACGACCTCGCCGCCGACGGCCCGTGAGGGTGTCCTCCGGCGGCAGCCGGCCCGGGAAGCGGCGGCCCGTACGTACGCCCGCTCGCTGCCGGTCGTGCCGGTGCGTGCCCGGGGGCTGACGGTCGAGGGCGCCGACGGCCGCCGCTATCTCGACTGCCTCTCGGGAGCGGGCGCGTTGGCGCTCGGCCACAATCACCCGGTCGTGCTCGAAGCGATCCGCGCCGTGCTTGACTCGGGCGCCCCACTGCACGCGCCGGACCTCGCCACCCCCGTACGGGAAGCTTTCACCGGCGAGTTGCTGGCCACGCTGCCGCGCGGTCTGGCCGACGGGGCACGGATCCGGTTCTGCGGCCCGACGGCCGCCGACGCGCTGCGGGAGGCCGCCGCACTCGTACGGGCCGCGACCGGCCGCACGGAAGTGCTCACTCTTTCCGGCGCCCCGGCCGAGACCTTTCTCGCTCTGTCCGGGCCGTCCGAGATGTTCCTCGCGGCCCTTGGGAGCGGCGGGCGCGCACCGGCCGCGGTGGTCGTCGAGCCCGTGGCGGGCGAGGGTGCCGTGCTCCCGGCGCCGGACGGCCTGCTGCGGCGAGCACGCGACATCACCGCGGCCCGCGCGATCCCCCTCGTCGTGGACGAGGCGGCGACCGGTGTCGGGCGCACCGGCGCCTTCTGGGCCGTGGAGCACAGCGGCATCGTGCCCGATGTGATGGTGCTGTCCCACGCCATCGGCGGCAGCCTCCCCCTCGCCGCCGTCGTCCACCACGCGGAGCTCGGCGGCCGCCTGCCCGCCGACCGCGCGGACACCTGCCGGGGCAACCAACTGGCCATGGCGGCGGGCACGGCGACCCTGCGGTACGTACGGGAGAACGGCCTCGCCGGGCGCGCGGCGGCACTCGGCGCGCACATCCTCCGGCGGCTCCGGGCACTCGACCACGCGTGCGTCGGCGAGGTGCGGGGGATCGGCCTCATGATCGGCATCGAGTGCGCGCCCGGACCGGCCGCCGCCGTGCGGCGCGAGTGCCTGCGCCGGGGGCTCATCGTCGGACTGGGCGGCCCGCACTCCTCCGTCGTACGCCTCCTGCCTCCTCTCACGATCACCGACGAGCAGACGGAAGCCGTTCTCGACCGACTGGCGGACGCGCTCGCCGCAGTCGACCGGACCCACCGCCGCGCAGCCACTCCGAGCACGCCGAAGGAGGCAGGCCCCGCGACCCCGGCCTGATGCCGGGGCACGCGTGCCGCACACCGTATGAACGCATCCACCGGGACCGAGGCACCCGCCGTCCACCGGGACCACCGTTTCTCCAGTCAGCCCAGGACGCCCGCGCTGCCGGGCCAGGGCGCGGGTCCCGACCCTCGTACGCCGGCCGCCTCCGACCCACTGGAGCACCCCGACCCCGGGGCCGCCGCGGACGCGGCCACCGTGGAGGGCCTGCTGCGCTGCTGGGTGCGGGAGAACGACATCGCCCGCCCGGACGGCAGTGCGCTGCACCTGCCCCTCACCGCGAGCGGTGCCGCACTGCGCGTCCCCGTGCACTACTGGTCCGCCACCGGCTGGCACCGCTTCGGGCTGCCCAGCCTGGCGGACGGCCCGGCCGACGCCCCGCCCGTCGACGCCGTCACCCTGGCCGCACTCCTCGGCAGGGAGGCCGCGCACCGGTCGGCGTCGGCCGGCCGATCAGCGGCCGAACTCGTCGGCCGGGTCGCGGACTCGGCCCGCCGTACGGCGGACTTCCTCGCGGACCGGCGCGCACGGCCCGCCGACCCGGACGGCGACGATCTCTTCCTCTACGCGGAACAGTCGCTGCTGCTCGGACACCCCCTCCACCCCGCGCCCAAGAGCCGCGAGGGCCTCTCCGAAGCCGAATCCCGTCTCTACTCACCCGAGACGCGCGGCTCCTTCCCGCTGCACTGGCTGGCCGTCCACCGCTCCCTGCTGGCCAGCGAATCGGCGTGGACCGAGCGTGGCAGGGCGATCGACGCCGTCACGCTCGCCGCCCGGCTCGCCGGCCCCGGACTGTGCCTGCCACCGGACACCATGGCCCTGCCGGTGCATCCCTGGCAGGCACGTGAACTGCGCGGCCGCCCGGCCGTCGCCCGCCTCCTCGAAGCCGGCCTGCTCCACGAGCTCGGCGCACACGGTGAGCCGTGGTACCCCACCTCGTCCGTACGCACCCTGCACCGCCCCGGCGCGCCCGCGATGCTGAAGCTCTCCCTGGGCCTGCGCATCACCAACTCGCGGCGGGAGAACCTCCGCAAGGAGCTGCGACGCGGTGTCGAAGTGCACCGGTTGCTGCGCAGCGGCCTCGCCGAGCGGTGGCGCGCGGCGTGCTCCGGCGGCCTCGGGTTCGACATCGTCCGCGACCCCGCCTGGCTCGCCGTGGACGACCCCGACGGCACACCGCTGAAGGGCCTGGACGCCGTCATCCGGCACAACCCCTTCGGCCCCGGGGACGACGCCGCGTGCCTCGCCGGGATCGTCTCGCCACGCCCCTGGCCCGCCATCGAGGGCCACCCCGGGCGGCCCCGCGTGGCCTCCCGCCTCGCCTGCCTCGTGGCCCGGCTGGCGCACCGCACCGGGCGGCCCGCGGGAGCCGTGTCCGCGGAGTGGTTCCTGCGGTATCTGGAAGCGGTCGTCCGGCCCGTGCTGTGGCTCGACGGCGAGGCGGGCATCGCGCTGGAGGCCCACCAGCAGAACACGCTGGTCCTCCTGGACCGGGAGGGCTGGCCCGCCGGTGGCCGCTTCCGCGACAACCAGGGCTACTACTTCCGCGAGTCCCACCGCGACGCACTCGACGGCAGGCTCCCCGGAATCGGCACGGAGAGCGACACGTTCGTCTCCGACGAGGTGGCCGACGAGCGCTTCGCCTATTACCTCGGCATCAACAACGTGCTCGGTCTGATCGGCGCGTTCGGGGCCCAGCGGCTGGCGGACGAGAGGCTGCTGCTGGCCGCCTTCCGGCGCTTCCTGCAGGCTGCCGCCGCCGCGCCGGGCACGGGCGGCTCGTCCCTGTCCGCCCGCCTCCTAGAGTCGCCCACGCTCCGCTGCAAGGCGAATCTGCTGACCAGGCTGCACGGGCTCGACGAGCTCGTCGGCCCGGTCGACACCCAGTCCGTCTACGTCACCATCACCAACCCCCTTGCCACACCGGCCGGATGACAGGCGGAAGCCCGGTCGCGTGGCATCCGGCCGAGCCCCCTCGAAGGTCGGGGGACGCACCGAGAGGAGAGTGCCGTCGTGCCGCCCACCGACCCCAGCGCGAGTTCCAGCACCGACGACACCCTTGACCTGCGGCTGTCCGAAGAGCTCGTCGAGTTCCTCGCCCACGACTCCTCGGAGCCGCACGCGCCCGGGAGCGTCGGCGCGCCCTGGCGCCGGGGCCCGGACCTCCTCGGCTCCCTCGCGGACTGGGGGCCCGTCGAGACCGGGATGGGGCCCTTCCGGCTCGTGCCCGTCCGCGTCGAACGCGACCTGCCGACCGTCACCCGCTGGATGAACGATCCGGCGGTCGCCGCCTTCTGGGAGCTCGACGGGCCCGAGAGCGTCACCGAGGCCCACCTCCGCGCCCAGCTCGACGGCGACGGCCGCAGCGTGCCCTGCCTGGGAGTGCTCGCCGGTGTGCCGATGAGCTACTGGGAGGTCTACCGCGCCGACCTCGACCCCATCGCCCGCCACTATCCGGCCCGGCCCAACGACACCGGACTCCACCTCCTGATCGGGAAGGTCTCCTATCGCGGCCGCGGCATCGGCACCCGCCTGCTGCGCTCCGTCGCCGACCTCGTCCTGGACCGCCGTCCCGCCTGCGGCCGGGTCGTCGCCGAACCCGACCTCCGTAACACCCCCTCGGTCGCGGCGTTCCTCAGCGCGGGCTTCCGGCTGACAGCCGAGATCGACCTGCCGGACAAGCGCGCGGCCCTGATGATCCGCGACCGCGCGCTGCGCCGGGTCCTCTGAACGCCCCGCGGCGACCCAACTCGGCGATCGGCGGCGGCTCGTACGGGGGCCGCCGCCGCGGATATCACGAGCCGCCGCCGGGCGCCCGCCGCGCACCCCGTCCGCCGCACATTTCCATGATCGGGCAAGAGATGTCAGTGCCTCCCCTTAGGCTGGACGCGCTATGACTGCCACCTCCTCGCCCTCCCTCGCCGACCTGCTGCATGCCGCCGTCTCCGCCGTCGGCGGCACCGAGCGGCCCGGTCAGGCCGCCATGGCCGAAGCCGTCGCCGAAGCCGTCGACGACAACTCCCACCTGCTGGTGCAGGCCGGCACCGGCACCGGAAAGTCCCTCGGCTATCTGGTCCCGGCCCTGGCCCACGGTGAGCGCGTCGTCGTGGCGACCGCCACCCTCGCGCTACAGCGCCAGCTCGTGGAGCGCGACCTTCCGCGGACGGTCGACGCCCTCCAGCCGCTGCTGCGCCGCCGCCCGCAGTTCGCCATGCTCAAGGGCCGGTCGAACTATCTGTGCTTGCACCGGCTGCACGAGGGCGCGCCGCAGGAGGAGGAGCAGGCCCTCTTCGACCCCGCCGAGCCGGTGGCCCCGACGGCGGCCGCGCCGAGCAGCAAGCTCGGCAAGGACCTGCTGCGCCTGCGCGACTGGTCGGACGAGACGGAGACCGGCGACCGCGACGACCTCACGCCCGGAGTGTCCGACCGCGCGTGGTCCCAGGTGTCGGTGACCTCCCGCGAGTGCCTGTCCGCCTCCAAGTGCGCGTACGGCGCCGAGTGCTTCGCCGAGGCCGCCCGCGAGCGGGCCAAGCTCGCCGATGTCGTGGTCACTAACCACGCCCTGCTGGCCATCGACGCGATCGAGGGCGCGCCGGTGCTGCCCAGCCATGAGGTGCTCATCGTCGACGAGGCCCATGAGCTGGTCTCCCGGGTCACCGGCGTGGCCACCGGCGAGCTCTCGCCGAGCCAGGTCAACCGCGCCGTGCGCCGCGCCGCGAAGCTCGTGGACGAGAAGGCGGCGGACGCGCTCCAGACCGCCTCCGAGACCTTCGAGCGCCTCATGGAGCTCGCGCTGCCCGGCCGTCTCGAGGTGCTCCCGGAGGATCTCGGGTACGCGCTGACGGCGCTGCGCGACGCCTCCCGCACGGTGATCTCGGCCATCGGCAACACCCGCGACAAGTCCGTCCAGGACGAGGACGCCGTCCGCAAGCAGGCGCTGGCCGCGGTGGAGAACGTCCACGCGGTGGCGGAGCGGATCGTGGAGGGCTCCGAATACGACGTCGTCTGGTTCGCGCGGCACGACCGCTTCGGAGCGTCCCTGCGGGTCGCCCCGCTCTCGGTCTCCGGCCTGCTGCGGGAGAAGCTCTTCACCGAGCGCTCGGTGATCCTCACCTCGGCCACGCTCAAGCTCGGCGGGGACTTCAACGGGGTCGGGGCCTCCTTGGGGCTGGCTCCGGAAGGCACCGGGGGAGAGGACAGCCCGCCGTGGAAGGGCGTCGACGTCGGCTCCCCCTTCGACTACCCCAAGCAGGGCATCCTCTACGTGGCGCAGCACCTCTCCCAGCCCGGGCGCGAGGGCAGCCGCACGGACATGCTCGACGAGCTGGCGGAGCTGGTGGAGGCGGCCGGGGGCCGGACGCTCGGGCTGTTCTCCTCCATGCGGGCCGCCCAGGCGGCCGCGGAGGCGCTGCGGGGCCGGCTCGACATGCCGATCCTGCTCCAGGGCGAGGACACCCTCGGTGAGCTCATCCGGGCCTTCGCGGACGACGCGCGGACGTGCCTGTTCGGCACGCTGTCCCTGTGGCAGGGCGTCGACGTGCCCGGCCCGAGCTGTCAGCTCGTCGTGATGGACCGGGTGCCCTTCCCGCGCCCCGACGACCCGCTGATGAGCGCCCGGCAGAAGGCCGTGGAGGAGGCGGGCGGCAATGGCTTCATGGCGGTCGCGGCGACGCACGCGGCGCTGCTGATGGCCCAGGGCGCCGGACGGCTCGTGCGCGCCACCGGCGACCGGGGTGTCGTCGCGGTGCTCGACCCGCGGCTGGCCAAGGCGCGCTACGGAAGCTTCCTGCGCGCCTCCATGCCGGATTTCTGGTACACCACGGACCGTAACCAGGCCCGCCGCTCCCTGGCGGCGATCGACGCGGCCGCGAAGGCGGAGGAGCGGTAGAGCCCGCGTCCCCCGGACCACGTCCGGGGGACGCGGGCACAGGCGAGCCCCGGAACCGGCGCAGTGGTCCCGGGGCTCGGTCGTGCGACGCCTTCAGACCCGGCGGAGCACCGCTACCACCTTGCCCAGAATGGTGGCCTCGTCACCAGGAATGGGCTGATAGGCGGCGTTGTGCGGGAGCAGCCATACATGGCCGTCCTCGCGCTTGAAGCGCTTGACCGTCGCCTCGCCGTCGAGCATCGCGGCCACGATATCGCCGTTCTCCGCGACCGGCTGGCGACGCACCGTCACCCAGTCGCCGTCGCAGATCGCGGCCTCGACCATGGAGTCGCCGACCACCTTGAGGACGAAGAGCTCGCCGTCACCGACCAATTGGCGCGGCAGCGGGAAGACGTCCTCCACGGACTCCTCGGCGAGGATGGGTCCGCCTGCGGCGATCCGGCCGACCAGGGGCACGTAGGAGGCCGCGGGCTTGCCGGTCGTGTCGGTGGGCTGCGAGCTGGGCTGGTCGGAGCCGCGCACCTCGTACGCGCGGGGGCGGTGGGGGTCCCTGCGGAGGAAGCCCTTGCGCTCCAGGGCCATGAGCTGGTGGGCCACGGAGGAGGTGCTCGAGAGTCCCACCGCCTGGCCGATCTCGCGCATGGAGGGCGGATAGCCCCGGCGCTGGACGGAGTCCCGGATGACCTCGATCACCCGCCGCTGCCGGTCGGTGAGGCCCGAGCTGTCGGCCCGGATTCCTGGAGGTCGTCCGGGAAGGGCGCGAGCGGGCTTGGGCCCCTCGGCGTTCATGGCTGCGTCATTCATCGGGTGTGCCTGGTCGAGTCGGTTCTGGGAGCGGTCCTGGGCGGTGATGGTGGCGCTGTCTGCGGTGGTGGTCACGTCGGCCCCTCTCGAGATGTTCTCCCTAGCTGGACAACGGTAGTTGCTTTCGAAAGGTTGCGCCAAACACACGTTCGAGTGAAATATCGAAGATTCCCTGACGTGATCAAGCGAGAGGGTGTAGGGCTGAAGATCAATTCGACCTATTACGGTAACCTTCCGTGCGAAGTCCTACGGACTTCACGGATCCCGTCGGATCGGACGCCGACCGGCGGAAGCCTCCCCGGAGGCGGCGGTCCGCGGCGGCCGGGCGCGACTGGTGCGCGGAGGTCGCGACGCCGGTGGCCAGTGTGTCATCCGTGGGTCTCCAAAGCCCCCGCGGGGCCGTCGCGCGGGTCGCTCGCGTAGGCTCGAAGTCTGCTCGGACGGCGCGACACGCCTCCGGCGAGCTTCGCCGCCCGGCACCAGATCTAGTGGTTTGATTGCGGCGGCTACCCACAAGTTGTGGTCGACGGCCGTCGCTGGTCATTCCGGCCCGCGGCCATCGCCTATGCTTGGGGCTGCTTCACGAGGCCCCTGAAAAGGGGCCGTCGAAGTCGAAGATCGTGCACAGTCCTATGAGGGTGAGGAGGGTGGAGAGCCATGCACTGCCCCTTCTGCAGGCACCCCGACAGCCGTGTGGTCGACAGTCGGACCACCGATGACGGCTGCTCGATCCGCAGGCGCCGCCAGTGCCCCGACTGCTCCCGCCGGTTCACGACCGTCGAGACCGCGTCACTGATGGTGATCAAGCGCAGCGGGGTCACCGAGCCCTTCAGCCGCAACAAGGTCATCTCCGGGGTGCGCAAGGCGTGCCAGGGCCGGCCGGTCACCGAGGACGCCCTGGCGAAGCTCGGCCAGCGTGTCGAGGAGGCGGTGCGGGCCACGGGCAGCGCCGAACTCTCCACGCATGACGTCGGCCTCGCCATACTCGGCCCTCTCCGGGATCTCGACCTCGTCGCGTATCTCCGCTTCGCGTCCGTGTACCAGGCGTTCGACTCGCTGGAGGACTTCGAGGCCGCCGTCGCGGAGCTCCGGGAGCAGCGGCCCGTCACGGCCACCGGTGAGCGCGTCGGGAGCCCCGAGGTTCCGGCGCCCGCCACCGCCGCCGACTAGCGGCGACAACCACAGACCTGCCCGGCGCGCTCCGCGCGCCCGGGTGAACGACAGACATCCGCGCCACGGAAGAATTAGGCGCATTAGGGCGTTTTGCCCGTAGAGGGAGGCGGCATGACAGAGACGACGAGCGGCCCGGCACGAGGTTCCCGCTCCAAGGGGGACAAGGGCGGCAAGGGTCTGCGCATCGAACGCATCCACACGACTCCCGGCGTGCACCCGTACGACGAGGTGGTCTGGGAGCGTCGTGACGTCGTCATGACCAACTGGCGCGACGGCTCGATCAACTTCGAGCAGCGTGGCGTCGAGTTCCCCGACTTCTGGTCGGTCAACGCGGTCAACATTGTCACGAGCAAGTACTTCCGTGGCGCGGTCGGTTCGCCGGAGCGCGAGTCGAGCCTGCGGCAGCTGATCGACCGAGTGGTGAAGACCTACCGCAAGGCGGGCGAGGAGAACGGCTACTTCGCCTCCCCGGCGGACGCCGAGATCTTCGAGCACGAGCTCAGCTACGCCCTGCTGCACCAGGTCTTCAGCTTCAACTCGCCGGTCTGGTTCAACGTCGGCACCGCCCAGCCCCAGCAGGTCTCCGCCTGCTTCATCCTTTCCGTCGACGACTCCATGGAGTCGATCCTCGACTGGTACAAGGAAGAGGGCATGATCTTCAAGGGCGGCTCGGGCGCCGGCCTGAACCTCTCCCGCATCCGCTCCTCCAAGGAACTGCTCTCCTCCGGCGGCAACGCCTCCGGTCCGGTCTCCTTCATGCGCGGCGCCGACGCCTCCGCAGGAACGATCAAGTCCGGTGGCGCCACCCGCCGCGCGGCCAAGATGGTCGTCCTCGACGTCGACCACCCGGACGTCGAGGCCTTCATCGAGACCAAGGTGAAGGAGGAGGAGAAGGTCCGCGCCCTGCGCGACGCCGGCTTCGACATGGACCTGGGCGGCGACGACATCACGTCCGTCCAGTACCAGAACGCCAACAACTCCGTCCGTGTCAACGACGAGTTCATGAAGGCCGTCGAGACCGGTTCGAAGTTCGGCCTGCGCGGCCGGATGACCGGTGAGGTCATCGAGGAGATCGACGCCAAGGGCCTCTTCCGCAAGATGGCCGAGGCGGCCTGGGCCTGCGCCGACCCGGGCATCCAGTACGACGACACGATCAACCACTGGCATACCTCGCCGGAGACGGGCCGGATCACCGCGTCCAACCCGTGCAGCGAGTACATGCACCTGGACAACTCCTCGTGCAACCTCGCCTCGCTCAACCTCATGAAGTTCCTGCGCGACGACGACAACGGCAACCAGTCGTTCGACGCCGAGCGCTTCGCCAAGGTCGTCGAGCTCGTCATCACGGCGATGGACATCTCCATCTGCTTCGCCGACTTCCCGACCGAGAAGATCGGCGAGACGACCCGCGCGTTCCGCCAGCTCGGCATCGGCTACGCCAACCTCGGCGCCCTGCTGATGGCCACTGGCCACGCGTACGACAGCGACGGCGGCCGCGCGCTCGCCGGTGCCATCACCTCGCTGATGACCGGCACCTCCTACAAGCGTTCCGCCGAGCTGGCCGCGGTCGTCGGTCCGTACGACGGCTACGCCCGCAACGCCGACGCCCACAAGCGCGTCATGAAGCAGCACGCTGACGCCAACGCCGTCGCCCCGCGCGCCGACGACCTGGACACCCCGGTGTGGGCGGCGGCGACCGAGGCGTGGCAGGACGTCGTCCGCCTCGGCGAGAAGAACGGCTTCCGCAACGCGCAGGCCTCCGTGCTGGCCCCCACCGGCACCATCGGCCTGATGATGGACTGCGACACCACGGGCGTCGAGCCGGACCTGGCCCTGGTCAAGTTCAAGAAGCTCGTCGGCGGCGGCTCGATGCAGATCGTGAACAACACGGTCCCGAAGGCCCTCAAGCGCCTGGGCTACCAGCCGGAGCAGGTCGAGGCGATCGTCGCCCACATCGCCGAGCACGGCAACGTGATCGACGCCCCGGGCCTGAAGACCGAGCACTACGAGGTCTTCGACTGCGCCATGGGTGAGCGCGCGATCTCCGCCATGGGTCACGTCCGCATGATGGCCGCCGCGCAGCCGTTCCTCTCCGGTGCCATCTCCAAGACGGTGAACCTGCCGGAGTCGGCCACCGTCGAGGAGGTCGAGGAGGTCTACTTCGAGGGCTGGAAGCTCGGTCTGAAGGCGCTCGCGATCTACCGCGACAACTGCAAGGTGGGCCAGCCGCTCTCCGCCAAGAAGAAGGACGCGGAGGCCGCCAAGGCGCCCGAGGCCGCTCCCGCCGCGGAGAAGGTCGTCGAGTACCGCCCGGTCCGCAAGCGTCTGCCCAAGGGCCGTCCGGGCATCACCACCTCCTTCACGGTCGGTGGCGCCGAGGGCTACATGACCGCCAACTCCTACCCGGACGACGGTCTCGGCGAGGTCTTCCTCAAGATGTCCAAGCAGGGCTCGACCCTCGCGGGCATGATGGACGCCTTCTCCATCGCGGTTTCCGTGGGCCTGCAGTACGGCGTGCCGCTGGAGACCTACGTCTCGAAGTTCACCAACATGCGCTTCGAGCCGGCCGGCATGACCGACGACCCGGACGTCCGGATGGCGCAGTCGATCGTCGACTACATCTTCCGCCGTCTGGCGCTGGACTTCCTGCCGTTCGAGACGCGCTCGGCCCTGGGTATCCACTCCGCCGAGGAGCGCCAGCGTCACCTGGACACCGGTTCGTACGAGCCGACCGACGACGAGGTCGACGTCGAGGGCCTCGCCCAGTCGGCGCCGCGTCACGTCGAGGTCCCCCAGTCGGAGGCCCCGGCCCAGCCCGCGGCGGCCGTCCCGGCCCCGAAGCAGGCTCACAACAGCACCGAACTGGTGGAGATGCAGCTCGGCCTGAACGCCGATGCTCCGCTGTGCTTCTCCTGCGGCACGAAGATGCGCCGCGCGGGCAGCTGCTACCTCTGCGAGGGCTGCGGCTCCACCAGCGGCTGCAGCTGACGGCGAGCGCCGGACGGCGCGCACCGTATGACGTGACCAGGCGGAAAGGCTCCCTTCGGGGACGCCTTTCCGCCTGGCCGTTTCTGCGCTCCGGCCGATGTGCCGGGAATCAGCGGCGGCCCATCATCGCGGCGAACGCCGTGGGATCGGCGTCGAATCCACGCAGCACGTTGCGGAATGCCCACGCGCCCGAGCTGTCCCGGATGAATTCCCCGACGGTCGCGGCGGTGAACGCCGCGACGGCGGTGAGATCCTCGGCGGCCAGCACGGAGCGGTCTTCAGTGATGCGTATGCCCGTATTCGTCACCTCGCCGAAGGTCTTCCGTCCGGCGTTCTGCTGGATGGCCACGCCCACCACCACCCGGCCGTATTCATCCGACAGCCGGTCGAGTTCGAGCGTCATCGCCTCGTCGGTGCCCAGGCCCTGGCCCGTGCGGCTGTCCCGGCTGAGGGTGATGGTGCCGTCGGGGGCCCGGCTGCCGAAGTAGACGAGATACGCGGGGCTTCCGTAGGGCGCGGTCGCGGGATACGTCGCGGCTATGAGGTCGAGGTCGGTGGCGGGAGTGCCGGGTGGGCTCGGGTCCCATTTGAGCGTCACCTCGACTTTCTCTATCCCCTTGTTGAGACCGTTCACCAGGCTCCCCTTCCTCGGAACTCGTCTGATGCCGCACAGGACCCGTGCGAAGTGCCGACGGTACGGAACCGGGCCACGGCCGGGCGGGATGCCGCGAGTTCGCGTCCCTGACTCCCAAGGATTTCACGCTCGTTGCCGCTGATGCCACCCTCGGTGACGCATCGGACGCGATGGCATCCGCCCGCGGTTCAGCCGGTCCGCTCGCGTGGTGCCGCGGAGAGGTACAGATCCTGGGCGTGGGCCCCCGGAGCGGATTCAGCGGCGGGGACATCGTTGATGCTGGCCTCGCGGCGGCACATCAGGCCGTCGGCGTCGAACTCCCACTGCTCGTTGCCGAAACTGACCCACTGCCTGCCGTCGGCGTCACGCCAGTCGTAACGGAAGCGCACGGAGATGCGGTTGCCGCCCCAGGACCACAGGTCCTTGCGCAGGCGGTAGTCACGTTCCTTCTCCCACTTGAGGCGCAGGAATTCGCGGATTTCCGCGCGGCCGGTGAGGAAGCGGTCCCGATTCCGCCAGACGCAGTCCTCGGTGTAGGCCAGGGTGACCCGATCCGGGTCGCAGGAGTTCCAGGCGTCCTCGGCGGCCTGGACCTTGGCTCGGGCGGTCTCCTCGTCGAACGGCGGAAGCGGCGGACGCTGAGTCATGGAATTGCCTTTCCTGCCAATGGAGAACGAGCGTTCTCGCAGTTGTCGCGTAGCCTAGAGAACGAACGTTCTCTTCGCCAGTCGGGAGTGACATGGATATCGCCGAGAGCGAGCGGCGGGTGCTCGATGCCGCCGAGGCGCTCTTCTACGAGCACGGCGTACAGGCCGTGGGCATGGACCGGATCCGCAGCGCGTCCGGTGTTTCGCTCAAGCGCCTCTATCAGTGCTTCCCCTCCAAGGAGGCTTTGGTGGAGGCGTGGCTTCGCCGTCGCGACCGTCACTGGCGCGGCATGCTCGCCGGGCATGTGGAACGCCGGTCCGCGAAGGACCGGCCGCTCGCGGTGTTCGAGTGGCTGCACGCGTGGTTCGCCGAACCGGACTTCCGGGGCTGTGCGTTCATCAACGCGTTCGGGGAGATGGGGGCGGGATCGACGGCCGTGGCCGATGCCGTACGTGACCACAAGGCCGAGGTGCGTGGCTATCTCCTCGGCCTCGTCAGTGCGGCCGGCGCCGAGGACGCGGAACGGCTGGCCGACCAGCTCGCCGTGCTCATGGACGGGGCGATCACCACCGCCGCGATCACCGGAGAAGCCGGTGCCGCCCTCCGGGCGCGGGACGCCGCCGCAGTGTTGCTCGCGCCCGCCGGATGATCGCGGGGGTGTGAGGCCCGGACCCGAGGCGGAGTGCCGATTCGGCTTGAACGCTGTCGGCGCGGAGCGGCGGCCGGCGAATCCCGGCGCACGCCGGAGCCCGCCCCGCTCACCGTTCCCGATGGTGTGCTTCCGTGCCTCCACGGTGCAACAGCTGCTGAAAGACGAGGACTTGGTGGAACCGCTGAAGCGGGAGTTCTGCATCGAGCTCAGAGAGGTGGATGCCGGCACGCTCGCGCGGGTGTACTCATCCGGGACGTGATTACGCGCCGCTGTCCGCGCCGTACGATGGCGCGGTGCTGGTCAAGTGGATTCGCTGCACTGTGGTGGACCGTCGTGGTTTCGAGCGGGGGCAGCGGAAGTGGGCGGGGTTGCTCGGTGAACCGGGATTCCGGGGGCAGGGCGGGGGCTGGAGCAGGGGTCGCCCCCAGGTGGCGCACCTCTTCGGCTTCTGGGAGAGCAGGGCGTTCTACGACTCGTTCATGGCGCGGTCCCACGACAGGCTGGCGGCCGCGCAGGCAGGCACGTACAAGAACATCCAAGTGCGGCTGTTCGAGCACCGGTGCGACGTAAAAGTAGGTTTCCGGCCGCAGTTCGCGGACGCGGACGTGGTGCGCGTCGCCCACTGCCGTGTGCGTGAGGACCGGGTCGAGCACTTCACGCTGATGCAGGAAAAGGTGTGGAACCCGGCCATGGCCGGCTCGCCGGGAATGCTGCGAGGTGTGTTCGGCGAGGCGCCCGGCCGGGAGTTCCTGGTGCTGTCGATGTGGAACTCCGGGGCCGAGTACGGCAAATACCGCGTCGACCGGCTGGAGCGGCTCGCCCTGCGGGCGCAGACCGAGGCGGATGTCGCGGCGATCGGCGGCGACATCGTCGCGATAGAGCCGTCCTGGACGGTGTGACCGCCGTGCCCGAAGCGGCGCCGGGGCGTGCCCGGCGTCAGGCGCGCGGGGCGTAGACCCCTGTGCGGGCCGCGGCGAGTGCCGCGTCAGCCGCCTGGTCGGCGTCGGCCGTGCCGATGGGCTCCCGGCTGATGAACAGCCGGAAGAAGAGCGGGGCCGAGGCGGCTCGCATCAGAGCGCCCGGTTCGGTCCCGGAGGGTACCTCGCCACGTTCGACGGCCCGTTCCACCAGTGGCGCGCAGCGCGCGAACCGCTCGGTGTAGAAGGCGCGCAGGGCGTCCGCCGCGCGCGCGGACTGGAACGCGGCGGCGATGAAGGCGGCAGGGGCGGCGGCACCCGCGGGGTCGCCGAAGCTGTCGAGGATCTCCTGCGTCAGGGCGCGCAGATCGCCCCGCAGGGACCCGGTGTCGGGCGGGGTCCAGTTGTCCTCGCCGGCGAGCTCGAGCGCGTCCGCGACGAGTCCTTCGACTCCGCCCCAGCGCCGGTAGAGCGTCGTCTTGTGGACGCCGGAGTGCTCGGCCACGTACTCGACCGTCAGGCCCGGGTAGCCGGTCTCGACCAGCCCCGCGAGGACTGCGTCACGGACGGCGGCACGGGTGCGCGCGGTGCGCCCGCCGGGGCGGACGGTGCCAGGGGCCTGGGAGGGTGACATATCGGACGGCAATTGCTACTCCTGTTGCGTTAGTGGGCGGGGTCGTGCCATGCTGAGAGTAACGCAACTCGAGTCGCATTTGCGGCTCGGTCGCCCGCGTTGTGCGGGTGGCGCGCCTGCCCGTGGCCCGATTCCCCTGGAGGTCTGTATGCACACCCAGCTTTCCCTGCGCGGTGTTTCCCTGTCCCGCGGAGACAGGCACCTCCTGGACGACGTGTCCTTCTCGGCGCGGCCGGGTGAGCGCATCGGCGTGGTGGGGGAGAACGGCGCCGGCAAGTCCACCCTGCTCAGGCTGCTGGCCGGTGCCGAGAAGCCCGACGACGGCACCGTCGTGGCGGCGGCGGAGGGCGGGGTCGGCCTCCTCGGGCAGACACTTTCGCTTCCTCCGGACCGCACCGTCGGCGACGCGATCGACGCGGCGCTCGCGGAGCTGCGCACCATGGAGCGCCGCCTCCGCGAGCTCGAGACCGGTTTGGAGTCCGCCGGACCTCAGGGGCTCACCGAATACGGGGAACTGCTCACCGCCTTCGAGGGACGCGGCGGTTACGAGGCGGACGCCAGGGTGGACAAGGCGCTCCACGCGCTCGGGCTCGCCCACATCGGACGGGAGCGGGTGCTGGGCAGCCTGTCGGGCGGCGAGCAGGCCCGGCTCGGACTGGCCTGCCTCATCGCGGCCGCACCCGAGGTCATGCTCCTCGACGAACCCACCAACCACCTCGACGGTGCCGCACTGACCTGGCTCGAAGACGCCGTACGGGCCCACACCGGCACCGTCCTCGCGGTCTCCCACGACCGGGTCTTCCTGGAGCGCGTCGCCACCGCGGTGGTCGAGGTCGACGCGGACCGGAAAACCCTCGTCCGCTACGGCGGCGGTTACGCGGGATTCGTGGCGGAGCGGGCGGCGGCCCGGCGCCGCTGGGCGCAAGCGTACGAGCAGTGGGTGGCGGAGACCGAGACGCTGGCCGAGACCGCCGTGACCACCGCGCAACGCGTCGCTCCCGGCCGGGCCATGAGGGACGGCAACAAGATGGCGTACGACCGGGACAAGGGGCGGGTGCAGGCTTCGGTCTCCAGCCGGGTGCGCAACGCCCAGGAACGGCTGCGCCGCCTGCGGGAGAACCCGGTGCCGTGCCCACCGGAGCCGCTGCGCTTCACCGCGCGTCCGTCGGTGGGAGGAGCCGACGGCGTCCTCGTCGAGATGGAGGATGTGCGTGTCGGAGACCGGCTCGCTGTCGGTTCACTCCGGATCCACGCGGGGGAGCGGATCCTGGTGCAGGGTGCCAACGGCGCGGGCAAGTCCACGCTGCTCAAGGCCCTGGCCGGGGTGACCGAGCCGGGCACCGGCGCGGTGCGCCGCCGCGGACGCGTCGGCTACCTCCCCCAGGAGACAGCCGTGAGCCGGCCCGCCGAGCGGCTGCTCGCCGCCTTCGGACGTGAGCTCCCGGGTGACGAGGAGGCGCACCGTGAGCTCCTGCTCTCCTACGGTCTCTTCCTGGAGCGGGATCTCCATGTGCCCGTCGGCTCGCTCTCGGTGGGGCAGCGTCGCCGCCTGGGTCTCGCCCGCCTGCTGGCCCGCCCGGCCGACCTGCTGCTGCTCGACGAGCCCACCAACCACCTCGCCCTCGGCCTGGTCGAGGAACTGGAGCAGGCGCTGGCGCAATGGCCGGGTGCTCTGGTGGTGGTCTCCCACGACCGGCTGCTGACCAGCCGCTTCGTCGGACGCCGCTGCGAGATACGGGGAGGCCGCCCTCTGTTCGAGGGGTGACGTGCGGCAAGAGGTTCGCGCTCGATCTAGGGTGGCGGCATGCCACGGCCCCGACGCATCGTTCTCATCCGCCACGGCGAGTCGGTGGGCAACGTCGACGACACCGTTTACGAACGGGAGCCCGACCACGCCCTGAGCCTGACGGAAAAGGGCCGCAAGCAGGCCCGGGAAGCAGGCGTCCAGTTGCGCGAGCTCTTCGGGGACGAGCAGGTGTCCGCTTACGTCTCGCCCTACCGCCGTACGCACCAGACCTTCCACGAGCTGGGGCTCGACCCGGGCCGGGTCCGGGTCCGCGAGGAGCCGCGTCTGCGCGAACAGGACTGGGGCAACTGGCAGGACCCCGCGGACGTGCGCCGCCAGAAGGCGTACCGGGACGCCTACGGCCACTTCTTCTACCGCTTCGCCCAGGGCGAGTCGGGCGCCGATGTGTACGACCGCGTCGGAGCGTTCCTGGAGAGCCTGTGGCGCAGCTTCGAGGACCCCGGCCATCCGCCGAACGTCCTGCTGGTCACCCATGGGCTGACCATGAGGCTGTTCTGCATGCGGTGGCTGCACTGGACCGTGGCCGAATTCGAGTGCCTGTCGAACCCGGGCAACGGAGAGACCCGCGCCCTGATCCTCGGCACCGACGGCCGGTACCACCTGAACCGGCCGTTCGAGCGCTGGTGCACCCCCGAACCGTACGGGTTCACCGGTTAGGCGTCGCGGCCCTCGGCACTCGAACAACCCCGTGACCCCTGTCCGGGGCCACCGCGCCGTTGGAAAGGAATTAGAGTTCGCTGCGATGACCGCTGACCGATTCCACCGAGCTCTGAGGAGCCTGCGCGGGCTGGCTCTCGGTGACGCCCTCGGGTCCCAGTTCTTCGTCCCCGCCCATTACCCCTCACTCAAGCGCCGCGAACTGCCGCCCGCCCCCTGGCAGTGGACGGACGACACCGAAATGGCCTGTTCGGTGCTGGCCGTGCTCGCCGGGCACGGCCGGATCGATCAGGACGCCCTGGCCCGCTCCTTCGCCGAGCACCACGACTTCGACCGCGGCTACGGCCCCGCGGTCAACCGCATGCTGCGCCTGATCAGGGAAGGGGGCGACTGGCGGGAGCTGGCCGCCGCCCTGTTCAACGGGCAGGGCTCCTGGGGTAACGGCGCCGCCATGCGCATCGCACCGCTCGGCGCCTGGTACGCGGACGACCCGGAGCAGGCGACGCACCAGGCCGAGATCTCCGCGTACACCACCCATCAGCACCGCGAGGCCGTGGCCGGCACCATGGCGGTGGCCGCCGCCGCGGCGATCGCCGCCGCACCCGGCTCCGTCACGGCCGAGGCGCTCCTGGACGGCGTGATCGCACTCGTGCCGCGCAGCGCGGTCCAGGCCGGGCTGAGGCGCGCACGCGACATGCTCGACTACGGCGACGCGCACACCGTCGCCGCTGTCCTCGGCTGCGGCCGCCGCACCAGCGCCCATGACACGGTGCCCTTCACGCTGTGGGCCGCCGCCCGGAACCTCGGCTCCTTCGAGTCGGCCTTCTGGGCGACCGCGCAGGTGGGCGGCGATGTGGACACCACCTGCGCCATCGTCGGCGGAGTGGTCGCGGCGGGCGAGCGGGGAGCGCCGCCGGCGGGCTGGCTGGAGCGCGTCGAAGCGCTGCCCGGCTGGCTGCCGGCCGCTGTGAGCTGACCGGACAGAAAGAAGAGACGAAAAGGGGAGGGGGCGGGGCTACTCGGGCCGGAGCCGGGGGCGTACGCTTGCTGGCGCCATGCCGTACGAACCGCCTACCCACACCGTCGAGCGCTCCCTGCGCGCCACGACCGGAGCCAAGGTCGTCGCCGGAGTCGACGAGGTCGGCCGCGGAGCCTGGGCCGGACCGGTCACCGTATGCGCGGCCGTCACCGGTCTGCGCCGGCCCCCGGAGGGGCTCACCGACTCCAAACTGCTCACCCCCAAGCGCCGCACGGCGCTCGCCGGTGAGCTGGAGACCTGGGTGACCGCTCACGCGCTCGGGCACTCCTCCCCACAGGAGATCGACGAACTGGGTATGACGGCGGCGCTGCGACTGGCGGCCACCCGCGCCCTGGACGCCCTGCCCGTACGGCCCGACGTGGTGATCCTCGACGGCAAGCACGACTACCTCGGCGATCCCTGGCGGGTCCGCACAGTCATCAAGGGCGATCAGTCCTGCGTGGTCGTCGCCGCCGCCTCCGTGATCGCCAAGGTGCGGCGGGACGCCATGATGGCTGAACTGGGCGTCGAGTGCGCCGACTTCGGCTTCGGCGACAACGCCGGATACCCCTCGCCGGTGCACCGCGCCGCCCTGGAGGCGCTGGGCCCCACCCCGCACCACCGGCTGTCCTGGTCCTATCTCGACGCGCTGCCCAGGTGGCAGCACCTCAAGCGGGTGCGCAGCACTCCTGAGGCACTCGCTCTGGAGGCCGGTGGCCAACTCGGTTTCGACTTCTGAGCGGCGCCGGCCGCCACCCGCCGATGCATCCCGCACAGGCGTTTGATAAACATCAACTCATGCCTCTCATCCCCGAGGAGCCTCAGATTCCCGAGAGTGTCCCGGGTCCCCGCGCAGTTCCGGCCCCCGGCCGTGGCGCGCCGACCCCCCGTCCTGTCCCTGGCCCCCGTCCGGTCCCGGCGCGGCCCGGCAGCCCCGGCTCCCACCGTGGTCCGGTGCCGGTACCGTCCCCGCGTGACGCGGTGACGCCGGCCCAGGCCCCCGTCGCACCTGCCCCGGCCCCGGCGGCCGCTCCGCAGGTCCAGCTGATCCCCGCCTCTGCGCAGGGCGCGCTGGACGCCGCGGACGAGGCCGTCGACCTGCTGCTCGACAGCGGCCGCGAGCCCGGCGAGATCCTGGTGCTCACCACCGGCGATCCGCACCCCTGGGCCGTGCACGAGTTGTCCTTCGGTGAGGCGTCCTACTGGGCGCAGCACGACGCCCGCGACGACGTGTTCTACGCGAGCGCCGAGGCGGGCCGTGTCGGGCGCCGCCCGATTGTGGTCGTCGCGGTCAACGGTGGCGCGGACGCCGTGGTGAACGGTGCGCTGCCCGCCGCCCTGGACCGTGCCGATGCGCTGCTGATCGTCTGCGCCGACCCCCAGCGGGTCAACTCCCTGCTCCCGGCAGGCGTCTGAGGCGTGAACCCGGCGGTCACCCGGCCTTGGAGGCAGCGGTGACCGCGGGGTTCGTGCCCGGCCCGCCGCCCACGGGCCGGTCCGTCGGGCGGCCGTTGTGCGGCGCGTGCCGCATTTCGGAGGCCATGCTTCCGGATGCCGGTGGCGCAGTCCGGTACACGGGCGAACGCGGACGCCGCCCGCTGCGCCCCTCGCCGAGTATCTGCCAGCCACTCGTGGTCAGTGTGATGTACGCGCCGCAGCGCAGGCCGTGCAGGGTGCAGGCATCACGCAGGCCCCACATCCACGCACCGTCCTCCTCCGTCCAACGGGCCTCGCCCTCCCGGCAGTAGAGAAGCACAGCCGTGCGGACCGGGGCGCGGAGCCGGAGGTCGTGCGGGATCACCTGGCGCAATTGCGCGAGGAGCGCGTTGCGGAGCTCCCAGCCGTCGGCCGAGGCGGGGCGTCTGGCGAAGGACGCGCTCGCGGCGAGCCGTTCATCGGGGTCGAGGACGGCGACGACAGCCGTCGACGGTGCGGGCAGGTGACGTGCGTGCAGACCGGTAATCAGTTCGCGCGGATTCCGCAGCAAGGGGATCCCTGCCGCGGCCCACTCGGCGGGCTCCAGCGAGCGGCCCAGCCGGGGGCCGGAGCCCGCGGGCGGCGGAGCGAAGCCGAAGGTCATGATCCTCCCTTCGTCTGCGTGCCCATGGGCGGGCGCGGGCGGGCGTCGGGCAAGGGCGCGCACCGCCACGGCAGTCCGCCGGGCCATGGACGGACGGGGGCGGGAGCACGTCCGATTCTCCCGGCTGCGCCGGTGCGCGGCAACGATCAATTGGCGCCACCGCGCCCCCCACAGGGCGGCGTGCGCCCCTATCCCTGCCCAGCCGCCCTGCCCGTCACGCGCTTATCCCTGCACCGCCAGAACCAGCGGGAGTACGTCCTTCGCCCCCGCCCGGCGCAACAGCCGCGCTGCCACGGCCAGCGTCCAGCCCGTGTCCGCCAGATCGTCGACGAGCAGCACGGGGCCGCCCGCCGAGGCCAGGGCCGTCGCGAGAGCGGGCGGCACGGTCAACGCCCCGTCCAGGGCGCGCAGTCGCTGGGCGCTGTTGGTGCGCGGCAGGTGGGTGTCCGCTCCCGAGTCCCGGTACTCGACCGTGCCCAGCAACGGCATTCGGCCGATCCTCGCGATGTGCTCGCCGAGCGACTGGATCAGCTTGGGCCGGGTGCGGGAGGCGAGCGTGACGACACCCACCGGCCGGGCGGTCGCATCGCGGGCGCCGCCGGCCCAACCGCCCGGCCCCCGGGCCCAGTCGGCCAGCACGGTCACCACGGCGTCCGCCACGTCGTCCGGAACAGGGCCGTCCGGGGCGTTCGGAGCGAGGAGCGGCCGCAGCCGGTTGCCCCAGCCGATGTCGGAGAGCCGGCCGAGGGCCCGGCCGGTGGCGGCCTGTTCCCCTGCGGGGATACGGCCTTTGAGGTCCACGCCGACCGCCGGCATTCCCGTCGGCCACATCCGCCGGGGCTCGAGCTCGACGCCGGGCCGTCCCAGTTCGCCGCGCGAGGCGTCCAGCGCGGTCGCGGAGACCTCGGCGGTGAAACGGGGCCCCGCGCAGTTGTCGCAGCGACCGCAGGCGGTGGCGCCCTCGTCGTCGAGCTGCCGCCGCAGGAACTCCATCCTGCAGCCCGTGGTGGTGGCGTACTCCCGCATGGCCTGCTGCTCCGCCTCGCGCTGCCGGGCGACCCAGGCGTAGCGCTCGGCGTCATAGGCCCACGGCCGGCCGGTCGCCGTCCAGCCGCCGCGCACCCGGTGCACCGCGCCGTCCACGTCGAGCACCTTGAGCATGGTCTCCAGACGGGAGCGCCGCAGCTCCACCTGCGGCTCCAGGGCAGGCAGCGATACCGGCCGGTCGGACGCGGCCAGCACGTCGAGGGTGCGGCGCACCTGCTCCTCGGAGGGGAAGGCGAGGGACGCGAAATATTTCCAGATGGCCTCGTCCTCGCGGCCCGGCAGCAGCAGCACTTCCGCGTGCTCCACTCCACGGCCCGCGCGGCCCACTTGCTGGTAGTAGGCGATGGGGGACGACGGTGATCCCAGGTGGACGACGAACCCCAGGTCCGGCTTGTCGAAGCCCATGCCGAGGGCGGAGGTGGCGATCAGCGCCTTGACGCGGTTGGCCAGCAGGTCTTCCTCAGCCTGCTGGCGGTCGGCGTTCTCGGTCTTGCCGGTGTACGAGGCGACGACGTGGCCGCGGTGCCGCAGGAAGGCGGTCACTTCCTCGGCGGCGGCGACGGTGAGGGTGTAGATGATGCCGGAGCCCGGGAGCTCGTCGAGGTGGTCGGCGAGCCAGGCCAGCCGGTGGGCGGCGTCGGGCAGCTGAAGGACGCTGAGGCTCAGGCTCTCCCGGTCCAGCGGCCCGCGCAGGACGAGCGCCTCCTCCGAGTTCTCGCCCGTACCCAGCTGCTCGGCGACGTCGGCGGTGACACGGGCGTTGGCGGTGGCGGTCGTGGCGAGCACCGGAACGCCGGGCGGCAGATCGGCCAGCATGGTGCGCAGGCGGCGGTAGTCGGGGCGGAAGTCGTGGCCCCAGTCGGAGATGCAGTGGGCCTCGTCGACGACCAGCAGGCCCGTGGCGGCCGCGAGCTTGGGCAGCACATTGTCCCGGAAGTCGGGATTGTTCAGGCGTTCCGGCGATACGAGCAGTACGTCCACGGTGCCCGCCGCGACCTCGGCCTGGACGGTGTCCCATTCCTCGGTATTGGCGGAGTTGATCGTGCGCGCGTGGATACCGGCCCGCGCGGCAGCCTCCACCTGGTTGCGCATCAGGGCGAGGAGCGGCGAGACGATCACCGTGGGGCCGCTGCCGCGCTCGCGCAGCAGCGCGGTCGCGACGAAATACACGGCCGACTTGCCCCAGCCGGTCCGCTGGACGACCAGCGCGCGGCGATGGTGGGCGACCAGTGCTTCGATCGCGCGCCACTGATCCTCGCGCAGTCTCGCGGCGCCCGTGGTGTCTCCGACGAGACGGGCCAGGACGGTGTCGGCCGAGGTGCGGAGGTCTTCGTTGGTCATGCCCCCATGCAACACGAGGGCACTGACATCGCGCGACCGTGACCATGAACCTGTGGAAAACGCGGGCGCCGCCGGGAACGGCGGCCTGTCGGGAGGGGCACTGTCCACAAGATTCGTACGACAATATGCGGCGGTTATCCACAGGGCTGGTGGGCCGCCCCGCAGTCGCGGGACTCTCGGGCCATGACCAAGCACAGTGACTCAGCCCACCCGTTCTCCTCGTCGGCCGACGCGTCCGGCCCCACGGGCCCGCACGCGGAGCAGGAGGTCACCCTTCGCAGCCCCGCCGAACTGGCCGACGCCCTGCCGTATTTGCTGGGCTTCGTGCCCGACGACAGCGTCGTCATGGTCGCGCTCCACGGTCCGCGCGGCCGCTTCGGGGGCCGGCTCAGGCTCGGCATTCCCCACACCAGCGAGGAATGACCCGAGATCTGCGACCAGCTCGCGGAGACCCTCGTCACCGGAAGCAACAAGCGCGGAGCCCGTCCCGACGGCGTCGTCCTCTTCCTCTGCCAGGACCCGGCCTCGGGCGAGACAGCGCGGGAGGTGATGGAGCGACTGCGCCCGCTGGCCCGGTCACTGCACGACGCGTGCGGCCGGTTCGCCATGCCCGTGCACGAAGCGCTGTGCATCTCCGACGGCCGCTTCTGGTCCTACTGCTGTCCCGATCCGCGCTGCTGCCCCGACGACGGAACACCCCTCGCGACCCCCGGCACCTCGGTCATGGCGGCGGCCGCCACCTACGCCGGCATGGAGATGCGCGGCTCCCTCAGCCAGATGGAAGCGCGGTACGCAGCCCTCGCCGGAGCCCGTGCCGAGGAGCAGACGGAGGCGCTGGACGCGGCGGCGATGGCCCTGGTGCCCCGGATCCTCCGCGGTGCCGACTGCGAGACCGTGCGCCGGGAGACGCTGGATCTGATCCGGGCGGTCATGGGCAGGTTCCATGAGACCGCCGCGTTCGGCGGCCGAGCGGAAGCCGACGCCCGCGACGACACCCTTCTCACCGCTCAGGAAGCAGCGGCGATCATCATCGGATTGCAGGACCGCGTCACACGGGACCGCGCCGCGGAGTGGATGGAGGGCCCCGACCTGCCGGCCGCGCTGCGGCTCTGGCGCGCCCTCGCCCGCCGCTGCGTGCCTCCGTACGCCGAGCACGCCGCCGCCCCCGTCACCCTCGCGGGCTGGGTCGCCTGGTCGGCCGGCGACAAGCTCGAAGCCAGGGTCGCCCTCGGGCGGGCCCTCCGCCTCGATCCGGAATACCTCTTCGCCCAGCTCCTCCACCGAGCCTGCAACGAGGGCCTCGACCCCGAACCCCTGCGCCGTTGCCTGCGCGCGGAGCAGGCCGACCGCGCGCTGCGCCAGGCCGTCCAGGATGAGGAGAGCAGGGGAATCACCGCCGAGGCCAAGGCGGACGCCCCGCCCGCTGGCGGGGCGACGCGACGCCGGAGCAGGACGGTGAGGCCGACAGCGAACACCCGGCCCGGCGGACCGACCAGTCCCGCAGGAAGGGCGCGCACCCGGTGGACAGGGGGAGAGCAGGGCGCCCGCAGCGGCCAGGACCGCCCCCAGTGACCCCCGCGACAAAGGAGGTGCGTGCCCCGCACCGTGACTTCGGCAGGCCCGGCGCCGTTCATCCGGGTGGCCGCAAACGCTGTCCGTCGATCCGGTCCATGACACCCGCAGGGGAGTGCAGACAAGTGCAAGGCATCGTCCCCCATGGTCAGCCGACCCGCCGCCCCGCACCGCCCCCACGCACCGGTGCACTCCGTGCCCACGGCCCGCAGCCCGTCCACTCGGCGCTCATCTGTGTAGCGCTGCCTGCCCTCGCCATCTCCGGCGAGCACGGGCAGATGACCGGTCAGGGCCTCGACGGCTTCTACCGGGGCGGCAGGCGGCTCCTCGCCCGGTGCCTCGTACGGGTAGGGGGCTCCGAGCCACTGCCTGTGCAGGGGCGGCTGCTCGCCGCCGACCGTGCCCGCTTCGTGGGAACGGTGCGGACCGCCGCCGACTCCGGGCCCGATCCGGCCGTCACCGTCGAACGGCTGCGCATGGCGGAGGGCGTCGAGCGCATCATCCTGCGCAGCACCGCCGTCCGCCCCCTGAGCCTCCGGGTGGAGGTGTCGCTGGGCACCGACCTGGCCGAACTGGGCGCGGTAGCGGCTGGCCTGACCGGAGCCGAAGTCCCCGCCGCCGTGCATGGCTCCGGGCTGCGGTGGTCGGTGCCCGGCTCCCAGTCAGCGGTCATGGCCGACCCTCCGCCGGATGACACCCTGGCCTCCGCGGGACTGCTGTGCTGGGACGTCGACGTGGCCCCGGGGAGCAGCCGGAGCATCGAGCTGCGGGTGCTCGCGGAGCAGCACGGCGCAATGCGCTCGCCCGAGGCATCGGCATCCTGGGGCAGAACGGGCGCGGCCTGCTGGGGCGACGCGCAGGCGGACGGTGATGATCCACGAGCTGGGAGCCTGCTCGCCGCCGCCCTGGACGATCTCCGCGCCCTGCTGGTACGCGACCCCGCGTACCCAGGGGACGCCCACCTCGCCGCGGGAGTCCCCTGGCGCTGCGGCCTCGCTCCCGCCGAGGGGCTGTGGGCGGCCCGTATGACGCTGCCGCTCGGCGTCCGACTGGCGGCGGGCACGCTGCGCGCCCTGGCGCGCACCCAGCTCCCCGGCCCCGGCCCGGACGGCGGCCGTATCCCTGGCGCGCTGCGCCACGCGGGAGCGCACCTGCCCCCGGGGTGCACGAGCATCGAGGCCACCCTGCTGTTCCCCGTCGTGCTCGCCGAGGCCAGGAGGTGGGGACTGCCCGACCGGGAGACGGAAGGGCTGCTGCCCGCCGCCGAGCGGTGCCTGGGATGGCTGCGCACGGCAGCGGGCGACGACGGATACCTCGCCGACCCCCTGCCCCGGGGCCCGTACCGCTGCGAAGTGCAGGCCCACGCGCACAGGGCCGCCCTCCTGGGCGCGGAGCTGCTGGAGGCCTACGGCAGGCCCGGAGCCGAGAGCTGGCGGAGCTGGGCGGCCGGACTGCGCCGGCGGTTCCGTGAGGACTTCTGGATGGAGGACCGGGGTGGTGGCCGTCCGGCCGCCGCCCTCACCCCCGAGGGGCGGCGGATACCGCACTTGGGGAGTGCCGCCGCTCATCTCCTCGACACGGGCCTGCTCGGAGCCGGGGTGTACGCCCCGGGGCTCCTCGACAAGGTGCAGACCGAGCAACTGGCCCGGCTGCTCGGCGGGCCCGCGCTCGACTCGGGCTGGGGTTTGCGCAGCCTGGGGGCGAAGGAGCCCGGACACAATCCGTTCGGGCACCGCAGCGGCGCCGTGCGCGTGCACGAGACCGCGGTCGCGGTCTCGGGACTGGCGGCGGCGGGCTATGAGAGAGAAGCAGGCGCACTGCTGCGTGGCGTGGTCGACGCGGCTGATGCCTTCGGTCACCGTCTGCCGGAGATGTACGCGGGGGAGCAGCGCACCACTGGCAGCATGCCGCTGCCGCACCCGGCGGCTTGTCGGCCGGCCGCCGTCGCGGCTGCTGGTGCGGTGCAGTTGCTGACCGCGCTCGCCGGTGTCCGTCCCGACGTGCCTGCCGGATCCGTGGCGGTCCGGCCGCTCCAGACCGCGCCGCTCGGTGCCTTGCGGTTCACCGGGTTGCGTATCGCCGAGCAGCCGTTCGCCGTGCGGATCAGCAGGATGGGGCTCGGCATGGTCGAGGAAGCGCCTGACGGCCTGCAGCTCGGAGTGTGAGAGTGACGCGCGTGAGGGTGTCCGAGGGGGCGCGTCCGGTCCGTCCGCAAGACCCTGTTTATCGTCAAGCAGACGACTATGATCGCGGCATGCCCTACGACCCGTCGGCCTTTCCGCCCTTCGCTGTCACCGTCGACCTGGTCGTGCTCACGGTGCGTCGCCACGCCCTGTGCGCCCTGGCCGTCCGCCGCGGCGAGCCCCCGTACCAGGGCCGTTGGGCACTGCCTGGCGGTTTCGTCCGGGGTGACGAAGACCTGGCGACCGCCGCCGCCCGGGAGCTGGCCGAGGAGACGGGGCTGCATGCCCACGACCCGGCGGGGCCCGCATTCGCCAACGCCGCCCATCTCGAACAGCTCGCCACCTACGGCGACCCCAAGCGCGATCCTCGCATGAGGGTGGTCAGCGTGGCGCACCTCGCGCTGGCCCCCGACCTGCCCGCTCCGCGGGCCGGCGGTGACGCGCACAGCGTGCGCTGGGCGCCCGTGGAGGATCTGCTCGACCAAGAGGTGGCCCACGGCCGCGACGGCGAGCAGGCGGCCCCGCTGGCCTTCGATCACGCCCGTATCCTCGCGGACGGCGTCGAGCGCGCCCGCTCCAAGATCGAATATTCCTCGCTGGCCACTGCCTTCTGCCCGCAGGAATTCACCGTCGGCGAGCTGCGCCGGGTGTACGAGGCGGTGTGGGGCGTCGCCCTGGACCCGCGCAACTTCCATCGCAAGGTCACGGGCACGCCGGGCTTCCTCGTGCCCACAGGGGGGACGACGACCCGTCAGGGAGGGCGTCCGGCGCAGCTCTTCCGGGCCGGCGGGGCCACGGTGCTTAACCCGCCGATGCTGCGGCCGGAGGCGTAGGGGCGGCTCGCTCCCGCGGCGGGACACGGGAGGCCCGCGGTCGGCATTGCGGACCAATTCGGGCATATCGGGTTACGGTGCTGCCGTACGCCAAAGCGACTTCGCGTGCTGTGCGATCCCCCGGATCCGTTCGGTCCCGGGTCGCTCCGGTCCGGTCGCCGGCCGCGCCGCCGAGCCGTCTCACGCCCTGCGGGAGAAGCCATGATCCAGGCCATCGGACTGACGAGCACTCCCCGCCGCGACCAGCCTCCCGCCGTCGACGACATCACCTTCGAGGCGCGCCCCGGGCGGGTGACCGTGCTCCTCGGGGCGGAAGGCGCGGGCAAGACCAGCACTCTGCGTCTCATGCTGCGGCTCGACCCCGGCCGCGGCGTCGCCCTCTTCCGCGGCCGCACCCTCGACCGCGTCGCTCACCCCATGCGGGAGATCGGGGTGCTCCTCGGTGACGTCCCCGGCCATCCCGCCCGCACCGCACGGAGCCACCTGCGCATGCTCAGCGCGGCGGCCGGCGTGCCCGTACGCCGCGCCGACGAGGTGCTGGAGGTCGTGGGGCTCACCGGCCTCGCTGATCAGCGCCTCGACGCCTTCTCCCGCGGCATGGACCGCCGCCTGGGCCTCGCCGCCGCGCTGCTCGGCGATCCGCACACCCTGGTCCTCGACGAGCCCGCGTACGAGCTCTCCCCCCGCGAGACCGCATGGCTCCACGGAGTGCTGCGCGGCTTCGCCGAGCAGGGCGGCGCCGTCCTCGTCACCTCCCGCGACGCCTCCGAGGCCGCCCGCATCGCACACCAGGTCGTCACCATCGACCGGGGGCGCCTCGTCGCCGACCAAGAGGCGGCCGCCTTCGCCCGTACGCGGCTCCGCCCCCGCGTCGTGGTGCGGTCGCCGCTCGCACCCCGCCTCGCCCACCTCCTGGAGGCCGAGGCCGACGCCGAGGAGATGCCCCCGGGAGAGCCGCCCATGGAGGTCGTGCACGAGGGCGGCGGCAGGCTGTCGGTCTACGGCAGCAGTTGCGCGGTCGTCGGGGAGACCGCCTACCGGCACGGCATCCTCGTCCACCGGCTGACCGAGGAGACCGGTGACACTGGGCCCGTGACGCCCTTGTCGCGTGCCGACGGCCGCCGGGGCGGCCCCGCCCCCGAGGCGGCTCCGCAGGAAGCTCCGTCCGATACCGCGTCCGGTGAAGAGCCGAGGGAGCGCGGCACCGGGGCAGCGTCAGGCCCGACAGTCCGGCCCGTCATCGTGCCCCGCCCGCTGCCGCGCCTCCCGGCCCCCGACCCCGTCTGGCCCCTGCGGTACGAACTGCGCCGCGCGACAGGGGTCCCGACCGGCTGGATCGTGACGGCCGCCACCCTCGGCGTCTCCCTCCTGGCCGCCGTGCTGCTGGCCCGCACCGGAGCCCCGGAGCCACGCCTGTTCACCGGCTGGCCGAGCCTGCTGCCCCTGCCCCCGGCGGCGTTCGGCGCCGGACTCATCGGAGCGCTCTCATTCGGCCAGGAGTTCCGCTACCCCGCGCTGGCGCCGGACCAGGGCACCGTCCCCCGCCGTCTCGGACTGCTCGGGGCCAAGCTCGCGGTCACCGGTGCGGCCGCCGTGCTCCTCGCGCTTGTCGCGGTGCTGCTCGACGCGGTCGTGGTGCGGCTGCTCTACGGCGACGACGCGGTCGTCGCCCCCGCGGGCTGGGCCGTCGGGCTCGCGGGCTGCGCCTGCCTGGCCCTCGGCTGCGCGTGGGCCGGCCTCCTCGCCGGCGGGCTGTTCCGCTCCACCGCTCTGGGGCTGGTCGCGGTGCTGGCGGTGCCGACCCTCGTGATGCCGCTCCTCGGCAGCGTGCTGGCCGAGCCCGCGGCCCGGTCCCTCATCGGACTTCCCGAGCGGCTGCGCGCCGCCGCGGTCGTCCAGTGGCCGTCCGAGATGGACACCGGAATCTCGGCGGCCTTGCAGTTGGTGTCCCAGCCCGTCGGCTGGGCGCTCGCGTTGTCACTCGCGGGGTTGCTCGGTGCGTATGTCCTCACCGTGTTCCGAGGGGGCCCGCGATGACGGCGCGCGCCGGGGTGCTCATGCCGCCGTGCTCACGCTCCGGAATCCAGACTGGCGCCAGGCGCTGATGTCGTCACGCTCCGCATTCACGCCACCCCGGAGAGTGCCCGGTTCTGTCCATTTGGTCGTCAATTGTGAGGTAATGGGCGATCACCCTTTCGTGTGCTTTTCACCAAAGACCTCAAGGGACTTCGAGGTGTCGCCGACAAAGGAGGCGTGAGTACCCTTGCGCACACCATGATGACCGCGGCTCGCCCCGCCGACACCGGCCTCACAGGCCCGGGCGAGCTTGACCGTTACCCCTACGCGGAGACCCCAGGGGTCGACCGCGGGGCCTCGCCTGCCTGGGACGGCGAGGCGGAGCTGAGCCGGGCAGGCCGCCGCGCGGCCGGCAGTCGCGGCCGAGGGCTGCACGGCCAGCTCGTCCAGCAGCTCGGCCAGATGATCGTCTCCGGTGATCTGGGAGCCGACCGTCCGCTCGTCCCCGAGGAGATCGGCCAGCGGTTCGAGGTCTCCCGCACCGTCGTCCGCGAGTCCCTGCGCGTCCTCGAGGCCAAGGGCCTGGTCAGCGCACGCCCCAACGTCGGCACCCGGGTCCGCCCCGTCAGCGACTGGAACCTGCTCGACCCCGACATCATCGAGTGGCGGGCCTTCGGCCCCCAGCGCGAGGATCAGCGCCGCGAGCTCAGCGAGCTCCGCTGGACCATCGAGCCGCTCGCCGCCCGGCTCGCCGCCGGACACGGGCGCGAGGACGTCCAGCAGCGCCTCGCCGACATGGCCGAGATCATGGGGCACGCGCTGGCGCAGGGTGACTCGCTCACCTTCTCGCGCGCCGACTCCGAGTTCCACTCGCTGCTGCTCCAGGTCGCGGGGAACCGCATGCTGGAGCACCTCGCCGGCATCGTCTCCTCCGCCCTGCACGTCTCGGGCGCGCCCTCGGCCGGCTGTGACCGCCCCACGGAAGCGGGCGTGGGCCATCACCTCCGGATCGTCGACGCCGTGGGCGCGGGGGACGCCGCCGGGGCGGAAGCCGCGATGCGTCAACTGCTCGTCGCCCACCCGGACGTCGAGCGCGTGGTGCCGGCCCCTCGCGAGCACTGACCGCGCGGAAGAGCGGAACGGCGCCGGCGGGTCGCACGGACGGGGCCGCATGCGCGAGACCGTGCCCACGGCTCGCGCGTACGGCCGCTCGTCCGGGTCGCCCGCGCGAGCCGTTGTGGACGAACGGCACATGGCGCCCCCGGAACTCGGGCGGGGGCGCATCGGGGTGTTCTGTCCGCTGAAGTGGCCTTATATCCCTTATGGGGTGTGACTCGGGCCACGAGGATTGGGCGTAACGCTCTTTGAGGCAGTGCGATGACTAAAGAGGTGGCAGCCGCGGAAGGAATACGGGCCTCGTTCGAGGCGCTGAGTCCCTCTGCATTCACCACCCGCGCCGCCGGTTCATCCTTGCCGGCGGTCGTCGGAACCGGGTCCTCGTCCAGAGGGGGCCGGGACCGAAAGCCGTTTCCATCGTTCCGAGAGGTTGTTCGTGTCGGCCAGCACATCCCGTACGCTCCCGCCGGAGATCGCCGAATCCGAGTCTCTGATGGCGCTCATCGAGCAGGGAAAGGCCGAGGGGCAGATCGCCGGCGACGACGTGCGTCGGGCCTTCGAGGCTGACCAGATTCCGCCAACCCAGTGGAAGAATGTTCTGCGCAGCCTCAACCAGGTCCTCGACGAGGAGGGTGTGACGCTGATGGTCAGTGCCGCCGAGGCGCCCAAGCGCACCCGCAAGAGCGTCGCAGCGAAGAGCCCGGCGAAGCGCACCGCCACCAAGGCCGTGGCGTCCAAGACGGTCACGGCACGCCAGACCGCGTCCGCGACGTCCGCCCCGGACGCGTACGGCGACGATGACGATGCCGTGGGCTCGCCCGTGAAGAAGGCCGCCACCAAGAAGGCGGCGGCAAAGAAGACGGTGGCCAAGAAGGCCGCCGTGAAGAAGACGGCGGCCAAGAAGACCGCCTCCAAGAAGGACGCCGACGAGCTGCTCGAGGATGAGCTCGTCGACGAGACCCCCACCCCGGGCAAGGGTGGCGAGGAAGAGGACGAGACCGGCGAGAACAAGGGCTTCGTCCTGTCCGACGAGGACGAGGACGACGCGCCCGCGCAGCAGGTCGCGGTGGCCGGTGCCACCGCCGACCCGGTCAAGGACTACCTCAAGCAGATCGGTAAGGTCCCCCTCCTCAACGCCGAGCAGGAGGTCGAGCTCGCCAAGCGCATCGAGGCGGGCCTGTTCGCCGAGGACAAGCTCGCGAACTCCGACAAGCTCGCGCCCAAGCTCAAGCGTGAGCTGGAGATCATCGCCGAGGACGGGCGCCGCGCCAAGAACCACCTGCTGGAGGCCAACCTCCGACTCGTGGTCTCCCTGGCCAAGCGCTACACCGGCCGCGGCATGCTCTTCCTGGACCTCATCCAGGAGGGCAACCTCGGTCTGATCCGCGCCGTCGAGAAGTTCGACTACACCAAGGGTTACAAGTTCTCGACGTACGCGACCTGGTGGATCCGCCAGGCCATCACGCGCGCGATGGCCGACCAGGCCCGCACCATCCGTATCCCGGTGCACATGGTCGAGGTCATCAACAAGCTCGCGCGTGTCCAGCGCCAGATGCTCCAGGACCTGGGCCGCGAGCCCACCCCGGAGGAGCTGGCCAAGGAGCTCGACATGACCCCCGAGAAGGTCATCGAGGTCCAGAAGTACGGCCGTGAGCCGATCTCCCTCCACACCCCCCTGGGTGAGGACGGCGACAGCGAGTTCGGTGACCTCATCGAGGACTCCGAGGCGGTCGTGCCCGCCGATGCCGTCAGCTTCACCCTCCTCCAGGAGCAGCTGCACTCCGTCCTGGACACGCTCAGCGAGCGTGAGGCGGGCGTCGTCTCGATGCGCTTCGGTCTCACCGACGGTCAGCCGAAGACCCTCGACGAGATCGGCAAGGTCTACGGGGTGACGCGTGAGCGCATCCGTCAGATCGAGTCGAAGACGATGTCGAAGCTGCGTCACCCGTCCCGCTCCCAGGTCCTGCGCGACTACCTGGACTGACGGACGAACCCGTCGAATCAGCAGGTCCCGAAGGCCCCGGGCCTCCCTCGTGGAGGCGCCGGGCCTTCGGGCTTTCCGTGCGACGGGGTGCGAATTCGGAGTACGCCCGTCCGGCTTCGGGATGCGGTGATCGGCGCGCGGGTTGACCCTGGGTGTGCAAGGAACTCCGCACCGTCAGGAGACCGCATGCGTTCCCTGAGCTATCCGCTGGCCGGCGCCGTCGCGCTGCTGCTCGCGGTCCCCGCTCCGGCAGCGGCGGACCGGGGGGTCATCGGTGGACAGTCCGTGCGAGCCTCGGACGCGCCCTGGGCCGTGGCTCTGGCGAGCCGCCAGCGGTTCGGGGTCGCCCGGTCGGGACAGTTCTGCGGCGGCGTCGTGGTGGGCCCCAGGACGGTCGTCACGGCGGCGCACTGCCTGAGCCACGAAGTGCTCGGCATGGACGTGAGCGAGGCGAAGGACCTCCGGATCATCAGCGGCCGGGACGATCTGCGCGGAGTGTCCGGCTTCGAGCTGGAGCTCCGCGACACCTGGGTCAATCCGGGGTACGACGCCGGTACCAACGCGGGCGATGTCGCCGTGCTCACCCTGAAGGAGCCGGTGCCCGGGGGGCGCGTCCTCCCGATGGCGCAGTCGGGCGACTCGGTGTACCGGACGGGCACGCCGGCCATGGTCTACGGGTGGGGCGACGTGTACGGCGACGGCACCTACTCGGAGACGCTCCGTACCGCCAAGCTGCTCGTGCTGGACGACGCTCTGTGCGAGCGGGCGTACCCGGGGAGCGCGGAGGGCGTCTACCGCCGGGGTTCGATGCTGTGCGGCGGGCTGCCGGACGGCGGCAAGGACGCCTGTCAGGGCGACAGCGGCGGGCCGCTGGTCGCGCGGGGGAGGCTGATCGGGCTGGTGTCCTGGGGCAGCGGTTGCGCCCAGAAGGGTCATCCAGGGGTCTATACGCGCATCTCGGCGGTCAAGTCGCTGGTGGCGGCACGTGTGGCCGAAGGGGCGAAGCAAGCCGCTCCAGCCGCCGCTCAGGCGGTCGAGCCGCCCCTCCGCACGGCGGCCCCGGAGCGCACCGGGACTCCGGCGCCGCCCCCGACCCTCCAGCAGCTCGTGTCGCGGGCTGTCCCGAGGGGCGTGCGCCACCACCTCAGGGCGCGGCCGGGAAGGCGGCGGTGAGGCCGTGGAGAGACCCGGTGGAGTGTGTGCGGACACGAGAGCGGGCGACCTCCCCCGTGGGGGTGGCCGCCCGCCGCTGCCCGGCCCTGGATGGCCGGACCTCGCTCGTCGTCGGATGCGATGTGTCAGCGTTCCATTGCGGACTCAACGGTCCTCGTCGGACGCGGACGCCGGAGAGGCGGTGAGCCGCTCCGTCTCGTCCTGTATCTCCGCGGCGATCTTCTTGAGTTCTGGCTCGAACTTACGCCCGTGGTGGGCGCAGAAGAGCAGTTCGCCGCCGCTCATGAGAACGACGCGCAGGTAAGCCTGAGCGCCGCACCGGTCGCAGCGGTCAGCGGCCGTCAGCGGGCTCGCGGGGGTCAGAACAGTAGTCACGTCGCCTCTTCTCTAGCTCGACGAGCTGTCGTACCAGGGTCAACATCCAACCAGGCCGAAAACGTTCCCGCTCGCGGCTTTTCCTCGAAAGTTCCTTCCGAGTGGGCCAGATCTTGACGGTTGGCGGCGAATGAGCCGTATTGCGTGGGCTTACGGTTTCACGTCGCTGGGGTCTTTGGTCCTGCCCGGCCGGCTTGCCGGGTTGTTCTTGAGGACGTGCCCGGAGCCTAAATGGTTCATGCCTCCAAGGGAACGTGATGTGCACGTCACTCCAACGAGTCATCGAACGTGTGATCGACTCTGGACTAGCATGGGCATTCCTACGGGTGGCTGCGCAAAGGCTCTACCAGGCCTCGGTACCCTCTGAACGGCGACCGAGCCATGACCGCGCCCGACCGGGGCCGAAAAAGAAATTCAGCGAGGAGCGAACCGCGTGACCGCCGATATGTCCGTGCCGTCCACTGCGTTGCTGACCGGGGCAGACCGGGACGGATCCAACTACACCGCGCGGCACCTGCTCGTCCTCGAGGGGCTCGAGGCCGTTCGCAAGCGGCCCGGTATGTATATCGGCTCCACCGACAGCCGCGGCCTGATGCACTGCCTCTGGGAGATCATCGACAATTCCGTCGATGAGGCTCTGGGCGGATTCTGCGACCGGATCGACGTGATCCTCCACGACGACGGCTCGGTGGAGGTCCGGGACAACGGCCGCGGCATCCCCGTGGACGTCGAGCCCAAGACCGGGCTGTCCGGTGTCGAGGTCGTGATGACCAAGCTGCACGCGGGCGGCAAGTTCGGCGGCGGCTCGTACGCCGCCTCCGGTGGTCTGCACGGCGTGGGCGCCTCCGTCGTCAACGCGCTCTCCGCCCGGCTGGACGTGGAGGTGGACCGGAACAGCCGGACCCACGCGATCAGCTTCCGGCGCGGCGTGCCCGGCATCTTCACCGAGTCCGGCCCGGACGCCCCCTTCGACCCGGCCAACGGCCTCCTGAAGGGCAAGAAGGCCCCCAAGGCCCGCACCGGCACCCGTATCCGCTACTGGGCGGACCGCCAGATCTTCCTCAAGGACGCGAAGCTCTCCCTGGAGACGCTGTACGGCCGCGCGCGGCAGACTGCCTTCCTGGTGCCGGGGCTGACCATCGTCGTCCGTGACGAGCGGGGCCTCGACGGCGCGGACAGCACCGAGGAGACGTTCCGCTACGACGGCGGCATCAGTGAGTTCTGCGAGTACCTCGCGCAGGACAAGGCCGTGTGCGACGTGCTGCGGCTGAGCGGCCAGGGCACCTTCAAGGAGACCGTGCCGGTCCTCGACGACCGCGGGCACATGACCCCGACCGAGGTCACCCGCGAGCTCGGCGTGGACATCGCGCTCCGCTGGGGCACGGGTTACGACGCGACGGTGAAGTCCTTCGTCAACATCATCGCCACCCCCAAGGGCGGCACGCATGTGACCGGATTCGAGCGGTCGATCACCAAGACGGTCAATGAGGTGCTCCGTTCGTCGAAGCTCCTGCGGGTCGCCGAGGACGACGTCGTCAAGGACGACGCCATGGAGGGCCTCACGGCCGTCGTGACGGTCCGCCTGGCGGAACCGCAGTTCGAGGGGCAGACCAAGGAGGTCCTGGGCACCTCGGCCGCCTCCCGGATCGTGGCGAACGTCGTCGCCAAGGAGCTCAAGGCGTTCCTGGTCTCCACCAAGCGCGACGCCAAGCAGCAGGCGCGGGCCGTGCTGGAGAAGATCGTCGCCGCGGCCCGTACGCGCATCGCCGCCCGGCAGCACAAGGAGGCCCAGCGGCGGAAGACGGCCCTGGAGTCCTCCTCGCTGCCGGCCAAGCTCGCCGACTGCCGCAGTGACGACGTCGAGCGCAGCGAGCTGTTCATCGTCGAGGGCGACTCGGCGCTCGGCACGGCGAAGCTGGCCCGGAACTCCGAGTTCCAGGCGCTGCTGCCGATCCGCGGCAAGATCCTCAATGTCCAGAAGTCGTCGGTCTCCGACATGCTCAAGAACGCCGAGTGCGGCGCGATCATCCAGGTGATAGGAGCGGGGTCCGGCCGGACCTTCGACATCGACGCGGCGCGCTACGGCAAGGTGATCTTCCTCGCCGACGCCGATGTGGACGGCGCGCACATCCGCTGCCTGCTGTTGACCCTCTTCCAGCGCTACATGCGGCCCATGGTGGAGGAGGGGCGGGTCTTCTCGGCGGTGCCGCCGCTGCACCGGGTGGAGCTGACCCAGCTCAAGAAGGGGCAGGACAAGTACATCTACACCTACTCCGACAGCGAGCTGCGGGAGACGCTGCTGGAGCTGGAGCGGAAGAACGTCCGCTACAAGGAGGGCATCCAGCGCTACAAGGGTCTCGGTGAGATGGACGCCGACCAGCTCGCGGAGACCACGATGGACCCGCGCCACCGCACCCTGCGGCGCATCAACATCAGCGACCTGGAAGCGGCGGAGCGTGCTTTCGACCTCCTGATGGGCAACGAGGTCGCCCCCCGCAAGGAGTTCATCACCAACTCCGCCGCCACGCTGGACCGCTCGCGCATCGACGCCTGACGCGTCGGCGAGTGACGCACCGCCGCCTGTCAGCACCCCTTCCTCCGACAGGCGTTGTGGCAGCGCCCGCGCGTCCGCCGGGATCGACGCGGTAGTGGTCCGGCGGCCGCTGCGGCGCCGGAGGCCCGTGCGCCGGCACGGAGCCTCCACCCCTGGGTGGAGAGCGGCCTCCACCCGAGCCTCCACCCAGGCTCCACCCGAAGCCCACCCGTGAGCCGATCCCGGCCGCGAGCCGGATCCGTAGCGTCGGATGCGTTGAATCGTTCGCGCTCGTCCACGCTCCGCGGAGGCTTGTCCCATGTCCGGCTTTTTCGATGTCGCAGTGATCGTCGCGGTCTGCGCGATCGTGCTCGTCCGGCAGACGAGGCCGCGCAGGGTGGCGGACGATGCCCGGCGCTGGTGGCTGCTTCCCGCGGTGCTCGTCGTCGTGGCCGTCCGGCAGCCGGGGCTGATCGACGCCGGGCATCGCGCCGCGTCCGTGGGTCTGCTCGCCGGCGGTGTGCTGGCGGGGCTCGCCACCGGCGCCGCGTGGGCCTGGACCACCCGAATATGGTCCGACGAATCCGGGGCCCTCTGGGCCCGGGGCGGCAAGGCCACGGCCGCGATATGGCTCGGCGGGGCGGCCCTGCGCGTCGCGCTCTACGGTCTGGGTGCGCTGGCCGGGGTCCACCAGGGCGGCGCCGCGACGATGATGACCGTCGCGGCCGTGCTCCTGGCCCGCTCCGGGGTGCTGGCCCACCGGGCCCAGGGCTTCCGCCCGGCGTACGGTGTCCCTGCCGGTGGCTGAGGCTCGAGTCGCGGCGGAGGGACACCACGTGCCGATGGAGAACTGGACCGAGTGGCCGGCCCGTGAGGCGCTTTCGCGGATGGGAGTGCCACGGCGGCGCCAGGTCATGGGCTGGGTGGTACGGCTCGGCCTGCTCGGCCTGGTCCTGTGGGGGGTGCTGAGCGATCACCTGCTGCACGGGTGGGGATTCGTCGCCCTGGCCGTCGGCCTGATCGTCTGCGTCGTCGGGGTCCGGGTCTACTACGGCACGACGCTCGCCCAGCGGCTGTGGCCGTCCCTGGGGGTGCTGGCGGTGCTGTACGCGGTCGGTACGGCATCCCAGGCGGCGGGGGTGCACACGCCGGCCGCGGTGCTCTGGTGCCTGTGCGCGCTCGTCGCGATGGAGCGGCTCCCGATGCTCTACGGGGTGGGCGTCTCCGTGGTCGCCATGGGGTCGTACGCCCTGGCGAGCACGGACCGACCGACGGTGGCCGCGCTGACGGCGCTGGGGCTGCCCGTCCTGGGGTACGCGCTGCGGCTGGACGAGGAGGCGCGGGGGGCCGGGTTCCGGCTGCTGGCGCAGGAGCGGGCGGCCCGCCGGGCGGAGGCCGAGTCGGCGGCCCTCGCCGAGCGGGCCCGGATCGCCCGGGAGATCCACGACGTGCTCGCCCACAGCCTCTCCGCGCAGATGGTGCACCTGGAGGCGGCGCGGCTGCTCATCGAGAGAGGGGAAGACCGGCAGCGGATCCTGGAGCGGGTGGTGGCGGCCCGGGGCATGGCGCGCGAGGGGCTGGCCGAGACGCGGCAGGCGCTCTCCGCGCTGCGCGGCGAGATGTCCCGAGTCGAGGACTTCCTCAGGGACGCGTCCGCGTCCGAAGGGGCGCGCTTCGAAGTGGTGGGGGAGCCCAGGGGCCTGCCGGCGGAGGCCGGGCTGACGGTGCGCAGGGTCGCCCAGGAGGCGCTGACCAATGTCCGCAAGCACGCGCCCGGTGCGGATGTGCGGGTGAGGTTCACCTATCTGGAGGGACAGGTGGAGCTGTGGGTCCGTGACGGGGGCGGGCATGTGGATTCCGGTGACCTCGCGGCGTCCGGTGCCGGGTACGGTCTGCTGGGGATGCGCGAGCGCGCCGAGTTGCTCGGCGGCACGCTGGAGGCCGGACCGGCCGGACCTGGGCAGGAGGGCTTTGTGGTGCGTTTGCGGGTGCCGGCATGACGGACGGCGCGATCGGTGGCGAGGGGGCGGGCGGCGGGGGAGGAGCGAGCGGTCCTCAGGCCGCGCCGGGTGCGGGCGGGGAAGGGAGTGCGGGAGCTCCGGGCTCGGCCGGGGCGGGCGGCGCCGAAGTCCGTGATGTGGCGCGGGTCGTGGTGGCTGACGACCAGACCGTGGTGCGCGAGGGGATCGTGATGCTGCTCGGGCTGCTGCCGGGGATCGAGGTCGTGGGGGCGGCGGCCGATGGCCATGAGGCGGTGCGGCTGGTGGCCGAACTCGCCCCCGATGTGGTGCTGATGGACCTGAGGATGCCGCGGTGCGACGGCGTGGAGGCGACGCGGCGGATTCGCGACGAGCATCCCTCGACCCAGGTCGTGATCCTCACCACCTACGGCGACGACGACTCGCTCTTTCCCGCGCTCAGGGCCGGAGCGCGCGGGTATCTCACCAAGGATGCCGGCGGGGAGGAGATCGTGCGGGCGGTGCGGCATGTGATGTCGGGGGAGGCGGGGCTTTCGCCCAACATCCAGCGGCGGTTGCTGGAGCGGCTCTCCGTGTCCGGGGAGCAAGGCTCACCGGAGCGTACGGCCGGGGCGGGGCCGTCGCCCCTGGGCGGATCCCCCCAGGGCGTGCCGCCGCGCCGGGAGTTGCCGGACGGGCTGACGGCGCGTGAGGCGGAGGTGCTGTCCTTGGTCGCCGAGGGGCTGTCCAACGCCGAGATCGCCCGCCGGTTGCATGTCAGCACGGCGACGGTGAAGACGCACATCAACAACCTCTTCGCCAAGACGGGGGTGCGGGACCGCGCGCAGGCCGTGCGGTATGCCTTCCGCTACGGGATCGTGGTGCCGCCCGATCCGCGCCGGAGCTGACGTGAGGTCAATTGGAATGTGGGGCCCGCGTGCTCAGCGGGTCGTCCAGGCGTAGCGGTGTTCCGGGCGGCCGGTCTCGCCGTATTTGAGGGTGAGATGGAGTCTGCCGGACTCCTCCAGGCGTTTGAGGTAGCGCTGGGCGGTGGAGCGGCTCAGGCCCGCGCGGGTGGCGACCTCGTGGGCCGACAGCGGCCGCGCGGCGTCCGAGAGCACGCGGCGGATCAGTTCGGCGGTGGGCGCGGAGTGGCCCTTCGGCAAGGGGGCGCTGGTGGCCGCGGTGCGCAGGGTGCCGAAGATGCGGTCGACCTGGTCCTGGCCGGCCTCGTGCGCGTCGTCGAGAGTCCGGCGCAGCTGGGCGTACGCCTCCAGTTTCACCCGCAGCCCCGGGAAGGTGAACGGCTTGACCAGGTATTGCAGGGCGCCGAAGCACATCGCCGCCTGCACGGTCGCGACGTCCCGGGAGGCCGTCACCATGATCACGTCGGTGAGGTGACCGCGCTGGCGCATCCGGCGCACCAGACAGAGCCCTGTCTCGTCGGGCAGGAAGTGGTCCAGGAGCATCAGGTCGATGCCTCCCTGTTCGAGCACGGCCAGGGCCTGCGCCGCGGTGTGGACCTTGGCGGCGACATGGAAGCCGGGCACGCGCGCGACATACGCGGCGTTGATCTCGGCGACGCGGAAATCGTCGTCCACCACCAGGACCTCGATCATTTACTTCACCCCTTCGAGTGAGCGCACTGCCTCGGGCAACTCCACGGTGAACACCGCGCCGCCGCCTTCCCGTTCGTCCGCCCGCGCCGATCCTCCGTAGCGCTCGGCCAGCCTTCTGACGAGGGAGAGGCCGAGTCCGCGGCGGCGGTGCGGGGGCGGTTCCTTGGTGGACCAGCCGTCGGCGAAGACGAGTTCCCGGTCGGCGGCGGGTACCCCTGGTCCGTTGTCGGTGACCCGCACGATCAGCGCGGCGCCCACCGTCCGCAGCTCCACTTCCACGAACGGTTCTCCGCCGGCCCGGCCGGCGGTCGCGTCCAGCGCGTTGTCGACGAGGTTGCCCAGGACGGTGACCAGGTCGCGGGGGTCGACCACCCGGTCGGGCAGCCGGGTGCGCGGGCTCACCCGCAGTGCCACGCCGCGCTCGGCCGCGACCGCGCTCTTGCCCACCAGCAGCGCGCCGACCAGCGGATCGCGCACCCGCTCGGCGACCTGCTCGGCCGTGGCCCGGTGCGCGCCCGTCACCTCTGCCAGGAACTCGGCTGCCTCGTCGTAGAGTTCCAGCTCCAGCAGGCCGACCAGGGTGTGCAGCCGGTTGGCGTGCTCGTGGTCCTGCGCGCGCAGCGCGTCGGTCAGGCCGCGGGTGCCGTCGAGCTCCCGGCGGAGCTGCTCCAGTTCGGTGCGGTCGCGCAAGGTGGCCACGGTGCCCCCGTCGGCGGTGTCCATCCGGTTGGCGACCAGGACCCGCCCGTCCCGGACGGTGAGCAGGTCGGTGCCCGTCACCCGCCCGGCCAGCACGTCCGTGGTCCGGCCGGGTGGCAGGACGCTGTCCAGCGGCTGCCCGGTCGCGTCCGGCCCGAGCCCGAGCAGCCGCTGGGCCTCGTCGTTGACGAGCCGTACGCGGCCGTGCCGGTCGAGGGCCACCACGCCCTCGCGGATGCCGTGCAGCATCGCCTCGCGCTCGTCCAGCAGGGCGGATATCTCGGTGAGCGCGATGCCGCGGGTGCGCTTGCGCAGCCGCCGGGAGACGGCGAGCGCCGCCAGCGCCCCGGCCCCGAGGGCGGCACCCGCGTACAGCAGGATGCCCGGCACCGCGTGGACCAGCAGCGCGTGCACATTGTCGTAGGCGATGCCGACGGAGACGGCGCCGACGACGGCGCCCTCGCTGTCGCGCAACGGCACCTTGCCGCGCGCCGAGCGGCCGAGGGTGCCCTTGGCGATCCCCTTCCACTCCTGCCCGCTCAAGACCTTGCCCGGGTCGGTGCTGACCCGCTCGCCGATCCGGGTGGGCGAGGGGTGGGAGTAGCGGGTGCCCTGGAGGTCGACGACCACCACATAGCTGGCGCCCGTGGCCAGCCGGATGCGTTCGGCCGCCGTCTGCACGGGCCCCTGCGGGGTGGGCAGTCCGGCCAGCAGTTCACGGGCGATGCCGGGCTGGGCGGCGGTGGCCTGCGCTATGGCCAGCGCCTGCCGCTCGGCCTGGTCGTCCAGCTGGGCGCCGAGGGGTGCGAGGAAGAGCCCGGCGGCCAGCCCGGTCACCCCGGTGATGATCAGCAGTTGGGCGAGCAGCACCTGAGCGAAGACACGGCGGGGCCACCGGGGGCGCATAGGGGTCCCTTTCGTTTTCGTCCTGCGCTGCCACCAGAACGTAGCCGGACGACCGGCCAGTGGCCGGTTCCGTAGCGCTTTCGTTGTTCTACCGCGAGCAAAACGAGCAGAACAGGGTTCGTGCCCTCAAGTCGCACAGCGCTCACAAGGCTGTCTGCGCGGGGCGCGCCGCGCCTACCGTCCAGCACCGCCCCGAGGGACCGCGGGGCGGACGAGCCGGGCACAGGAGGCGCCACGATGAACAGCGGGACGACCGACGACGCTACCCCCAGCGGGACTCCACCGGGCCGGTATCCGGCCATCGAGCTGCGCGGCGCCACCAAGGTGTTCCGCACCCCTTCCGGCGCGGCGCACACGGCCGTGCGCGATCTCGACCTGACCGTCGAGCGCGGCGAGTTCGTGGCCGTGGTGGGCCCCACCGGCTGCGGGAAGTCGACTACCCTCACCCTGGTCAGCGGGCTGGAGGAGCCGTCCGAGGGCGAGGTGCTCATCGACGGCGCACCCGTGACCGGGATCCGGCCGGAGGTCGGGTTCGTCTTCCAGCAGGACGCGGTGTTCCCCTGGCGCACGGTCCTGTCCAATGTGATGGCCGGCCCGCGCTTCCGTGGCGTGCCCAAGGCGGAGGCGCGCGAGCGGGCCCTCGACTGGCTCGGCCGGGTCGGTCTCGCGGCCTTCGCCGACCGCTATCCGCACCAGCTCTCCGGCGGCCAGCGCAAGCGCGTGGCGCTGGCCCAGACCTTTGTCGGCGATCCCTCGATCCTGCTGATGGACGAGCCGTTCTCCGCGCTCGACGTGCAGACCCGCGCGCTGATGTCGGACGAGCTCCTGGAGCTGTGGGGCGGTGGACGGCCCGGCGGAACGGCCGCGTCCGTCGTCTTCGTCACCCATGACCTGGAGGAGGCCATCGCGCTGGCCGACAAGGTGGTCGTGATGACCGCCGGCCCGGCCACCGTCAAGGAGGTCTTCCCCGTCCGGCTGCCGCGGCCCCGGAAGGTCGAATCCATCCGTCTGGAGGCGGAGTTCGTCGAGATCTACCGCGAGATCTGGTCCTCGCTCGGCGAAGAGGTCCGCATCACACGGGAGAGGGGTGCAGGGCGTGTCGCATGAGTCGATTCCGTCCCGTTCCGCCGTCGTCCCCGCCGCGCCGGCCGCGCCGAAGAGCGCGACGGGCCGTACGGAGGCCCGGGCCAGGGCCGCCCGGCACCGGAAGCTGCTGGTCCTCGCCGTGCGGGTGCTGCTGCTCGCCGTCGTGCTCGGGGCCTGGGAACTGATGGCCCGTCAGAAAATTATCGACCCCTTCAACTTCTCGATGCCGTCGGAGATCTGGGACCAGATCGTGCAGTGGACCGCCCATGGCACCGCCCAGGGCTCGCTCGGCGAGCAGATCTGGTACACGCTCTACGAGGCCCTGTTCGGCTGGGTCATCGGCGTGACGGGCGGTGTGGCGCTCGGCATCGCGCTCGGCCGGGTGCGTTTCCTGGCCGACGTCCTCGGCCCGTACATCAAGATCCTCAACGCGCTGCCGAGGATCGTCCTCGCGCCCATCTTCCTCATCTGGTTCGGCCTGGGCCCTGCCTCCAAGGTCGCCTCGGCCGTGGTGCTGGTCTTCTTCCCCGTCTTCTTCAACGCGTTCCAGGGGGCGCGGGAGGTGGACCGCAACCTCGTCGCCAACGCCCGGATCCTGGGCGCGAGCAACCGCCGGGTGACCCTTCAGGTCGTCGTCCCGTCCGCCACCTCCTGGATCTTCACCAGCCTCCATGTGAGCTTCGGGTTCGCGCTGATCGGAGCCATCGTCGGCGAGTACATCGGGGCGACGAAGGGGATCGGGCTGCTCGTCTCCAACGCGCAGAACACGTTCAACTCGGCCGGGGTGTACGCGGCGATGGTCATCCTCGCGGTGGTCGCGCTGCTGGCGGAAGGGCTGCTGACCTTCGCGGAGCGGCGGCTGTTCCGGTGGAAGGCCGGCCGGCCGGGGGCCGACGGCTGAGGCCGCGCCGGGCGCCTGCGGGCCTGGCGTCCCGGGCCCTCGTCCCCCTCCACCCCTCACCCGAAGGATCACCCGTCATGCGTTCAACCAGCAGTAAGCGCCTCCGCTTCGCGGCCGCCGCCGTGGCCCTCGTGACCGTCCTCGCCGGCTGCGCCGACGAGGTGTCCGGAAACGGCGCGAACTCCGGCGGCGGCAAGACCTCCGGCAAGACCGTGAGGATCATGGTCGGCGGTCTCGACAAGGTCATCTATCTGCCGGCGGTGCTCACCCAGCGGCTCGGCTTCTTCCAGGAACAGGGTGTCGACGTCCAGCTCCTCACCGAACCGGCCGGAGTGCAGGCCACCACGGCCCTGGTCGCCGGCGAGGTGCAGGGCGTCGTCGGTTTCTACGACCACACCCTCGACCTCCAGGCGAAGGGGAAGCGGGTGGAGTCGGTGGTCCAGCTCGCCCGGACGCCGGGGGAGGTGGAGATCGTCTCGAAGAAGGCGGCGGGCGACCTCACCTCACCCGCGGACTTCAAGGGGAAGAAGCTGGGGGTCACCGGACTCGGCTCCTCCACCGACTTCCTGACGAAGTATCTGGCCGTGCGCAACGGTGTGAAGGTCAGTGATGTCACCCTGGTCGCCGTCGGCGCGGGCCAGACCTTCGTCTCCGCGCTCCAGCAGGGCTCCATCGACGGCGGGATGACCACCGACCCGACCGTGGCCCAGGTCCTCGCCCAGGGCACCGGCAAGGTGCTGATCGACCTGCGGACGCCCGAGGGCTCGCGGGCCGCGCTCGGCGGGCTCTACCCCGCGTCGAGCCTCTACATGAACACCTCGTGGGTCGACGGCCACAAGGAGACCACCCAGAAGCTCGCCAACGCCTTCGTGAAGACCCTGGCGTGGCTGGCCTCGCACAGTCCCGGGGAGATCGCCGCCAAGATGCCCGCCGACTACGCCAAGGGCGGCAAGGACCTCTACGTCCAGGCCGTCAAGAACACCCTGCCCATGTTCACCCGGGACGGGGTGATGCCCGACGACGGGCCGAGGACCGTGCACGACGTGCTCAAGGCGTTCAGCCCCACGATCCGCGACGCCGACATCGACCTGGAGAAGACCTACACCACGGAGTTCGTCAGGAAAGCGGGGTGACGGACACGACATCCATCCGGGCCGGGGTGCCGGGCGTCCGGCCGCAGCTCTCCGGGCGGGGCGGCTCGGCGGCACCCTGCCCGACGAGGACCCGCCAGGCCCGGCCGTCGGTGTGGGTGACGGTCACGGCCCAGCGCGCGGCCGGGCCGTCGGCGGGTCCGGAGCCGGACACGTCCAGGGCGTCCGCGCCCTCCTCTCCGGTGAGTTCGCGGACGGCCAGCTCGGCGGCCTGGGCGGGGCGCTCCCACGCGGAGCGGCCGCGGCACCCCTCCGTCACCACCCGGCCGTCACGCACGGCTTCGAGCACGTCCTTGACGCCGTGCGCGGTGACCTGCCCGTACGCGTAGCCGTAGGGAAGGACGAAGAGGGTCGGCGCGAAGCGGTGGCCACCGATGTGGGTGACCTCCCAGGTCTCGATCCCGCCCGCGCTGACCAGTTCGGCGGCGAGCGGCCTGCCGAGCAGGGCGCAGCAGCGGTCGCGCTTGCCGTTGGTGCAGACGAAGACCAGCGGGTCTCCGGCGTACGGCTCCCACAGCCCGCCGTGCTCGCCCGCGCCGAGCGCCGCGAGGTCCAGCTCCGTCAGCGCCGCCGGGTCGGTGAGCGCGGTGGTGCGGATCCAGGAGCGGCCCGGCGCCGTGTGGGCGATGAACACCCGCTGCGTCGTGGGCCGGTGGCAGTCCGCGTGGCGGCCGGGGCGCCGGATGAGGGCGATCCGCACACCGGTGCCTGCCGCGGCCTCTTCCAGGGCGCGGCCCACGGCGGGGTCGAGGTGGCTGGTGGCGAGTGCGTTCGCGCCCCAGGGGCCGGGCTGTTCGAGCAGCAGCCAGGTCCGGGCGGTGGCGGCGGTGCCGGCCAGGGGCTCGGAGAGTTGACGGGAGACGGTCGCGCACGTACTCACAAAGGTAAGCCTAACCTGCCTTTGCGGGGCCCGGAATCCCCGCCCGGCTGTCAGGGCAGGGGCTGTGGTGGCCGCGGGCCGCAGTAGTGGCCCGTGGGACGCAGCCGCAGGGGCCGCTCGGCGTACTCCTCCAGGGCGTGCGCGATCCAGCCCGCCGTGCGCGCGACCGCGAAGACCGTCTCGCCCGCCTCGGGCGGCATGCCAGAGGCGACGGAAAGGACCGCCAGCGCGAGGTCGATGTTCGCGTGCAGGGGCACGTGCCGTGCCGTCGTGGCCTCGACCTCGCGGGCCGCCGCCAGTGCGGCCGCCGCGGCGGGCACCGATTCCAGCCGGGCGAGGAGCGTGGTGGCCCGGGGGTCCGGCCCGGGGTAGAGGCGGTGCCCGAGTCCCGGTACGCGCCTGCCGTCCCGCAGGTGGTCCGCCACCACGGCACCCGCGCTGCCGCGCTCCAGCACCTCCGTCAGCATCCGGTGGGCCAGCCCGCTCGCCGCGCCGTGCAGCGGCCCCTCCAGGGCGCCGAGCCCCGCCGAGACCACGGCGTACGGATGGGAGCGCGCCGAGGCCGCGACCCGCACCGCGAGGGTGGAGGCGGCGAGGTCGTGGTCGATCAGCAGGACGAGGGCGGCCTCCAGGGCGCACAGCGACGCCTCGTCCGGCGCCTGCGAGGTCAGCCGTGACCACAGGCGTGGCGCGATCCGGTCGTCGGCGTGCGCCTGCCGGCCGGCGGGCGGCAGGGCGTCGACCAGCGTCGGGATCAGGCCACGGGCCGTGCCGAGCACCGCCTGCGGGGAGAGGTCGAAGCGCAGCGGATCCGCGGCCGCCGCCGCGATCGCGGCCACCCGCAGCCGGTCGGTGGGCCCGCTGTCGGCGGGCAGCGCGTCCACGGCGCGGCGCGCCGCGGCCAACGTCTCCTCGGGGGCGGCGAAGCGGGTCCCGGGGCGCAGTTCCCCGGTCCACAGCCAGTCGGCCACCTCCTCGTACGCGTGCCGCCCGGCGAGCGCGGTCGCGTCGACGCCGCGGTAGAAATACCGGTCCTTCTCGATGAGCGTGATGCCCGTACGGATCGCCGTCTCGCCGCCGAACGCCGGCTCCCGTCTGCCGCGCCGGGCCAGCGCGTCGACCTCCCGCGCGTCGAAGGTGCTGCCCCGGCCGCCGGGACCGCGGCGGCTGGAGAGCTGGCCGCGGCTGACATACGCGTAGACCGTCTCGGGTTTGACGCCCAGGCGCTCGGCGACCTCGCGGGTGGTCAGCCGTCCTCTGCCGTCGTCGCCCGCCGCCGGGCCGCCCGTCTCAAGATCCGCCATGGGCACACCGTAACCGGCGTGTACATATTGATTCAATCAATATTGACAGCCATTGGATCAAGGGTGGACAGTCCCATCACGTTTCAACGAGCAGCACTCAAGGGATCGAGGAGGCACCGTCATGCCGATCACCGAGGTACCGCGCGGACTCGCGGGCGTCGTCGTCACCGACACCGCCCTGGGCGACGTCCGCGGCGGCGAAGGCTTCTACCACTACCGCCAGTTCTCCGCCGTCGAGCTCGCCGGGAGCCGCTCCTTCGAGGACGTCTGGCACCTGATGTTCCGGGGCCACCTCCCCGACGCGGCGCAGCGGGCCGCCTTCGCCGCCGAGACCGCGGCCCTGCGCCGGCTCCCCGCCGACGTGCGCGACGCCCTGCCGGCCATCGCCCGCTCCTGCGCGCCGTCCGGCCCGCTCGCCGGGCTGCGCACCGCGCTCTCGCTGCTCGGCGCCTCCGCCGGGCTCCGCCCCCTCTACGACACCGCCGCCGCCCACCGCGAGGCCGACGCCCTCGCCGCCTGCGCCGCCGTCCCCACCCTGCTCACCGCGCTCCACCGGCTCGGCCGAGGACTGGAGCCCGTCGAGCCGCGCGAGGACCTCCCGTACGCCGCCAACTACCTTTACATGCTGGACGGGCGCGAGCCCGAGCCCCGCCGGGCCCGCGCGATCGAGCGGTACCTCATCTCCACCGTCGACCACGGCTTCAACGCCTCGACGTTCACCGCCCGCGTCATCGCCTCCACCGGAGCCGACCTCGTCGCCTGCCTCGGCGGTGCCATCGGTGCCCTCTCCGGCCCGCTCCACGGCGGCGCGCCCAGCCGAGCCCTGGACACCCTCGACGCCATCGGCACCCCGGACCGCATCGACCCCTGGATCCGCGAACGCGTCCTCGCGGGGGAGCGCATCATGGGCTTCGGGCACCCCGTCTACCGCACCGAGGACCCGCGCTCACGGATGCTGCGCTCCATCGCGCAGGACTTCGGCGGGCCCCTGGTCGACCTCGCGACCGAGGTCGAGGGGAAGGTCGAGGCGATCCTCGCCGAGCTCAAGCCGGGGCGCGAGCTGCACACCAACGTGGAGTTCTACGCGGGCGTCGTCATGGAGCTCTGCGGGCTGCCGCGGGAGATGTTCACGCCCACGTTCTGCGCGGCCCGCGTGGTCGGCTGGAGCGCCAATATCCTGGAACAGGCGGAGGACTCGAAGATCATCCGCCCGGCGGCCCGCTATGTCGGCCCGCCCCCGCCGCAGCCGGTGCCCGCTGCGTCCGACGTGTGATGGAGGCTGCCTCTTGGCGAAACGACAGATCCCGGTCATCGTGCTGGCGGGCTTCCTCGGATCCGGCAAGACCACCCTGCTCAACCACCTGCTCAAACACAGCGGGGGCAGCCGGATCGGCGTGGTCGTCAACGACTTCGGCAGCATCGAGATCGACGCGATGAGCGTCGCCGGGCAGGTCGACTCCATGGTCTCCCTGGGCAACGGGTGCCTGTGCTGTGCCGTCGACACCAGCGAGCTCGACGGCTTCCTCGACAAGCTCGCCCGCCCGGCCGCGCGGATCGACGTCATCGTCATCGAGGCCAGCGGGCTGGCCGAGCCGCAGGAGCTCATCCGCATGATCCTCGCCAGCGACAACGCGAGCATCGTCTACGGCGGCCTGGTCGAGGTCGTGGACGCCGCGGAGTTCACCCGCACCCGCGCCCGGCACCCCGAGATCGACCGCCATCTGGCCATCGCCGACCTCATCGTCCTCAACAAGACGGACCGGGCGAAGGAGACCGAGCGGAAGGCCGTCCTCGACGAGCTGGCCCGGCTCGGCCCCGGCACTCCTGTCCTGGAGTCGGCCCACGGGCGGGTCGACCCGGAGCTGCTCTTCGACCGCAAGGCGCGGGAGCGGGACGAGCCGGGCGCGATACGCCAGCTGTCCTTCGAGGACCTCGTGCGGGACGCGGACGAGCACGCCCACGACTGCGGAACGCAGGGCTGTGGCGGGGACTGCGCGGGGGGCAGCCCCGGCCACGGTCATCTGCACGCCGCGTACGACAGCGTGGGCTTCACCTCCGCGGAGCCGATGGATCCGCGGCGGCTGATGGACTTCCTCGACAACCGGCCCAAGGGCCTGTACCGCATCAAGGGCTTCATCCACTTCGGGGCGGAAGGCCACCGGGGGGTGCGGTACGCGGTGCACGCGGTGGGCGACTTCCTGCGCTTCTACGCCGCGCCGTGGGGCCGCGCGGAGGAGCGGGTCACCCAGCTGGTGCTGATCGGGACGGGGATCGACGCGACCGCCCTGCGGACCGGCCTGGAGAGCTGCCGGCGGCTGGAGCCGGGCGACGCGGACGAGAACACGATGTGGGGCGTGCTGCGGTACGCGCAAGCCTGACAGCCTGCCTCAAGCGCGGTGCGGCCGGTCGCCTCGAGCGGCGGGGGGGGGGGGGGGGGGGGGGGGGGGGGGGGGGTGGGGAGGGGGGGGGGGGGGGGGGGGGGGGGGGGGGGGGGGGGGGGGGGGGGGGGGAGGGGGGGGAGGGGGGGGGGGGGGGGGGGGGGGTGTGGGGGGGGGGGGGGGGGGGGGGGGGGGGGCTCCCCCCCCCCCCCCCCCGGGCCGTCAGGCGGCCCTGCCGTACTGCGCGGGGCGGCGCGGCGGCAGGCCCAGGGCGGTGGCCGCCCGGAGCGGCCAGTAAGGGTCGCGGAGCAGTTCGCGGCCGAGGAGCACGGCGTCCGCCCGCCCCGACGACACGATCTCCTCGGCCTGCGCGGGGTCGGTGATCAGGCCGACGGCGGCCACGGCCAGGCCCGCTTCCTCGCGCACCCTGGCGGCGAAGGGGACCTGATAGCCGGGCCCGGTGGGGATGGTGGCGTCGGGGGTGTTGCCGCCGGTGGAGGTGTCGAGCAGGTCCACGCCGTGCGCGGCGAGGTCCTTCGCGAAGCGCACGGTGTCGTCGGCGGTCCAGCCCTCCCGGTCATCCTCCGGGTTCTCCGTGAGCCAGTCCGTGGCGGAGATCCGGAAGAGGACGGGCAGTTCCTCGGGCCACACCGCGCGCACCGCGTCCACGACCTCCAGCGCGAACCGGGTGCGGTTCTCGAAGGAGCCGCCGTACTCGTCGGTGCGGCGGTTGCTGTGCGGGGACAGGAACTCGTTGATCAGATAGCCGTGGGCGCCGTGGATCTCGACGACCTTGAAGCCGGCCGCGAGCGCCCGCCGCGCGGCGGCCGCGAAGTCGGCGACCACCTGGGCGATGCCGTCCTTGGTCAGCTCGCGCGGCGTGGGGTAGCCCTCCGCGAACGGCAGCGGGGAGGGGGCGACGGTCGCCCAGCCGTGCGCCTCGGGGCCGGCGGGACCGCCGCCGCGCCACGGCCGCTCGGTCGACGCCTTCCGTCCGGCGTGCCCGAGCTGGACGCCCGGCACCGCGCCATGGGCCTCCAGGAAGGAGGTGATGCGCCGGAACGCCTCCGCCTGGCGGTCGTTCCACAGCCCCAGGTCGGCGGTCGATATGCGCCCTTCGGGAGAGACAGCCGTGGCCTCGGTGAGGATCAGGCCCGCGCCGCCGACGGCCCGCGCGGCGAGGTGGGCGAAGTGCCAGTCGTGCAGCATGCCCATGTCGTGGCCGTGGTCGTCCGCGCTGTACTGGCACATCGGAGCCATCCAGATCCGGTTGGGGATGGTCAGCGAGCGCAGGGTGAAGGGCTCGAAGAGGGCACTCATCAAAGACTCCGTTTCCGCCGGTGCGACCGACGCGCCGCGAGTGGTACGAGAAACACCGTACTACGAGGATCCTCGAATTACGACACCCTTCGTACAAGACGCCTGGGCCCTCGTTCGAGGGACACCGGGTCCGGCCGGAACGGGCCCATGGGCCGGACGCGTTCGTACGGGCACGCGCTGAGCCAGTAGAGTGACGCCCCGTGGCTGCACGACCTTTGAACGAGATCGTCGAGAACGGCTGGGCCAAGGCACTGGAACCGGTGGCCGGGCGCATCGCGTCGATGGGCGACTTCCTGCGCGCCGAGATCGCCGCGGGCCGTACCTATCTGCCCTCCGGCGCGAACGTGCTGCGCGCTTTCCAGCAACCCTTCGACGACGTAAGGGTGCTGATCGTCGGTCAGGACCCGTATCCGACACCCGGTCACGCCGTGGGGCTGAGCTTCTCGGTCGCGCCCGAGGTGCGCCCGCTGCCCGGCAGCCTGGAGAACATATACCGGGAGATGCACACCGACCTGGGCCTCCCCCGCCCGTCCAACGGTGACCTCACGCCGTGGACCCAGCAGGGCGTCCTGCTCCTCAACAGGGCCCTGACCACCGCCCCGCGCAAGCCCGCGGCGCACCGGGGCAAGGGCTGGGAAGAGGTCACCGAGCAGGCGATCCGCGCGCTCGTCGCCCGCGGCGGCCCGCTGGTGGCGATCCTGTGGGGCCGCGACGCGCGCAATCTGCGGCCGCTGCTGGGCAGCGTGCCGTCCGTCGAGTCCGCGCACCCCTCCCCCATGTCGGCCGACCGCGGCTTCTTCGGCTCCCGGCCGTTCAGCCGGGCCAACGAACTGCTGGTCCGCCAGGGGGCCGCCCCGGTGAACTGGCAGCTGCCGTGAGACGGCCGGGCCCGTGACACGCGCGGCGGGCCACGTCCTGGGGGTCGACTCCGGCGGTTCGGGCATCCGGATCGCCCTGGCCCCCGCGGACGGCAGCGGCCCGCCGCTGACCTGGGCCTCCCCGGCCCCGGCGGGGGTGGATGCCCGGCGGCTCCTCGACCACGTCCTGCCCGCCGCCCGGGACCTGCTCACCCGCGCCGGAGCCGGGACCTGCGAAGCCGCCTGTGTGGGCGCCGCGGGGATGGTGGCCCTGGGCGACGAGCTCCGCGCCGTCCTGCCCGGCGCGCTGCGCGAGGCCCTCGGGGTGCACCGTCTCGCCCTCGCCTCGGACGCGGTCACCGCGTACGCGGGAGCGCTCGGGCAGCGCCCCGGCGCGGTGGTGGCCGGGGGCACCGGGATGATCGCGCTCGGCACCGACCTGACCCCGCAGGGCGGTTGGCGCCGCGCGGACGGCTGGGGCCACCTGCTGGGCGACTGCGGCAGCGGCGCCTGGATCGGCCGCGCCGGGCTCGAGGCGGCGCTGCGCGCGTACGACGGGCGGGCCGGCGGGTCGGAGGCGCTGCTGGCGCGGATGACCGCCGTCCTCGGCCCGGCGCCGGATGTGCCCGGCGCGCTCTACCCGCGGGCGGACCGGCCCGCGGTCCTCGCCTCGTTCGCGCCCGAAGTGGCCCGGTGCGCTCCGAAGGATCCCGTCGCCGCCCGGATCCTCCGCGAGGCGGCCCGGCACATCGCCGGGGCCGCCGCCGCCGTATGTCCGCGCCGATGGCCGCTTTCCGGCCGATCGGCCCGTGCGGCGGCGGAAACGGCCGCTCCGGGAGCGGCTGGTGGGGCACATGAAGTCGCACTCACGGGCGGGCTGTTTCGCATGGGTGAACCGTTGCTCGCACCGCTGCGCGAAGAATTGCAATCGCAACTACCTCACGCACAACTCGTCCCCGCCCAGGGCACACCGCTCGACGGCGCATTGCGCGTGGCAGGAGCCTTGGTGACGGACAGTCTGCGCCTGCCGACAGACCCTGTGATGTTGCGTATCATTTGCTGAACGACTCCGCGCCGACCGTATGTCTGGACGAATAAATCCGGACAGACGACGCTGTATCGCCCCCGCCCGAACGGCCTGGTGCGATGAACGGCTAACATGCGGCGCCATGAGTTCCCCCACAGGGCCCGCGCCTGGCCTGCCTGTACGAATGCCGCGTCCCCGCCAGCCCGGACGGCACCGGCGGCCGGAACCGGCGGCCGCGCCGACGGGCGCGCCGCCGCTCGTCCTCGCCGTGCCGGGGACGCCCGACCTCGCCACGCGACGGCTCGCCGAGGAGACCCTCAGCATCGCCCGCTCCGAGCTCCCCGGGCTCGACGCGCGCATCGGCTATGTGGACGCCGACGGCGGCGACGTGGGGTATCCGTCGCTGGAGTCGGTCCTGGCCCACGCGGCCGCCCAGCGGGCCGCTCGCGCCGGCGAAGCCCAGGACGGCCCCGAGGGGGACGGAGCCGACTCCTGGGACCGCTTCCCGACCGCCGTGGCCGTGCCGCTGCTCGCGGGACCCGACAGCTCGCAGCTGCGCCGCATACGCCAAGCGGTGATGAACAGCGGTTCCGTCACCGAGCTCACCGACACGCTGGGCCCGCACCCGCTGCTCGCCGAGGCCCTGCACGTGCGTCTCTCGGAGGCCGGGCTGGCCCGCGCCGACCGCGCCCGACTGTTCACAGTTGCAACTGCCGCGGACGGCATCGTCCTGGCGACCGTCGGCGGCGAGGAGGCCGTGCAGGCGGCGGGCATCACCGGCATGCTGCTGTCGGCCCGCCTGGCCGTGCCGGTGCTCGCGGCGGCGCTGGACGAGGAAGGCGCCATCGGCCGCGCCGCGGAGCAGCTGCGCTCCTCCGGCTCCCGGAACCTGGCTCTCGCGCCCTGCATCATCGGCCCCGAGGTGGCCGAGGGCCTCGCCGCCGAGGCGGCGCGCGAGGTGTCCTGCGCCGCGGCCGAGCCGCTCGGCGCCTACCCGGCGATCGGCAAGCTGGCCCTGGCGAAGTACGCGGCCGTGCTGGGCCTGACGACCCAGCCGTCGCTCCAGGGAGCCCCGGTCCGCTGACGGCCATTCTGTACGAACGCGCGTGACCGGCAGGGCGAAGGCTGCCGCCACGTGCCGCACGACCTGACGGCACGGCCGCGGAATCGCGGGCCGGAGCGGTCCGGAGAGGGGTCCCCGCATCGCGGGGGCCCCTCCGGCCTTTTCCGGTCGTCCGCGTTTTCTCAGGAGAAGATCACGCAGGAGGCGGCGGGCACGGCGAGCGACCCCGCGGGGCTCGGTATGCCCGTGCCGGGGTCGACCGTGAACCAGGTGACATCCCCCGACCGCTCGTTGGCGGCGTAGAGATACCGCCCGCCGGGGTGGAGCGTCAGATCGCGGGGCCAGTGGCCCCCGCAGGGGGTCGAGGCGCGGATTCCGAGGATGTCGCCCGCCGCGTCGAGCTCGAGGGTGGTGATGCTGTCGTGCCCCCGGACGGCGAGCCACAGGAACCGCCCGTCCTCGGAGACGACGGGCTCCGACGGATAGTCGACGGTGCCCGTGCCCGGCAGGAGGGCGCGCGTCTCCCCGGTCGGCACCAGGGAGCCTTCCGCCGCGTCCCAGCGGCACACCGTGACGGTCGGGTCCAGCTCGTTGAGGACGTAGGCCCGGCCGCCTCCGGGGTGGAAGGCCAGATGCCGGGGCCCCGTCCCGGAGCGGAGCCGCGTCTCGTGGTGCGGGCGCGGCAGGCCGGTCACCGGGTCGAGGGCGTAGATCCACACCGAGTCCGTGCCGAGGTCCACCGCGAGCAGCAGGCGGCCGGAGGGATCGGGCACCACGGCATGCGCGTGCGGACCGCGCTGCCGGTCGGCCACGGGGCCGGAACCGCGGTGCGGCAGGACGGCCGACGGCGCTCCGAGTGCTCCGCCCGTCCGGACCGGGAGTGCGCTGACACTGCCCGAGCGGTAATTGGCGGTGAACAGGTGCGTACCCGCGAAGGCGAGGTGCGTCGGCCCCTCACCGCGCACGAGGACCGGCTCACCGAGCGGCTCGGGCCGGGCGGGATCGGCCAGCGAGAAGGCCGCGGCGGCGCCCTCGTCCGTCTCGCTGACCGCGTAGAGCACATCCGCTCCGGGGGACAGCGCGAGGAAGGACGGGTTGGCCACGGCGTCGGTGGCATACACCGGTGTGAGCGCGCCCGTGCGGCTGTCGACCTCGGCGACCGTCACACCGGGCCCGCCCGCCGCCGTGAACGAGCCGATGTACGCGAACCGCCCCCGCCGGCTGTGCTGGTCACTGCTGATCACCGTGCCGCCTCCCCCACCGAATCACTCTGTGCATCCGACGCTACACGGAGCCACTGACAAGCCCGAGGTCAGGGCGGTGGTGGCGGTTCGGGCGGACCGGGGCGGGCGTCCGCCCCTCAGGGCTGCCATTGGCCCCTTCACGGCCGGACAGTACGGTTGGTAACTATGCCATTGGCACATCCACCTCCGCTCCTCTTGAGCCAACAGCCGGATAGATGGTCTGATGGGGATGTCGATGGCGCTGCGGAGATCCGTGGCGCCTTTTTCATGTCCGTGCGTCGAAGGGGCGGGAAGCAGTGCTGAAGAGGGCGTTCATGGCACCGGATCCGGGCCGGGCGAGGCTGCGGGTCGCCGTCCGGGCCGTCATGGGCGTGGCCGCCGCTGTCGCCGTGGTCCAGCTGTCGGGCCTGCCCCTGACCGCTTCCATCACCGGCGGGCTCACAGCCCTGCTCGCGCTGTTCACGGTCGCCGACCCGACCGTACGCCGCCAGGCGATCACCACCGCTCTGCTGCCGGTCGTCGGCTTTCCCGTGCTCGCGCTGGCCGCGGCGCTGCACGGCATGCCACTGGTGCGTGACGCGGCCTTCCTGGCCGTCGTCTTCTGCGGGGTCTACGCCCGCCGGTGGGGGGCGCGGGGCAACGCGCTCGGGATCTTCGGCTTCATGATGTTCTTCGCGACGCAGTTCCTGCACGCCGTGCCCGCCCAGCTGCCGCACCTGTACGCGGCCGTGATCATGGCACTGGCCGCGGCCGGTCTCGTCCGCTTCGGGCTCTGGCGCATCGAGCGGCACACCCCGCCGCCCGCGGGCCCGGCACCCCTGGCCGGCGGCGGTCTGGCACGCGTCACGACCCGGCAGGCGTTCCAGGCCGCCTTCGCCTGCGGCCTGGCGCTCGCCGTCGGGCAGATGGTCTCCGACGCGCGCTGGTACTGGGCCGTCGGCACCGCCTGGTGGATCTTCGTCAACACCGCCTCGCGCGGCGAGACCCTCGTACGCGGCTTCCGCCGGGTCCTGGGCACGGTGCTCGGCATCGCCACGGGAATCCTCGTGGCCATTCCCCTGCACGGGGCCCCCGTGCCCACCGCGGCCCTGGTCGCCGTCTGCGTCTTCGGGATCTTCTACACGTCCGCCGTCTCGTACACGTGGATGATGTTCGCCGTGACCATGATGGCCGGACTGCTGTACGGGCTCCTCGGGGTCCTGGACGCGGACCTGCTGGTCCTCCGGCTGGCCCAGACCGGCGTCGGGGCGGCCGGTGCGGCGATCGCCGTCCTCGTCGTCCTGCCCGTGACCACGCACGCCGCGACCGACGCGTGGATCCAGCGCGCCCTGCGCTGCGTGCACACCTGCGCGGCCGAAGCCGCCGCACGGCTCGCCGGTTCCGAGACGGCCGACCCCGCCCCACGGGTCGCCGAACTGGAGCTCCTGCTCGGCCGGGTGCGGCTCTCGCTCGCCCCGCTCGTCCACCCGCTGAACCCGTTCCGCGCCCGCAAGGAGAAGGCCCGCCGGGTGCTGGCCCTCCTCGACGACTGCGCCCGCGAGGTCCGGGGGCTGGCGTCCGTCGCCGCGGACCCCGAGGCATCGCACGACGACCGTCTCGCCGCTGCCTGCTGGCGCGTGGAGGCCGCGGTGGAGGCGCTGACCACACCGGGCAAGGCGCGCGACGCGGTGGGGGCCACGGCAGCCGTACCCGAGCACTGGCTGTCCGAACCGGCGCTCGCGCACCTGCACAGCCTGGAGCGGGCCCTGGCCGAACTCGCGGTGCCCCTGCACAGCTCGCGGCCGTCACCGCTGCTCGGCGCCTGACCGGCGACCGGGGAACCCCGGCACGGCGCGGTGGGGGGCGCGTACGCAACTGGCCGACACCGACCGCACCTTCGCGTCCGGCCCGCCTCCTCCTCGACAACGCCCTCGCATGGGTCTTCCCGCCGGACGCCGAAGTTCCGCCGACAGCCGGCCGGCCGGCGCCGAGGCGCGTGAGCGGCGGGAAGGCCACGGGCGCCTGACGGCGTGTGAGGCTGCGCCATTGGTACTGTTACCGGCCAGGAAGTACGACCACCGGGAGGCCGTCGGCCCATGGCCGTGGACACGCTGGACGCGAAGATTCTGCGGCTGCTGCTGGAGCAGCCGCGTACGAGCGTGCGGGAGTACGCGCGCGTGCTGGGCATCGCGCGCGGCACGCTCCAGGCGCGGCTCGACCGGCTGGAGCGCGACGGCGTGATCACCGCCACCGGACCGCGGCTGTCCCCCGCCGCGCTCGGCCACCCCGTACTGGCCTTCGTCCATATCGAGGTCACCCAGGGGCACCTGGACACGGTCGCCACCGCCCTCGCGGACGTACCGGAGATCATCGAGGCGTTCTCGATCACCGGCGGAGGCGATCTGATGGCGCGGGTCGTCGCCCGGGACGCCGGACATCTGGAGGACGTCATCCAGCGGCTGGTCCAGTTCCCGGGGGTGGTGCGCACACGCACCGAAATGGTGCTGCGCGAGCGGGTGCCCTATCGCGTGGTGCCGCTGGTCGACGCGGTGGGGCGCGCGGCGGCTCAGCGGAGCTCGTGAACGGGCCTTCCCGGGCGCGGAACCGGCCCCGTTTCTCAGCGTGAAGCAGTAGGTGCGATTATCTGCACGCTCTACTCAACACGCGAGAAACAGAGGCATGTATGGAGCGATGCAGGGAAAGACCGGCACGCCGGTGGGGTGCCGCTCTGATCGCGTCGGCCGCGGCGGTCGCCGTCGCGGTGCCGGCGACGACCGCGCAGGCCGCGAGCGGCCCGGCGGTGACCGGCGCCAAGGGCGCGTTCCTGCTCGACAGCGGCAGCAACCGCCAGCTGTGGAGCAAGGACGCCGACACCAAGCGGCAGATGGCCAGCACCACCAAGGTCATGACCGCGACGGTCGTGCTGGACACACCCGGGGTCGACCTGAACAAGCAGGTCACCATCAAGCAGTCCTACCGCGACTACGTGGAGCGGAACGGCGCGAGCACCGCCGATCTGCGCACGGGCGACAAGATGACCGTACGGCAGCTGCTGTACGGCCTTCTGCTGCCGTCGGGGTGCGACGCGGCGTACGCGCTGGCCGACACGTTCGGCAGCGGCGGCACCGAGAAGGAACGCACGAACTCGTTCATCGCCAAGATGAACAAGAAGGCGTCCGACCTCGGCATGAAGAACACCAAGTACGACTCGTTCGACGGCATATCGCAGACCGGGGCCAACTACACGACGCCTCGCGACTCGGCGCAGCTCGCCCGGCACGCGATCGCCAACAGCACGTTCAGCACGGTCGTGAAGACGACCGGCACCCAGCAGAAGGCCGCGAACGTCAAGCGGACCTACTACTGGGACAACACGAACAAGCTGCTCGGCTCGTACAAGGGCGCGATCGGCATCAAGACCGGCACCGGCACCGCCGCCGGACCGTGCCTGGTGTTCGCCGCCAAGCGCGACGGACGGACCGTCGTCGGTGTCATCCTCAATGACGCCACCTCCCGCTACCCGGACGCGGTGAAGATGCTGGACTGGGCCTACCGCACCAAGTCCAACGTCAAGCTGCGCCAGCTCCCGGAGTCGGCCCAGCGGGACTGATGCCCCGCCCGCTGAACGACCGCGGATGAGCCTTCCGGCCATGCGCCAAGGCCCTACCAGGAATGCCTGGTAGGGCCATAGTTGTGGGGCACCGAGGCTACGGTAGTGACGTTTACGCAGTGGATGTCTCAGCGGCATCGAGTGGCGGCGGCTCGGCCCCCGGGGGGCGAGGTGCGGCAGGCTCATCCTTGCTTCAGATACGGCGCCAGGTGATGCAGGCGCGTGTGGTAGTCGGGGTGCATGGACAAAAGCTTTGCCAAGAAGCCGCGGCTGCGGCCACGAGGTGGGGTTACCGTGCCCATCGCAGCCGCTCTACCGCACCGGGACAAGGCAGGAGCCGTCACGGGTCCACTTTCCCGATCCGCCGCCCGCGTCATATGCAACACCTCCGCGAGCATCGGCCCGAAGCCGGCCGCTGCCGCATGGTGATCCGCCCGTACTTCGGCCTGACGGGCCACGGCGGCGAGCAGGAACGGTGCAGCGGCCAGCATCACCACGACGAACCAGTACTCCAGCGCGACCGGCAAGACGGCGGCACCCGCCACAAGAAGCACCACTGCCGCCCAGAAGCCCATGCGCCCATGCCCGGTGGCGGTGACATGCCGGATCAGTTTCCGCACAGCGGCCCACGCAAGACGTCCCGGAACCGCATACCACTGTCCCAGGAGCGAGGACCATGCGTGGCCGCGGACATGGTGCCCCAGTTCGTGAGCGAGTACCGCGGCCAGCTGGCCATCGGACAGATGCTCCAGCGAAAACCGGGTAACGCCCACGATATGGCCTGCTACGGCCAGCGCGTTCAGGTGATCGCTGTCTTCGATCCACAGCTCGTATGCGCGCCCCTCGACACCCGTCCGGGCCGTCACTGTCCGCCACAACGGTTCCAGTCGGCTCAGCTCCTGTGGGGTGGGTTGACGAAGATTCAGCAGATGGCGGGCGAGGGCTCTCTCGGTGGGCCGGTGAAACGCCATGGCGCCGGAAACGAGCCAGAGCAAGCCCCCCAGCCAGCCCATGCCAGGGAGCAGGAGCTGAGCGACCACCACCACGATCGCCAGGCTTGCGAAGAACGGGGGCAACTGCAGCAGCAGTTGGAGCGCGGCCGTAACATCGATGCCCCGCTGCCGCTTGGCGAGATACACACGCCCACGTTGGCCGAGGTCCTCGTGCGGATCACGCTTCCTGGAGCCGGGAACGGCGTGGCCCACCAGCCCGCCGCCATCGCGGGCGGCAGCGTACTGCGTCGTGCTGCCCGGGTACGGCGGCGGGGGCGGTATCGTCCCGTCCGGACAACGCGAGGGGGACAAGGCCACAGCAGCCGGGTAGACCGGAGGGGCGGGCAGGGACGTGCTGCCGGCATGGGCCGGGTCGGGAGGAGTGGCCATGGGAGCTTCCTGTCTGGGCATACGGTCCGGATCGTGACGACGCGGTAAGGGGCAAAGCGGTGCCGAGCGTTCAGCCGATGAGTTGCGCGATGGGCAGAAGCACCACTCCCGTGCAGTAGAAGCCGAGGCCGGCCCGGATCCACCAGTGTTTGGAGCCCACGATGCGGCTGTTCTGGGCCAGCGCTTCGAGTACCCCGTCGGCCTGGCTCTCCTCGGTGACGGCGAGGGCCTCTGCGAGCCGACCGCCTTCCGCGGCCCGGCGGATGTCGTCGAAGTAGGTCAGCGGCTTCCCCGGGGACCACCGGCCAGTGCCGTACCGGGGCAGGACGGCGAGGAGCAGGCACCCCAGCGCACCGGCCAGAGCGGCCACCGCCACCCACACCAGCACGCTCCCGGGGACGGAGAGCCCCGACAAGAACCATCGGCGGGCCGCGACCAGGCCACCGAGCAGACTCACGGTCATGCTCATGATCCCCAAAAGCAGAGACGCCTTACTGTCCGCATGGGCCGTCTCGGAGCGCAGTTCCGCGAGGAGACGGGCTCCCACGGACGGGACTTCCGCCCCACTGCTGTTCATCGCCCCTCCTCGGCGCTGTCGGCGGACGCCCCTTCCCCCTGCTTGTGGAAATGCACCGGGGTGCCGGTGGACCCCGCCCAGGGCAGGGAGTCCGGTGCGGGAGGAGCGGAGGCGATACCGGGCAGGTTGTGGGCGAGGAGTCCCTCCAGGATCTCCACGGCCTGTTTGTTCAGTGCCGCGCGCTGGTAGTCCTCCGGATTCCCCTCCTTCAACACCTGGAGAGCGACCTCGGACTGGCTGCGGATCAGGCTCAGCTGGCCACTCTGCAGGCTTTCCATCACCACCCGGGAATCCTCCGGATGCTGTGCCAGGTGCAGGGCCCACATCGTCACGCCGCCGTGCTGGAGGTGGTACTCGTAGTAGCGGATCTTCTCCGCTTCCAACTGCCTCGCTTCCTCATCCTGGCGACCCCGCAGCATGACCAGTTCGTGATCGTGCTGGGCCCGCTCCGCCTCCCGCTCCGCCATGAGCCGGTCCTCCCGCAGCGCCACGTCGTGGGACATGCCGAGCTGTTCGTCGGTATACCGGAGTCGGCGCAGCTCCCGCTGGTGAGCAATCGCCGCGTCGTCCAGCCTGAGCCGCACGGAACACGACGTGCGCAGCCCGGCTTCTTCAGCCAGCTCGCCCTCCCTGGCGACCACCTGGTACACGGCGCGTTCGGCATCCGCACTCCGGTCGATCGGAAAGCCCCGGCCGATCGGGTACATCAGCTGCTCCAGCCGGCGTTTCAGGAGAGCGGGCACGTCCCGTTCTCCGCTGGCCACGAACTTTTGCGGCCGGGAGACTTGCCAGGTCAGCTCCACCTCGGCGGTGAAGTCGAAGGCGTCGTTGTCGCTGGGCAGCAGCAGCGACACGGCGCAGGTGTGCACCCCCATGTCGATTTCATAGGCCGCGGTGTACCGCCTGGTGGCGAACAATGAGCGCGTCGGCCGGTGGGGTGGCAGGTATACCTCGTACTCCCCTTTGTCCGTGGTGAAGAGCAACGCATTGTCGATCCGGCCGTATCCCCAGCCATGGCCGAACCGGGACAACTGGCGCACGGTCAATACCGGGTCGACCAGCTCACTGTGCCGGTCCGCTCCCTGGTCCCAGTCAGGCTCGCGGCGGATGTTCACCATGGTTCATCTCTCCTCACTCAACGGTGATCCGGAATTGACGACCCTGTTGGCCGCAGACGAGAGGTGATGCCCTACAACACGGCCATCAGACGATGGGCCACCGCGGGCGGGCCGTCCCCTCGCCGGTCGCGCAGTGTCCCCAGCATGTGATCGAGACGCTTACGGTCGTCATCGGAGTCGACAAGCGTCGGAAGCAGCATCGACAGTTCCCGCTCCGCCTGCGGATCGCCGTCCGCCTCGAGGACCCACCCGGCCAGAGCCTTCAGCGCGTCCGCCGTGTACCGCAGATCGCCCAGGGCGGTCTGCCAGAGCAGGGACAACCACCGTGCGTCCTCGGGCGGGCCTGCTGAGGAGGCCTCCGCATGCCACCGCAACAACAGCCGGCTGTCAGCGCGCGCACAGGCTAGAACAAACGCGCGCAGCGCCAGGCCACGGCCGGAAGGCCCATCCTGGAGGAGTTCGACCAGGCCCCGTAGCACCCGGCTGCGCACCGGTGCCGATTCGTCGCTCAGCAGCAGCGCGGCGGACTCGGCGATATGCTGCGCCTCGTGCTCGTCATCCCCGGTACGAGCGGCTTTCGCCAACGCCTTCAGCGCTTCGTCGGGCATCCTTGGGCCCACCAGAGCGTAGGCCCGGATGGCTGTCCAGCGAAGCCGTGATCCGGCCTCCTCCTCGCACCAGGAACGCAGGATCGACGGGATGTTCGGGGCACCGACGGCGTACGCCGTCGCGAGGGCGTTGGCGGCGACGAGGCAGTCACGGTAGATCTTCGACTTCGCCCAGCCCTCGATGAGCAGGGCCATCGCCGACGGCAGGTCGGTCTGGGCCAGCACCGCGGCGGTCACTGCCGCGCGAGTGCGCACCAGTGGCCGGCCGTCCTGTGCGAGCTTCCGGAGCCACGCGAGCAGAGCAGGCCGCGCGGAAGGGTGGCTCGTCCAGACCTCGCGAAGGACCTCGCCCGAGGCTCTGGGCTCCTGGAAGCGGGCCACGCGCTGGCGCACGGGGCCCCACTCGGTGTGTTCCTCCCTCCAGTACTCGACAGCGCGGGCCAGTCGCAGACGTTTGGTGATGGACGTCCCGAAGATGCCGACCCGGGGTTCTCTCCCGGCGTCCTCCGTCCTCTGGAACTGCGCGTACAGGGTGTCGCTGAGCTCTGCGGTCAGGGCGTAGGCAGCCTCGTCGAACGCTGCCAGGGAGATGAGGAACGCCTTGTCCCGGAGCTGGGTTTCGTCGCCCCCGAACCATTCCCGGACCTGCTCCCGGACCAGTCTCGGACCGACGTTCGCCAGATCCTCCCGAGTGGTCGTGCCGTCCGCGTGTGCGGCCAGTGCCTTCGCGAACGCCGCCGCCTCCCGCAGCTGACGGTCGTCCCGGCCGAGGAACTCCTGGGAGAGTTCCAAAGCCAGCAGCTCGCGTTCCCTGCGCGGGTCGTCCACCAGGGCGTGCAGATGTGACCGGAGCACAGCCTGGGGCGACGGCGGCACCCATGGGACGGGATCGACGCCCCGCAGGGTCGCGAACAGGTCGACGGTGATGACCAGATAGGCGCCCTTCTGCCGAAGGGCGTCGCGCAGGGCCCACAGGTCGATGTCGCGCAGTGGGTTCTCCCGGCCCGTCACCAGGTCGCTCACGAGGTAGCCGTGAGAGTTGCCATTCACCTCGTCTTTCAGCGCGGTCGGCGGGGTGTTGGGGTCGACGGCGCGTACGCTCACGGCGTCCAGGGAGCGCAGCAGCATCAGGGCAGCGCTGCGGCGGCCGGTGAAGGGCGCGCCGTACAGCACGAGTACCCGCTCCTCGCGCAGCCGGTCGCGCAGGGGGTGCACGAGCTCCTCGTACCCAGCGAACTCCAGGGCAAGTTGATCGAGTTCGGATGGAGGGATGTTCCCGGACGTGCGGGTGGCGGCGCCGAAACGGTAGTGGTGTTCCACCTTCGTGCCCAGAATGACGTCGCCTACGACGCTGCCCCCGCTGACGCCGGTCTGATCACCGCCGACCAGGCTGCCGCCGACCGCGGCCGGTACGTGCTCGTACAGCTCACGCCGCGCGGCCCAGGGGTCCTGCGGACGGTCGTCCTCCGCCTCGGTGTGCTCGCCGTTGGCCTGCTCCTGTTGGCCGGCCGCCGGGTCCGTGTCGTCCTGGGAGCGATCCGTCCGCTTGTCACCAGGCTGCTCGCTCATGCCTGCTCGCTCCGGCCCTCGTGCCGGACGGAGCCCATGACCACGTCACCGGTGACGTGGCCGCCGCTGACCCCGGTCTGATCACCGTTGACCTGGCTCCCGCCGACCGACACGGTCCCGCCGTTGAACGCGAATGCCGCCCCGGTGCTCGCAGGCACCGAGACAGGCGCCGCGAGAGCCTGCCCGGCGGCATCGCTGTGCGTACCCCCGCCGTCGCGCCAGGCGGGCGCGGGTTCCGCGGCAGGGGCGGTGGTGACGTGGGGGAGCACACCGTGCAGCCACAGGTCGAGCCGGTCCTTCTTCACGGACACCGCAACGTGGCGGAACTCTTCCGGGCGCAGTCCGCGGTGTCCGTGGCGGACCACTCCTTCGTAGACGGGGGACGACACCCCCAGCACACAGTCCGCGTCCCGCTGCGCGAGCCCTTCGCGCAAGGCATCGGCATCGAGCATCCGGCAGGACTGGTTGAGGTCGTGGCCGACGAGCCCGCCAACCGTGCCCTGCTTCGGGTCGAAGGCGACCTCCCCTGCGGCCAGCACCATCCGCAGCCGCATCTGGGCACTGCTCGATGCCAGCCGGTTGTACTGGAACAACGCATCCGGGGTGGTCGTCAACAGGGCCCGGAGCAGCGCGGTTTTCGGGATGTCGGCGCTGAGGAGCACGATCAGGCCGTCCCCGCGGTCCTCGCGGTACTGCATGTTCCTCTCGACACCCGCCTCAGCCAGGGTGTCCTCCACCACGTTGTGCAGTTCCCGGCGCAGGCAGGCCTGCACCACATCGTCCCGTCGGCTGAAGTCCTCGATGTCCAGCAGCAGAATGGTACGGTTGACGGGTTCTGTCAGGGCCAGAGTCATAGGTGCCTCTCGGACGGTCGGGCTCGGTCCGGAGCACTATCTCGCAGGGGTCTGACAGTGGAGAAGGAACGGCTACACACAGCATCTGTAGCCGATGGCACACAACTCGCCCCGACCGCAAAGCCGTCGGCTATTCACCACCCCCTATCCGGCGCAGCAGGTCCGGACGGACGATGACCAGTCCTCTGCGGCTGGTGCGGACTATGTCGCGTTCCCGCAGCTCTTTCAGAAGCCTGGCCACCGCCTCGCGGGAGGCTCCGACCGCGCCTGCCAGCTCATGCTGGCTGAGACCGGTGGTCAGGCGCATCCCCTCCGCATCCTGCACCCCGTGTGTGCACGACAGCTCCAGGAGCAGGAGCGACAATCGCTGACGAACCCCGAGCGCTCCTTGCTCCACGCGGCGCCGGTCGCTGGCCTGCGTCCGGTCCCCGATGAGGCTGAGCAGTTGGAGGGCGGTAGCCGGGAACTCCGCCAGATGGTCCAGGAATCTGCCGCGCCCGATCGTGACGGCCTCGACCTTTCCGAGTGCGGCGACCGTCGCCGAGCGAGAGCGGCCGCTGACCGCGGCGGCCTCACCGACGATGTCGCCCGGTCCCCGCAGGGCGAGCAGAGCTTCGTAGCCGTTGGCCGCGGAGCAGATGACCTTGGTCCAGCCGGCGAGGACGACTATCACATGGGTGGACGGTTCGTCCTGATGCACGAGGACGGACCGCGGGCTGTACTTCATGGGCTGACCCAGCTCCAGCAACGCGACCCGCTCCTGGTGCTCCAACCGGGCCAGGAAAGGGACTTGGTCGTCGAGCCTGCTGGCTCGTGACGACGCCGCAGAGACAGCCGCTGATTTCGGCTGCCCCGACAAAGGGTTGACCACGCCGTCGGTCCCCACTCGCACTCCCCCAAAGCCACGTCACTCCACGGTACTTCCGCGAAGCCTTCCTCTCACACCCTGCGCATCCCGCATTGGCGCACGAAACAAAGCACCCCAGTTGAACGCGCCCTCCGGGCACCGGCAAAGAGCCGCACGCAAACCGGCACGGTGAACGTCCGGCCCTCAGCCGCGGCTCCCGAGAGCGCACGAGAGCCGGCACCCGGACCAGGCCCTGCAGGAGTGGCCTGTCCCAGGTCACCCCAGGAAGCTCAGCCTCACTTTCCGGTCCGGGTTGTCCACGTTCGTGTCGACCAGGACGACCGACTGCCAGGTCCCCAGCTCCAGTTCGCCGTCCACCACGGGCAGCGTGGCGTGCGGCGGGACCAGGGCGGGCAGGACGTGATCCCGGCCGTGTCCGGGAGTGCCGTGGCGGTGCCGCCAGCGGTCGTCGGCGGGGAGCAGGTCGCCGAGGGCCGCCAGCAGGTCGTGGTCGCTGCCCGAGCCGGTCTCGATGACGGCCAGCCCCGCGGTCGCGTGGGGCGTGAAGATGTTCAGCAGTCCGTCGCGCCCTGGGGCAACCTCACGGAGGAACGCCGCGCACTCCTCGGTGAGGTCGTACACGGTCTGCGTCGAACCGGTCGTGATGCCGATCGTGCGGGAGGTGAAGGTGGTATCAGCCATGCCTCATATTCAAGCGGAGTGGTGACGGCCCCCGGCGCCGACCCGTCCGCGCGGCCGGTCCTTCACAGCGGTCGCTCGCTGCGGCAGTATGAGGCGCCGGATGATCAGGGCGGGAAGAGGAGGGGGACATGCGCGTAGGACTGTTCGTCACCTGCGTCAATGACACTCTCTACCCCCGCACGGGCCGGGCGGTCGTCACCCTGCTGGAACGGCTCGGTGTGCGGGTGGACTTCCCGATGGAACAGAGCTGCTGCGGCCAGCCGTTGTTCAACACGGGATACCGCCATGAGACCGAGCCGCTGATGCGCCGTTACGCCGCCGCCTTCCGCGACCACGACTACATCGTCACTCCCTCGGGCTCCTGTGCCGCCATGGTCCGTGACCATTACCCACGGATCGCGGCGAGGGCAGCCGCGGAGGGCCGGGGCGAGGAGCTGTCCACGGTGGCGGCCGAGGCGGTGGCCAAGACCTACGAGCTGACCGAGTTCCTCGTCGACGTCCTCGGCGTGACCGACGTCGGCGCCTCCTATCCGCATACCGTCACCTACCACCCCACCTGCCACGGACTCCGGGCGCTGGGCCTCGGCGACCGGCCCCGGCGCCTGCTGGAGCAGGTGAAGGGGCTTGAGCTGCGGGAGCTGGCAGGGGCGGAGGAGTGCTGCGGTTTCGGCGGCACCTTCGCGGTGAAGAACCCCGCCGTGTCCACCGCGATGGGCACCGACAAGGCCCGCGCCGTTACCGCGACCGGCGCACAGGGCGTGTGCGCGGTCGACAACTCCTGTCTGATGCACATCGGCGGCATTCTCTCCCGCGCCGGCTCGGCCGTGCGTCCCGTCCATATCGCGGAGATCCTCGCCAGCAGGGAGGGCGACGTCCGGTGAACAGCGGTCGCGGGAGCGGTCCCGTCAGCGGTCCGGCAGGCAGGAGGCCGGGCCCGGCCGACGGCGGCCCTCAGGACCGCGCCCGCGGCGCCACCTATCTGGGCATGCCGGCCTTCCCCCGGGCTGCCGCCGTCTCCACCCGTGACAGCCGCCTGCGCGCCAATCTCCGGCACGCGACGCACACCATCCGCGCCAAGCGCGCCCAAGCGGTCGCGGAACTGGCGGACTGGGACGGACTACGCGCCGCCGGGGCCGCGATCAAGGACCGGACCTTGCGTCATCTCGACCACTACCTCGTGCAGCTGGAGGAGTCGGTGACCCGGGCCGGCGGCACGGTGCACTGGGCGGCCGACGCCGGGGAAGCCAACCGCATCGTCACCGACCTGGTACGGGCGACCGGTGAGACCGAGGCCGTCAAGGTCAAGTCGATGGCCACGCAGGAGACCGGCCTCAACGAGGCCCTTGAGGACGCCGGGATCCACGCCTACGAGACCGACCTCGCCGAACTGATCGTCCAGCTCGGCGACGACCTCCCCTCGCACATCCTCGTCCCCGCCATCCACCGCAATCGCGGCGAGATCCGTGACATCTTCCGCGACCGCATGGCGAGCTGGGGCCGCCCCGCCCCCGAAGGTCTGAGCGACCGGCCCGCCGACCTCGCCGAGGCGGCTCGGATACATCTGCGCGAGAAATTCCTGCGCGCCAAGGTCGGTATCTCCGGCGCGAACTTCATGGTCGCCGAGAGCGGCACCCTGGTGGTGGTCGAATCCGAAGGCAACGGCCGGATGTGCCTCACCCTCCCGGAAACACTGATCTCGGTCGTCGGTATCGAGAAGGTCGTGCCGACGTGGCGGGATCTGGAAGTCTTCCTCCAGCTCCTGCCGCGCTCCTCGACCGCGGAGCGGATGAACCCGTACACGTCGATGTGGACAGGCACCACCGACGGCGACGGCCCGCGCTCCTTCCATCTGGTGCTTCTCGACAACGGGCGCACGGACACCCTCGCGGACCAGGTCGGCCGCCAAGCGCTGCGCTGTATCCGCTGCTCGGCCTGTCTGAACGTCTGCCCCGTGTACGAGAGGGCCGGCGGCCATGCGTACGGTTCGCCGTACCCCGGTCCGATCGGTGCGATCCTCACCCCGCAGTTGCGCGGACTCACCTCCCCGCTGGAGGAGTCGCTCCCGTACGCCTCGTCGCTGTGCGGGGCTTGTTTCGAGGTGTGCCCGGTCGCCATCGACATCCCGGAAGTCCTGGTCCACCTGCGCGAGCGGGTCGTGGAAGGCGGCGAGGTGACCCTGCGCGGAACGCGCACCGTCATCAAGCCGGCCAGGAAGCACCGGGCCGAGCGCGCCATGATGCGGGCCGCCCGCTGGACCTTCGACCACCCGGGCGCGCTGCGCCACGGCCAGCGACTGCTCTCCCGCACCCGCCGCCTCCACCCCGGACGGCTCCCGGGCCCTGGCCGGGCCTGGACTGACTCCCGGGAACTGCCCGATGTGCCGGCCGAATCCTTCCGGGACTGGTGGGCCCGTACGCGAGGGGACGCGACATGAGCACGTGGTCGGGTCCGGCATCGGGGCCGGGGGCGGGGTCGAGCAGGGAACAGGTGCTGGGGCGTATCCGGCGCGCACTGGCCGACGTGCCACGCGACGAGCACCCGGACGACCATCCCGTCGTGCGCGACTATCTCGCCACGCACGGGCAGCGCACGCCCGCCGAATCCGTCGATCTGCTCGCCCGGAACCTCTCCGACTACCGTGCCGTCGTCCACCGCTCGGACGCCGCCGGCCTGCCCGCGCTCCTTTCCCGTCTGCTGGCCGCACGGGGCGCGCGACGCGTGGTCGTGCCGTCCGGGCTGCCGGGGACCTGGCTCGCCGAGGCGCGGGTGGACGTCGTCCCCGACTCGGCGTCCGCTGCCTTGTCGCCGGGCGAACTGGACACGATGGACAGTGTCGTCACCGGCTGTGCCCTGGCGATCTCCGAGACCGGCACGATCGTCCTCGACGGCAGCCCCGGGCAAGGGCGCCGCATCATCTCGCTCGTGCCCGACCATCACCTGTGCGTGGTGCGGACCGCGGACCAGGTCGTGGACTCCGTACCGCAAGCCCTCCCCCGCCTGGCCGCGGACCGTCCGCTGACCTGGATCTCCGGCCCTTCCGCCACCAGCGACATCGAACTGGACCGGGTCGAAGGAGTCCATGGCCCACGCACCTTGGAAGTGATTCTCGTGGCGGGAGATCCACGGCCTGCCTCCGCGTACCCCTGAGACGTTCGGAGTTGACGCATGCGCGCACCACGCCCGGACCCCCGCGCCGCCACCGTCACCGGTGCCTCCCCCGAGGTCTTCCAACTGAACCGGGAACCCGCTCGCAGCCCGCTCATCCCCTTCGCCGACGTGCCGTCCGCCCTTGCCCACCGCCCCGCCGAGTCGCCGTACTACCGCTCGCTCAACGGCGAGTGGCGCTTCGCCTGGTCCAGCAACCCGGCGGATCGCCCCCGGAACTTCTTCGACCACGACTTCGACGACACCGACTGGGACCGCATCGAGGTGCCCGGCAACTGGGAAACGCAGGGCTACTCCGAGCCGACCTACTTCAACGTCCGCTATCCCTGGACCGGATACGAACAGCCCACTCCCCCGCACGCGCCGACCTCCTTCAACCCGGTGGGCTCCTATCGCCGCACCTTCACCATCCCCGACGACTGGCAGGGCCGCCGGACACTGATCTCCTTCCAGGGCGTCAAGTCCGCGTTCTTCGTCTGGGTCAACGGCGAGCTGGTCGGCTACAGCGAGGACAGCTACTCTCCCGCCGAGTTCGACCTCAGCCCCTGTCTGCGCGACGGCCGTGGGGCGGAGGAGAACAGTCTCGCGGTCGAGGTCTACCGCTGGTCCAACGGCAGCTGGCTGGAGGACCAGGACATGATCGATCTGTCCGGTATCTTCCGCGACGTCTATCTCATCTCCGTGCCCCAGGTCCATGTGCACGACCTCTTCGTCCGCACCGACCTCGGCCCCGACCTCCGCGACGCCGATCTGATGGCACAGGTGACCTTGCGGTCCGACCCGACAGCCTGCCCTGCCGACCACCTCGTCCGTGCCGTCCTGCACACCGCCGACGGATCCGCGGTTCTCTCCCGCACCGGCAACGCCCGCTTCGACGCCGCCACCGGGGAGGCGATCGTCGAGCTCAGTGCCCATGTGCCGAGGCCATCGCTGTGGTCCGACGAGGCGCCGAACCTCTACGACCTCACGGTCGAACTGGCCGACCCCGAGGGCCGCACGCTCGAAGTCCAGCACACTCGCGTCGGCTTCCGCAGCATCTCCTGCGCACGGGGAAGACTCACCATCAACGGCAAGCCCCTCGTCTTCCGCGGGGTGAACCGGCACGAATCCGATCCGGACCACGGGCAGGCGGTCCCACTGGATCGCATGGTGCGGGACATCCGCCTCATGAAGCAGCACAACATCAACGCCGTCCGTACCTCTCATTACCCCAATCACCCACACTGGCTCGAACTGTGCGACCAATACGGCCTCTATGTGATCGACGAGGCCAACCTGGAGACGCACGATGTGCGGGACACACTGCCGGGAAACCGCCCCGAGTGGGCCCCCGCCTGCCTCGACCGGATCCGCAGTCTCGTCGAACGGGACAAGAACCACCCCTGCGTCGTGGTCTGGTCGCTGGGCAACGAAGCCGGCCAGGGGGAGATCTTCCACGCGATGGCCGACTGGGTCCACGACCGCGACCCGTCCCGCCCCGTGCACTACGAGGGCATGAACGAAGTCGCCGACATCGAGTCGCAGATGTATGCCACGCCCGACGCCGTGGAGGCATACGGACGATCCGGCGCGACCAAGCCGTACATCCTTTGCGAGTACGCCCACTCGATGGGCAACAGCACGGGCAACCTCAAGGAATACTGGGACATCATCGAGGCCCATCCCCTGCTTCACGGCGGATTCATCTGGGACTTCGCCGACCAGGCAGTCCGTCTCCCGCTCCCGGACGGTCTCGATGGCACCTACCTTTCCTACGGTGGCGACTGGAAGCCCGGCCACCCCTCCGACGGCAACTTCTGCTGCAACGGTCTCGTCGACGCCGACCGCACCCCGCGGCCCGCTCTCCTGGAGGTCAAAAAGATCTATCAGCCGGTACGGGTGTCCAGCGAGGATCTCGGCGCCGGGACCGTACGGGTCACCAACCGCCAGCTCTTCACCGGCCTCCAGGGATACGAGCTGCTGTGGGAGGTCACCCGCGACGGATCCCGTATCCAGCACGGCTCCCTTGCCTCGCCGCAGGCCGGGCCAGGTGAATCCGCGACCGTGCAATTGCCGTTGAAGCCACCGGACCAGCCGGTGCCCGGCGCCGAGTACTGGCTGAACATCTCCTTCGCTCTTCGCGGCGCAGCGTCCTGGGCCGAAGCGGGCCATGCCGTCGCCGCCGAGCAGTTCGCCCTCCCATGGCGCGCCCCGGCATCCACACCCGTCTCTGCGGCTGCCCTTCCGGTAATCTCGGTCACAGAGACCATGCGCACCATCGCGGTCACGGGCCCGGAACTCGACCTGGTCCTGGACAAATCCACCGGAACGTTCACCGCCTACCGCTATGCCGGGCGGACGCTCTTGACGGGTGGTCCGGTGCCCAACTTCTGGCGCGCGCCTACCGATAACGACATCGGGCGTGGCGCCCAGGTCATCTCGCGCACCTGGCGCGACGCGGGCGCCAACCGCACCGTCACCGGCGTCGAGGTCACACGGGCCGCGGCAGGAGAAGTCGTCCTCACCGTCGCTGCGACCCTCCCGACGTCTCCCGACGTCTCCCCGTGGACGACCGTCTTCACCGTACGCGGGGACGGCGAGATCCTCGTACGCCATACTCTCCTCCCTGGCCGGGGCCTCCCCGATCTGCCTCTGGTGGGTGCCCTGCTGACCGTGCCGGCCGACTATCAGGCGCTCAGCTGGTACGGACGCGGACCGCAGGAGAACTATCGGGACCGGTGCACCGCCTCCTTCGTCGGTCGTTACGACCGTTCCCTGGCGACAGCCGCCATGCCGTACGCCCGTCCGCAGGAGAGCGGTAACGTAACGGGCGTCCGCAGCGTCTCGTTGACAGGGCAGAGTGGTGTCGGGCTGACCGTGCTGGCCGAACCGGGAGACGACTTCGGGTGGTTGGAGGTGAGCGCTCTCCCTTGGACACCCGTCGACCTGGACGGGCCCCGCCATCCGCACGAGCTCCAGCCACGCGGCCAGACATTCCTGGGCATCAATCACCGGCAGACTGGCGTCGGCGGCAACGACTCCTGGGGAGCGGCGCCGCTGGAGCGCTATCTGCTGCATGCCGACCGCGAGTACAGCTACTCCTACCGGCTGCGGCCCGCCCCCTGGCGACCGACCAGGGAAACTCTCGACGCTGAACCGCTCTCCGATATCCATGGCACGAGACTAGGGATGGAGTGATCGGAGCGTGACGGGCTGTCCACAGCCCCAGTCGTATGATCCCACCCAGCAAGGAGCCGAGTTGAGCCTCCCCTTGCACGACATCACCGTCGTCGCCCTGGAACAGGCCGTCGCCGCCCCGTTCGCCACTCGCCAGCTGGCAGATCTCGGCGCGCGTGTCATCAAGGTCGAGCGGCCGGGCCGCGGCGATTTCGCCCGTGACTACGATCGCAGCGTCAAGGGCCTGTCCGCCCATTTCGTCTGGGTCAATCGGGGCAAGGAGAGCATCGCCCTCGATCTCAAATCCGGCCCGGACCGCTCACTGCTGGATCGCATACTCACTCGGGCCGATGTGTTCATACAGAACCTGGGTCCCGGAGCCGCCGAACGGCTCGGTTTCGGCAGCGCGGAGTTGCGCGCCCGGCACCGTCGCCTGATTACTTGTGATGTCTCCGGCTACGGCACCTCAGGTCCGTACCGTGACAAGAAAGCCTACGACCTGCTGGTGCAGTGCGAGGCGGGGCTGGTGTCGATCACCGGCGACACCGACTCGCCGGCCCGGCCCGGCATCTCCGTCGCGGACATCGCCGGAGGCATGTACGCCTACACAGGCATTCTCAGCGCGCTGTACGAGCGCGAGCGCACGGGCGAAGGGTCACAACTGTCCGTCTCCCTCTTCGACGCTCTCGCGGAGTGGATGGGGCATCCGTACTTCGCCGAGGCGTATGGCGGCCCGCCCATTTCCCGCAGTGGCGCCCGGCACCCTTCCATCTCTCCATACGGCCACTACCGTTGCGGGGACGGCGCCGGCGTCTTCCTCGGCGTGCAGAACGATCGCGAGTGGGAGGCACTGTGCGAAAAGGTCCTCCGGCAGCCCGCTTTGATCCGTGATCCCCGCTTCGCGGACAACCCCCTGCGACGGGCACACGACGACGAGCTGACAGCCGTGATCGAGCAGCAATTCCACCCGCATACAGCGGACGAGGCTATTGCCTTGCTCGAAGGAGCGGGAATCGCCCATGCGCGGCTTCGGACAGTCGCCGAATTCACTGCCCATCCGCAGTTGACGGCACGCGATCGGTGGCGCGCCTTCGATTCGCCGAAAGGCCCATTGCGCGGTCTCCTGCCACCGGTCGAAGTCCACGGCCGGGAGCCGGTGATGGGCGCGGTGCCCGCCCTGGGCGCCCATACTACGGCGATCCGCGCGGAGTTCTCGGAACCTGGCACGCGTTAGTACCGCAACCGCATATGGCTGTACGGGAAGGCATGACCGTTGAAGCGGTACGTGGCCGTCGAAGCCGTGCCCGGAATCGCTGACGGCCGTGGGGCCCACCACTTAGCCGGGGAGAGCCGAGCTCCAATCGGCGTCTCCTGGCCTGTGCCTCAGTGGCCGGCCCGGCACCCCACCCATCGCGGATACCAGGGGCACAACCCCCGGATACCGTTGCTGTATCAGTGATCGAGCGGGCGTTTCGCGGTCTCCGGGAGCAGCAGATAGACACAGGCCGAGACCACGCAGAGCGCCGCGACGTACCAGGGGAAGGCACTCGGGTGGCCTGACTGCTTGAACCAGGTGCCGACATAGGGCGCGGTGCCGCCGAAGAGCGCGACCGTCAGGGAATAGGGGAAGCCGATTCCAGCGGCCCGCACGCGGGCGGGGAATACCTCGGCGTTCACAGCTGCCGCCACGGAGGTGTATCCCGTGAGCAGTACCATCCCGGCGCACTGGACCAGCAGCAGCGAGGTGAAGGATCCGTCGACCGCGTGCAGCAGCGGCACCGCGAGGGCTGCGAATCCCACTGCGAAGCCGATCAGCAAGGGCTTGCGCCCGATGTGGTCCGACAACATGCCGCCGAGCGGCTGGAGTACGGCGAAGAAGGCCAGGGAGATCGTCCCCGCGAGCAGTGCGTCGCCTTTGCTGATATCGGCGTTCACCTGGGCGTATGTCGGCAGGTAGGTGGTCCAGGTGTAGTAGGCGAGGGTGCCGCCCGCCGTGATCCCGCAAATCAGGAGTGACTGGCGGGGATAGCGGCGCATGCCTTCGCACAGCGACGGTCGCGCGGCTGCCTCGCGCACCACCTCATGCGTCTCGTGTGCTCCCTGCCGGATCCAGAACCCGACAAGGCTGATGAGGGCTCCGAAAAGAAAGGGAACGCGCCAGCCCCAGTCACCCATCTGGTCATCCGTGAGGAGGTGGGCCAGAAGGGCCGCGCTGCCGGACGCGAGGAGCTGTCCGAGCGTGGTGGACACGTATTGGAAGCTGGAGAACAGCCCCCTTCGGCCGGGGCCGGCCGATTCGATGAGGAAGGTCGTCGAGGCCGCGAATTCCCCTCCGACGGAGAGTCCTTGGACCAGGCGGGCAATGACGAGCACCACCGGCGCGAGGACGCCCACGGAGGCGTAGGTGGGCGTGAGTGCCACCAGCAGGCTGCCGCCGCCCATGAGCAGAATGGTGACGGTCAGCGCGGCCCGTCGACCTCGGCGGTCGGCGACGGCCCCCATCAGGAGACCTCCGACCGGACGCATGAAGAAGCCGACGGCGAAGACGGCGAAGCTGGACAGCAGGGGCACCAGGGAGTTTCCTGAGCCCTTGGGGAAGATCTGATCTGCGAAGTAGGTCGCGAGGAACGAATAGGCGTACCAGTCGTACCATTCGGCGGCGTTGCCGACCGATGCCGCAGCGAGCTGGCGGACGGAGGACCTGGAGTGGAAGCCTGCCGCCTTCACCGGATGCGGGGGGCCGACGGCTCCGCCACCGTCGACAGGCAGGGATTCGGATTGCGTCATGATCCATTGAATCCCCTCCCCCTTCGCCTCGCACACCCGTCCGATGCGGCTTCTCCCAGGCCCTGGCCGTCCGACCCCTCTTCCTCAGATCTCCCTCAGACGCTCGCCGCGAGGTGGGCGTCGCGGCGCACGAGGGCGGCGTAGTGGCCATCGTCCGCGAGGAGTTCCTCATGGGTGCCGCGCTCGGCGATGCGTCCTCCGTCGAGCACGACGATTTGATGGGCATCGCGGACAGTAGAAAGCCGGTGCGCGATGGTGATCGTCGTGCGGCCTGCGGAAAGGGCGTCGATGGCTTGCTGCACCGCGTGCTCCGTGCGCGTGTCCAGGGCGCTGGTCGCTTCGTCCAGGATGAGGACAGGAGGATCGCGGAGAATCGTGCGGGCGATGGCCAATCGCTGCTTCTCGCCTCCGGAGAAGCGGTAGCCGCGCTCACCGACGAGGGTGTCATAGCCGTCGGGCAGGGAAGCGATGTGCTCATGGATCTGCGCGGCCTTGGCCGCCTCCACCATCTCCTCGTCCGTGGCATCCGGTTTGGCGAATCGCAGATTGTCGGCGACCGAGGCATGAAAGAGATACGTCTCCTGCGAGACCACTCCGACCGCGCGGGCGAGCGTATCGAAATCCAGGTCACGGACGTCGACCCCGTCCAGGAGCACCCGACCGCCGGCGACGTCGTACAGCCGCGGCACCAGATAGCTGAGGGTGCTCTTGCCCGAGCCGGTCGGGCCGACGACGGCCAGGCTGCCACCGGCCGGAACCTCCAGGTCGATGCCGCTGAGCGCTTGTCTGGGCGGTTCCCCGGAACGCTGCGCCTCGTAGGAGAACGTGACGTCCTCGAAGCGGACTTCGCCGCGCACCTTCTCCAGCCGTACCGGCTCTTCCGGCTCGGCGATGTCCACCGGCAGGTCGAGGTATTCGAAGATCCGCTGGAAGAGAGCGAGAGAGGTCTGCATCTGCACGCCCGTGGTCAGCAGGCTGATCGCCGGCCGGAAGAGGGCCTGCTGGAGTGAGACGAAGGCGACCAGGGTGCCGAGGGAAATGCCGGGGCCGCCTGCTTGCAGCGCGATACCGGCCGCCCAGTAGACGAGAGCGGGCATGGCCGCCATGACCACGCCGATGGTGGACATCCTCCAGCGCCCGGCCATGTTCGCGCGGACCTCGAGCCCGACGAGCCGTTCGGACTCCTGGGAGAACGCGCGGGTGAGGGAGTCGGAGCGGCCCATGGTACGGCCGAGGAGAATGCCGCTCACCGACAGCGACTCGGTGACCATGGCCGCCATGGCGGCCATCTGCTTCTGCCGCTGAGAGGTGATCTTCTTGCGCTCGCGGCCGACGCGACGGCTGATCCATACGAAGACCGGCAGGAGCAGCAGGGAGACGACCGTGAGCCGCCAGTCCAGGGCCAGCATCGCCACCACCGTGGCGACGACACTGGTGAGATTGGAGACCAGCGAGGTGGCGGTCGACGTCACCGTGGCCTGCATGCCGCCGATGTCGTTGGCGATGCGCGACTGCACCTCACCCGTGCGGGTCCGGGTGAAGAAGGCGAGGGGCATGCGCTGGAGCCGGTCGTAGACCGCGATGCGCAGGTCGTGCATCACCCGCTGGCCGACCGTGGTGGAGATCAGCGTCTGCGCCACGCCGAAGATGCCGTTCACGACCGCGGCCGCGATCATGCCGAGCGCCAGCAGGCTGAGAAGGCCCGTACGGCCTTGCGGGATGGCTACGTCGAGCACCTCACGCAGCAGGAAGGGCGAGGCGACCGACACCAGTGAGGAGGCGGCGACGAGCAGCCCGACGAGGGCGAGTCTGCCGCGGTAGGGACGGAAGAGCCCGAGGATCCTGCGCACTTGCGCGGGTTGCTCGGGGTCTGCGGGCGGGGGTGTCCAGTCAGGTTGGTCGTGACGCATGGGCTCCTGATTCTCTGATCACGAAGGGTGTGCGAGAGAGGTGCGAACGAGACCGGCAACCTACCGGCCCGCGAAGCCGGCGAGGCTCGCGAGGTCGGCGAGGCTCGCGAGGTCGGCGAGGCTCGCGAGGTCGGCGAGGCCGGCAGTGGAGATCCGATCGCTAGCGAGCATAGCTCATTGTTACCTATACTCACAATGCACTGGGTCCTGTAACCTCTGATCATGACCGCTTCCGATTCGTCCGCCCAGCTCGCCGAACAGCTGCTGCGTCTCACCCGCAGGCTCCACCGGGCGCAGAAGCTCTATCTGGGACCGGTTGGCATCACGCCCGCTCAGGCCCGTCTGCTGCGCACCGTCGCGCACTGCGAGGAGCCGCCGCGTATGGCTGATCTCGCCCAGCGGCTCGAGGTCGTGCCGCGCGCCGTGACCACGCTGGTCGACGCCCTGGAGGAGCACGGTTCCGTGCGCCGGGTCCCGGATCCGTCCAACCGGCGGGTCATCCGGATCGAGCTCACCGATCGCGGTCGCTCCACCCTGCGCGCTCTGCGTGAAGCCCGGCGGACCGCCGTCGAGGACACCCTCGCCCCGCTCTCCGCCGAGCGGCGTGAACTGCTCGGCGGCCTGCTGGCCGAGTTGCTGAACGGCCCGGACCAGCACTGCTGACGCTGCTGCCCGCCGGGAGGCGGGACCTCGGGGCAGCGTTCCCCGGGATCCCGCCCGACCGCGCCGGTCAGCAGCGCTGCCGGTCCTCCGTCAGCTCGCCCTGGGCCGTCGCCAGCGTCCGGTCGTAGCAGGAGCCTGGCCCTTCGAGGCGGTACCGCTCGCGCGAGATGCCGGTCGCGTGCCGCTGGTCGCGCGATACGTTCTGGTTGTACGCGGCATCACCCTTATAGGTGTCGTCAAAACTCGACCAGGTGAGACGTTTGCCTGCACGCAGAGTGACACTGTCCGCCCCGTCCCCCATCGTCATGACCGTGCGCAGACGGTCTCCGGTCGAGACCGTCGTCGCCCCGTCCATGGTGTAGGTCCGGTGGGTCCGGGTCGTGGTGGCGGGCCCGTGCCCCGCTGTCGTGACCGTCTCATCGTCGTTCCAGCGCGCCTGGAGCGCGTCCGTCGTCTCGCTCTCGTTCCAGCGGTGGTCTGAGCGACCCGTGAGGTTCCGCGTGACGGTCGTCGTCACACGGCCATGCGAGGTGTCGAGGTATCCGGCTACGGTCAGCAAGTGCCCACCGTCGGCTCGCAGATGCCGCTCGGCACCGGGCTCGTAGGCGGTGGTGTTGCGGGGATCCCCCGCGTCGTGGGTGGTCAACGCGCCGGTGACCACGGCCGACTTGGCGTCCTGCCAGACGAGGATGTTGGTGGGCGTGCTCCAGCCGCTCTGCCCGTCGGGCAGTCCCGCCACGGAGACCGTGACCCGGTGCGGCTTGCCGTCGTTCAGCTGCCCGGCGAAGGGCGTGAGGTCGTACTCGACGGGGCGCACGTCGAAAGCGCGCGGGCCCGGAATCACGTACCACAGGAAGGGGTTGGACCAGCCTCCGGTCCATACCGTCGGGAACGGCGCGGCGATGCCCGCCAGGCGGCCGTCCACCGCGACCTGGACCTCCCGATAGGGGCCGTCCTTGGCCCTGCACGAGTACGGCGTGGAGTCGGGCACGGTGAGGTACCAGAACTCCTCGCACCCGCCACCCGAGCCCGTCGCGTAGACCTCGGCCACGATCCGCTCGCTGTTGCGCGGCGTGGTCAGCTGACCCTCGTAGGCCGCTCCCGCACTGTGCGCACCGTCGAGGGTGAGAACCCTGTCCGGAGTGGACGCGGCCTTCACCGGCCCTTCGGCGGCGTAGAACGTCAACGTGACCTTGACCTTGATGACGCCGGTGTACGTGCCGTCCACGGTGTTGCCGATGAGCATCTCGACAGGCTGCTCGTTCCGCAGCGTGGCGGCATAGCGGGTGACGTCCTTCTCCACGTTCCAGGCGATGCCCTGGGGTGACGGCTCGGGTGTGGAGGTGCGCAGGACCTCGACGCCGCCGATGTGCAGATAGCCCAGGCGATCGAATTGCCGTCCGGCGACAGCCCCTTCGAGCCGCAGGACCACCTTGCTCCAGTGGTCACCACAGCCCTTGGGCGGCGTGTACGTGTTCTTGTAGGGCGTGTAGTCGCGGAATTCGGTGTCGGCGACGGTCACCTTGCAGGACCGGGTGTCCGGGGTGGCTATCGGCGGGGCGGCGGTGACCGGGTCGTGCCAGTCGGTGCCGAACTCGGTCGGCGGGCCCGCGGCCGTAGCCGGGTTCACGCCCAGCGACAGCCCGATGGCCGCGGCGCACAGCGCGAGAAGCAGTCGTCTCATGGGGCAGGAGTGAAGCGCGTCGTGGGGCGGCGCGCCAGAGCCCCTTTGGCCTGATGTGTCGTCGCTGCGGGAAAACCAGTTGAACCCAGCATCCCGGTGGCGCGAACCTTTCAGCGCTCCCACCCTTCACTCGACCCCGGGATGACATGCAGATTCGCGATCTCCCCTATCCCGACCCCGGCCGGCCCGACGTGCGGTCCGGACCTCATCTGCTGCTGTGGCTGGGGCGGAACCAACTGGTGGGACAGGTCAAGGCCATGCTGTGGGGCACCCTGCACATGGTGTCCGTGGCCCTGCTGCCGGTGACCATGGGCGTCGCCGTACAGGCGGTCGTCGACCGGTCGGGCATACGGCTGGCGCTGGCGGGTGGCCTGATGGTGCTGCTCGGCATCCTCATCGCCCTGGGTGACACGATGCTGCACCGTACCGCCGTCACCAACTGGATCACGGCGGCGGCCCGGGTGCAGCAGCTTCTGGCCCGCAAGACAGCCGAGTTGGGGGCCACTCTGACCCGGCGTGTCGCGGCGGGTGAAGTGGTCGCCGTCTGGACCGGTGATGTGGAGAAGATCGGCTGGTTCGTGGAGGCGCTGTCGCGCTTCGCCTCGGCCGCGTTCACCACCGTGGCAGTGTGTGTGGCCCTGGTGATCTACCAGCCCGCGCTGGGTGTCGTGGTGGCGATCGGCGTGCCTGTGCTGGTGCTGGCCGTGCTGCCGCTGCTGCCTCGCGCGACGAAGCGTGCGGACGAGCAGCGCGAGAAGGCCGGCCGGGCGACGGAGTTGGCCTCGGACACGGTGGCCGGGCTGCGTGTGCTGCGGGGCATCGGCGGCGAGGAACTGTTCCTGGCCCGCTATCGGCGGGCGTCGCAGGAGGTACGCAAGGCAGCCGTGCACAGCGCCCGGATGTGGGCGCTGATCGCCTCGGTGCAGGTGGCCCTGCCGGGGCTGCTGCTGATCGCCGTGGTCTGGTACGGCGTCGGGCTGGTCCAGGACGGGCGCGTCGGCGTCGGCGAACTGGTCACCGTCTACGGCATGGTCACCTTCCTGCTCTTCCCGCTGCGCCAGTTCGAGGAGATCGCCATGGCGTACTCCTTCTCCCGTCCGTCCGCGGCGCGCGCGGCCAGGGTACTCGCCCTCCAGCGCACGGTACCGGCGGCGGACGACGCGGACCGCGGGCCGGCCCCGTCAGGCGATCTCCACGACCCGGCGAGCGGTGTGCTCGCGCCTGCCGGCCTGCTGACCGCGGTGGTGTGCGGTGACCCGGATGCCGCGGGAAGGCTGGCCGACCGGCTGGGCGGGCATGCGCCGGGCGACACCACCGGGGTGGCCTCGGCCCGGCTCGGCGGTGTGGCACTGGATGAGCTCCCACTGGACACGGCCCGCGCCGCGGTGCTCGTCCAGGACAAGGATCCGGTGCTGCTTTCGGGGACGCTCGCGGAGCTGCTGGACGTGCCCGCTTCGGGGGCCGTGAGCACCGAAGCGGCGCTGGCCGCAGCGCAGTGCGGTGATGTGCTGACCGCGCTGGCGCAGGCGTCGGCGGACGACTCCGGCGATCCGATGCGGACCCGGATCACCGAGCGCGGCCGTTCGCTCTCGGGAGGGCAGCGCCAGCGGCTGGCACTGGCGCGGTCGCTGGTGACCGATCCGCAGGTGCTGGTGCTAGACGAACCGACCTCCGCCGTGGACTCGCATACGGAGGCGCGGGTCGCGGACGGGGTGAAGGCTCTGCGCAAGGGCCGCACCACCGTGGTGTTCTCCTCCAGTCCGCTGCTGCTCGACCGGGCCGACCGCGTGGTGTTTGTGCAACAAGGCGCTGTCGCGGCCGAAGGAACGCACCGTGAGCTGCTGCGTCATCCCGTTTATCGCGCTGTCGTCACACGGGAGTCGGACACGGAGAGCGACATGGAGAAGCCAGCGGGAGCCGCGGAGCTGGAATCGGAGCTCACCGAGCTCAAGGAGATCGAGCCCATCGAGGAGTCGGCATGATCGGCGTGGCGCCACCGGCCTACGACCCGGCGGCACCGGAGTCGGCGACCACCTTGCCCGTGGCCGCACCGGTGACCGTACGGGCCTACGTCCGCGGGCTGTTCCGCCGGCACCGGAGGGCCTTCGTCCTGCTGGTGACGGTGAACGCGCTGGCCGTGACCGCGTCCATGGTCGGCCCGTATCTGCTCGGCGGCTTGGTCGAGGACCTGTCGTCGGGTGCGCGTGACCTCCATCTGGGGCGCACGATCTCGCTGTTCGCGGTCGCCCTTGCCGCACAGACCTTCTTTGTACGGCTGGTGCGGCTGCGTGGGGCGGTGCTCGGCGAGGAGATGCTGGCGGATCTGCGCGAGGACTTCCTCGTACGGTCGGTGGCACTGCCTCCGGGCGTCCTGGAGCGGGCGGGCACGGGCGACCTGCTCTCCCGTATCACCACGGACATCGACCGGCTGGCGAACGCCATGCGCGAGGCCGTGCCGCAGTTGGCCATCGGTTTCGTATGGGTGGCGCTGCTCCTGGGCGCCCTGACGCTGACGGCGCCGCCGCTGGCGCTGTGCGTACTGGTGGCGCTGCCGGTGCTGGTGGTGGGCTGCCGCTGGTACTTCAAGCGGGCGCCGAGTGCCTATCGGTCCGAGGCCGCGGGATATGCCGCGGTCGCGGCGTCCCTGACGGAGACGGTGGACGCGGGGCGGACCGTCGAGGCCCACCGGCTGGGCGCGCGCCGGGTCGCGCTCTCCGACCGGCGGATCTCGGAGTGGACGCAGTGGGAGCGCTACACCCTGTGGCTGCGCTCGGTGCTGTTCCCGGTGATCAACGTGACGCACACGCTGGTGTTCGGCGCGGTGCTGATCATCGGGGGCGTCTTCGTCCTCCAAGGGTGGGTCTCGGTCGGTCAGCTGACGACGGGCGCGCTCTTCGCGCAGATGCTCATCGAACCGGTCGGGCTGATCCTGCGCTGGTACGACGAGCTCCAGGTCGCTCAGGTCTCGCTGGCCCGGCTGGTGGGGGTCCGCGAGATCGAGCCCGACGCCGGGGTCGAGGGTACGGAACCGAAGGGCCGGAACGTGCGGGCCGACGAGGTCAGGTTCGGCTACCGCGCGGGCAGCGATGTGCTGCACGGGGTGTCGCTGGAGGTCAGGCCGGGCAGCCGGGTGGCACTCGTCGGGCCGTCCGGCGCGGGCAAGTCGACGCTGGGGCGGCTGCTGGCGGGCATCTACGCCCCGCGCTCCGGCGCGGTGACGCTCGGCGGCGCCGAGCTGGCCCGGATGCCCGTGGAGCGGGTGCGGCGGCATGTGGCCCTGGTGAATCAGGAGCATCACGTCTTCGTGGGCTCACTGCGCGACAACCTGCTGCTCGCCCGCACGACCGCCGATGACGATGAGCTCTGGACCGCTCTCGGCGCCGTGGACGCGGATGCCTGGGTGCGAGCCCTGGAGCGGGGTCTCGACACGGAGGTCGGGTCCGGTGCGCTGTCGCTCACTCCCGCCCAGGCCCAGCAGATCGCCCTGGCGCGGCTCGTCCTCGCCGACCCGCACACGCTGGTGCTGGACGAGGCGACGTCGCTGCTGGATCCACGGGCGGCCCGGCACCTGGAGCGCTCACTGGCGAGGGTGCTGGAGGGACGTACGGTCGTGGCGATCGCGCACCGGCTGCACACCGCCCATGACGCGGATGTGATCGCGGTGGCGGAGGAGGGCCGCATCACCGAGCTGGGCAGTCACGACGAGTTGGTCGCAGCAAACGGGGCGTACGCGGCGCTGTGGCGCTCCTGGCACCGGTAGGCCGATGGCGGGCCGGGCCCCGGGGATCAGATGAGATCCAGGGCGCCGAGCCCGCTCGCCCCTCCGAGCAGGATGAACACTGGCGTCAGGACCTTCAGCTCCACCCAGCTGCCCGCCCGGAAGCGCAGGGACTTCGGCGGGCCCACCGGATACCAGCGCTTGCGGCCGATCGGGACGGGCCACAGGATCGGGCAGCCGGAGACGGTGAGCGCGTCACCGATGTCGTGCACGAGCGCCCCGAGGATGATGGGCAGGCCGAGCCACATGTACTCCTGGCCCGGGTCGCCGAACAGCCAGTCGGAGCCGTTGCCCGGCTGGTTCAGGACGCCGGCGAGTATCCAGGCGCTGGTGGCGCCGAGCAGCCACACCAGGACATCACTGGACGTCCTGGCCATCCGCCACAGGAGTCCCTCGACGGCGAGCACGAGGTGGACGAAGAGGATGCCGAGCACCGCCCAGCGGCCGCCGGTCATCGCGAGCACCGAAGCGCCGACCCCTATCAGGACCGCCCACAGCCAGGTGTGGGTGAGGGTGCGGTGGCCGCCGTTGCGCCGCGGGTCACCGTGGCCTCGGGTGGCCTTGTAGACGGCGTGCGAGAGCTTGTCGATGATCTCGCACAGTGAGCGGGATATCGGGCCGAAGGCTCGCGATATGGTCGCCGACTTGTGGTCGAGGTCGGGCGCGAGTGCCGCGCCGGCGCAGATCAGGGCACCGACGATCAGCACCGGCCACGGCATCGGGTGGCCCGCGGCGGCGACCGCGGCCCCCACCCCCAGCCAGGCGGCAGCGCCCGAGAGCGAGTGCGCCGGTCCCATCATGGTCGTTTCACCCCTTTTGTTGGCCGACGTCGTGCATTCCTGACGCCAGGTCGGCGACTCAGCGTAGCGTCCGATGATCTTCATCCGGCCGCCCGGTTCTCTGATACGGCCCGGGGCCAGGCAGTATGGAGGGGTGACCCTTATCGATCAGATGCCGAGCCATGCCGACCCCGATGCCCTCTTCGAAGCTTTTTCGACCTGGGCCGAGGAGCGGGGTATCACGCTGTACCCCGCGCAGGAGGAGGCACTGATCGAGGTCGTCTCCGGAGCGAACGTGATCCTCTCGACGCCGACCGGCTCGGGGAAGAGCCTCGTCGCGGCGGGAGCGCATTTCACCGCGCTCGCCAACGACCAGGTGACGTTCTACACCGCGCCCATCAAGGCGCTGGTCTCGGAGAAGTTCTTCGACCTGTGCAAGATCTTCGGCACGGAGAACGTCGGCATGCTCACGGGTGACGCGTCGGTCAACGCCGACGCGCCCATCATCTGCTGCACGGCCGAAGTCCTCGCCTCCATCGCGCTGCGGGACGGCAAGGACGCCGACATCGGCCAGGTCGTCATGGACGAGTTCCACTTCTACGCGGAACCCGACCGGGGCTGGGCCTGGCAGATCCCGCTGCTCGAACTGCCGCAGGCGCAGTTCGTCCTGATGTCGGCGACGCTGGGTGACGTCTCCAAATTCGAGGGGGACCTCACCCGCCGCACGGGCCGGCCCACCGCCGTGGTCCGGTCGGCGACCCGCCCCGTCCCCCTCTCCTACGAATACCGCGCGACGCCGCTGACCGAGACCCTGACCGAGCTGCTGCAGACGCATCAGGCACCGGTCTACATCGTCCACTTCACCCAGGCCGCCGCCGTGGAGCGGGCGCAGGCGCTGATGAGCATCAACATGTGCTCGCGCGAGGAGAAGGAGGAGATCGCCAAGCTGATCGGCAATTTCCGCTTCACCACCAAGTTCGGCCGGAACCTCTCGCGCTATGTGCGCCACGGCATCGGCGTCCACCACGCCGGCATGCTGCCCAAGTACCGCCGGCTCGTGGAGCGGCTGGCGCAGGCGGGCCTGCTGAAGGTCATCTGCGGTACGGACACGCTGGGCGTCGGCGTCAACGTGCCGATCCGCACGGTGCTGTTCACCGCCCTCACCAAGTACGACGGCCAGCGGGTGCGGACGCTGCGCGCCCGGGAGTTCCACCAGATCGCCGGCCGGGCCGGCCGGGCCGGGTTCGACACGGCGGGCTTCGTCGTCGCCCAGGCACCCGAGCACGTCGTGGAGAACGAGAAGGCGCTGGCGAAGGCGGGCGACGACCCCAAGAAGCGCCGCAAGGTGGTCCGCAAGAAGGCTCCCGAGGGCTTCGTCAACTGGGGCGAGAACACCTTCGAGAAGCTCATCGCCTCCGAGCCCGAGCAGCTCACCTCCCGCTTCCGGGTCACTCACGCGATGCTGCTGGCGGTCATCGCGCGCCCGGGCAACGCCTTCGAGGCGATGCGCCGTCTGCTGGAGGACAACCACGAGCCGCGCCGGAACCAGCTGCGGCACATCCGCCGCGCCATCGCCATCTACCGCTCGCTGCTCGACGGCGGTGTGGTGGAGCAGCTCGACAAGCCCGACGCCGAGGGCCGGATCGTACGGCTGACGGTCGACCTCCAGTCCGACTTCGCGCTCAACCAGCCGCTCTCGACCTTCGCGCTCGCCTCCTTCGAGCTCCTCGACCCGGAGTCCCCGTCCTACGCGCTGGACATGGTCTCGGTGGTCGAGTCGACGCTGGACGACCCACGGCAGATCCTGGCCGCCCAGCAGAACAAGGCGCGGGGCGAGGCCGTGGCGGCGATGAAGGCGGACGGCGTCGAGTACGAGGACCGCATGGAGCGCCTCATGGACGTCACCTACCCCAAGCCGCTGGAGGAGGTGCTCACCCACGCCTACGGCCTCTACCGCAAGAGCCACCCCTGGGTCGGCGACCACCCGCTGTCCCCGAAGTCGGTCATCCGCGACATGTACGAGCGGGCCATGACCTTCACGGAGTTCACCTCCTTCTACGACCTCGCGCGGACCGAGGGCATCGTGCTGCGCTACCTCGCCGGGGCGTACAAGGCGCTGGACCACACCGTGCCCGACGACCTGAAGTCCGACGACTTCGAGGATCTGATCGCCTGGCTGGGTGAAATGGTCCGGCAGGTCGACTCCAGCCTGCTGGACGAGTGGGAGCAGCTGGCCAACCCCGAGGAGGAGACGGCGGAGGAGGCACGGGAGCGCGCCGACCAGGTCAAGCCCGTCACCTCGAACGCCCGCGCCTTCCGGGTGCTGGTGCGCAACGCGCTGTTCCGCCGGGTCGAGCTCGCCGCGCTCGACAAGGTCGGCGAGCTCGGCGAGATGGACGCCGAGGCCGGGTGGGACGAGGACCGCTGGGCCGAGGCCATGGACGCGTACTGGGACGAGTACGAGGAGCTGGGCACCGGCCCCGACGCCCGCGGGCCGAAGCTGCTGCGCATCGAGGAGAAGCCGGAGGACGGTCTGTGGCGGGTCCGGCAGACCTTCGCCGACCCGAACGGCGACCACGACTGGGGCATCTCCGCCGAGGTGGATCTCGCGGCTTCCGACGAGGAAGGCCGCGCGGTGGTGCGCGTCATGGACGTGGGTCAGCTGTAGCCTCCGAGGCGCCGCCCGCGCGCGGCGCCGCACCAGCAGAGGAGTACCGATGGCCAGTCCGACCGACCGTCTGGTGGGTCTGCTCGACCTGGAGCAGATCGATCTGAACATCTTCCGGGGCCGCAGCCCGGACGAGTCCCTCCAGCGGGTCTTCGGCGGACAGGTCGCCGGCCAGGCGCTGGTCGCGGCCGGGCGGACCACCGACGGTGGCCGCCCGGTCCACTCGCTGCACGCGTACTTCCTGCGCCCGGGACGGCCGGGCGTGCCGATCGTGTACCAGGTGGAGCGGGTCCGCGACGGGCGGTCCTTCACCACACGGCGGGTGGTGGCCGTCCAGCAGGGGCGAACGATCTTCAATCTCACCGCTTCCTTCCATCAGCCCGAGCCGGGCTTCGAGCACCAGATGGCGGTGCCCGACGTGCCGGGTCCGGAGGAACTGCCGCGGCTCGCGGACGAGATCCGCGAGCACCTCGGCGGAGAGCTGCCGAACGCTCTGCGGCACATGGAGCGCCGGCTCGCCTTCGATATCCGTTACGTGGACCGGCTGCGCTGGACGGCGCAGGAGCTGGCCGAGGCGGAACCGCGCAGCGCGGTGTGGATGCGCGCCCTGGGGCCGCTCGGTGACGATCCACTGGTGCACACCTGCGCCCTCACCTACGCCAGCGACATGACGCTCCTCGACGCGGTGCGCATCCCGGTGGAACCGCTGTGGGGTCCGCGCGGTTTCGACCTGGCGTCCCTGGATCACGCGATGTGGTTCCACCGGCCCATCCGTGCCGACGAGTGGTTCCTCTACCAACAGGAGTCGCCCATCGCGACGGGCGCCAGGGGCCTGGCGCGCGGCCAGATCTTCGACCGCGAGGGCAGACTTCTGGTGTCCGTGATGCAGGAGGGGCTGTTCCGCAAGGTGCCGTGAAAGTGGCTTCAATCGCGGGCGAGCGGCGCTCTCCCGCGTCGCAGCCATCTCCACAGCGCGCGGAACCCCGACGGTGTCGCCTGACGCGCGCCCGGCGATCCACCGGTCTCTGCCGTGGGCGACCCCGACGTGGCAGCCATCGGCTCTGCTGCCCTCAGGGCGGGAACGACCTGTGAACCGGCGACCGGTGGCCCGTCCGGCATCGGCGCCGGCCGGATCACACGGGCTTCGGCCAGCGCGACGGCGAGCCTGCGCCGATACCGCTCGATCTCGTCCGGCGCGGCCGCCAGGGTCACCCTGTCGATGACCTCGCGCCCGGCCGGGGCATTCGATCGCCCATAGGCGAGCTCCGGGCGCAGCGCACTCACGTAGGCGCGTTCACCGGGGTCGGGGACAGCATCGGCCAACTGCTCGGGGCCGAGCACCGATGCCATGACCGCGGCACGCTCCCACGGGTCCTCGGCCAGGGCCAGTAGTTGGTCGATCCGCCGGGCGCGCCAGGTCCGGGCCCGCCTGTCCTCTCTCTCCGCCAGGGCGGCGCGCAGCGCGGGAGGAGTGCGGCCGGTGAGCAGGTCGGGGCTGGCGTCGGCGAACTCCACGAGATCGGCCGCGAGATAGTGCCAGACCACCGCGCGGTACCTGTTGACGTAGAACCTCACGGGCGCGAAGCAGCCGGCTCTCGCGAGCCGGCCGAACCGGGCCGGGCTGATGCCCATCAGCTCGGCTCCCTCGGCGGTGCCGACCACCCACACCCGGGAGCGGAGCGTGTCGGGGAACCCGGGCCGGGCCGTATGCCTCTCGATCTCCTCGCGTGGGACTCTGCGGCGCCCGCCGGGCCCCGCCGCGACCGTCCGTACATGCCCCAGTTGCACGGCGAGTTCGAACTCGCGTGGCTTGAGCTCCAGCTCCCGGGCCGCTCTCCCGAACGGAATCCCGGCCACCGCCGTGCCCGGCTCATGGCACTGCTGCACCGTCATGGCATCCTCCCCGCTACAGGTCGATCACTGACAGTCACGACTGTAGCGGTGGGAGACCACAGCGCGTTCACCCTGTGGATAACTCCGGTCAGAGCTCGCGGTCGGCATCCCCACGGGCTGCGCCCTGCTGCCGCGCCTCCACGCTCAAGTGCTCGCCGACCCGGTTGACCAAGAGGGTCATTTCATAAGCGACATGGCCGATATCGGCGTCGGGGCCGCCCAGGACACAAAGGCAGCTGCCTTCGCCCGCGGCCGTCACGAAGAGGACACCTTCGTCGAATTCGACCATCGTCTGCCGCACTCTGCCCGCCCGGAATTGCCGCCCCGTGCCCTTGGCGAGGCTGTGCAGCCCCGAGGCGACGGCGGCCAGATGCTCGGCGTCCTCTCTTTCGAGGCTCGCGCTGGCGCCCGTCACCAGTCCGTCGTTGGAGAGCACCAGCGCGTGGCGTATGTGCTCGACGCGCTCGGTCAGGTCGTCAAGCATCCAGTCGAGTCCCTTGCTGAGTGCCATGTCCCGCCTCCCCGTTCCGCCGTTCCCCGTAACTGCCGTGCCAGCCTTGCTCACCCGCGCGCTGTCGGCAACCCGCCCGGCCTGTCGGCACACGTCTGTGCGCCAGTTGGCACAAGATGGGGACATGGCACAGAAAATGAACAAGGACGAGTGGCACGCCTTTCTTTCCATGGGAACGCGCACCGGAAAGCTTTCGACGGTGCGCGCCGACGGAAGCCCGCACATCGCGCCCATCTGGTTTGTGCTCGATGGTGACGACCTGGTCTTCAACACCGGCGCGGATACGGTCAAGGGCCGCAATCTCGCCCGCGACGGCCGGATCGCGCTCTGTGTGGACGACGACCGGCCCCCGTTCTCGTTCGTCACCGTCCAAGGGCGCGCCGAGTTGAGCGACGACCTCGATGAGGTGCGCGCGTGGGCGACCAGAATCGCCGGGCGTTATATGGGCGACGAACGCGCCGAGGAGTACGGGGCACGGAACGGCGTCCCCGGCGAGCTGGTGGTCCGCGTCCGGATCGACAAGGTCGTGGCCCTGGCCTCGGTCGCGGACTGATCCGCGCCGACGCGGCCTGGGGGCGGCCGTTCGGCGGCGGCTGCCCGCGCGGGAGTGCGCGGGCAGCCCGGAGTTACGAGGCCGGGGCGGGACGCGCGCCCTGGGGCCCGAATTCCGCCTGCCGCACGCCTTCTCCTCATCGGACACACTGATATCTCCGGCGAGTCCAGTAGGCCCCCGCGGCGGGAGGTTGTCAGCTCACTGCGCGGCGGCGTCCGGGCGCGGGCGTCCGTGAGGGACCGGGCAGGTGGGGGCGTTCGCGCCGGACCGGCGGGTGGGGAATGTGCCGAGTGCCGCGATGTCGTAGCCGTTCGGATAGCCCTTGATCTCGGGGTTCTGGCGGACGTAGTGAGGAGTCCGGCGTGGCGGCAGCAGCCGGACGGCCTTCGCCCGGGCGCGCAGAGCGCCGTGCGCCAGCGCACGGGCGGCAGGGTGCGGCTGTTCGTAGCGGAACGCGCGCAGCAGCGGCTCGTCCAGGAGGGCCCTGCCCGCCCCGCGCACCAGCGGGGCGAGGGCACGCGGATACCAGGACGCCATCAGATCGAGGGTGGCGTCCGCGACTCTCCGCCCGCCCTCGTCCCAGCCGAAGTGGGCGTCTTCGTATTCGTCGAGGAAGCGCTGGAAGCAGGCGTACGACCGGGGGATGTCCTGGATGCCCATGTGCTCGCCGAGGGTGCGGTAGTACGTGGCGAGCGCGTGCCGCTCGTGCTCGGACAGGCGACGCCAGCCGTACGTGTCGATCCACCTTGCGGGGACGACCACGAAGGTGCTGAGGACGTACCGCATGTCGTCATTGCTGATGTCGTAACCGCGGTGCATCTGATTGATACGGCGGATCGCCGACCGGCCACTCTGGTGGTCGAAGCCGTGCTCGACGACCGCGTCCAGCAGCAGCGCCGTGTCGTCGTAGCGCTTCTGCGTGCGGTCGGGGAATTCTCCGGTCGCGGCGAGGAGGCTGCCGATGCTGGGCACGGCGTACGTCCGGTAGAGCGCGAGCTCGAGGGCGCGGGTCACGTCCCAGGGGAACTCGAGGGTGGCGGTGATCCGGTAGATCCGCAGGAAGTCCTTCTCCGGGTCCAGCCGCCGGATCTCCCTGAGCCAGTCGAAGCGCTTCACTCGGCGGTTACCCCTTCGTTCGTCGGAGGTTCAACTCTACGGGCGCCGGGCACACTTGAACGACCGCAGGGCATCCGGCTCACGGGGGCAGGTGATCGACGTGTTCGACAGGCTCCGCAAGCGCATCGAAGTGGCCTGGCAGCCGCCTGTGCCGCCGCCGTCCGCGGGACGCCGGAGCAACCTCTTCGAGGCGGCGGCGGCCTATGTGGCGGCCTGCGCCGAGGACGATCACGAGACCAGCGCGGAGGCCGCCCGCTGGGTCTCCCCGGAGGCACTCTGCTTCGGCGTGAACGAGCTCGCCTGCCGTGCGGTCATCGCGCTGGCCCGCGAGCACGGCCAGACACCGCAGCATGTGGCCCGGTCGCTGCTGGGCCTGCCCGCCGCCTGACCCGCCGGAGCGCACAGCCCAGCTCCGGGACGGCCTAGACGCGTTCCAGCGGAAGGTGCGGCTCGGGCGGAAGTTCGGCGCGTATGGAGTCGCCGGGCCTGACCTCGCCACCCGTCAGGACAATGCCCATGATGCCTCCCTTGCGGACCACCGTGCCGTGCTCGTCGCGGCCGGCGACCTGCTTGAGCAGCCCCTTCTGGAACGCCTCGATCTGAAGGCAGGGATTGCGCAGTCCGGTCACCTCCACGACGGCCCGGTCACCGAGGCGCAGCCGCGTCCCGCGCGGCAGTCCGAGCAGGTCGATGCCGCTCGTGGTGACGTTCTCCCCCAGCTCCCCGGCCCTCACCGTGAAGCCCGCCTCACCGACCTCGTCGAACAACTCCTCGTGGATCAGGTGGACCTGACGGAGGTTGGGCCGGCCGGGATCCTGAGCGACTCGCGAGCGGTGCCGCACCGTCACCCCCGAGTGGGCGTCCCCCTCCACGCCCAGCCCCTCCAGCAGCACGATGCTCTCCCGTACGGGCTTGCTGAACTCGTGCTCCGGGCCGCGGCACACGGCCTTGACCGTTCCCGACATCATCCGTTCCCCCTTATGGCAACCCCGCTGCCGCGCCCCGTTCACGCGCGACGTCGACGATCCGACTCTAACCACCGGCACTGACAGTCACGGGTCGCGCTCCGCTCGGCCACTGTTCCCGCCCCCGTCACCTGGAAGGCGTGTACATGTCATCCTCAACGCTCTACGCTGCCAGCGAACCCGCAGGCCCCACCCCCCGCCTCCCCACGTCCACTTCGCCTGCGCGCTGACGCCCACCCCGTACGGAGGACCCGTGCCCGCCGCAGCCAGCCAGTCCCGCGCCCCGCGCCTTCCCCGCCGCCGTCTCGCCGCCCTGACCACAGCCTTCGGGCTCGCCGCCGCGTCCCTCGGGCTGTGGGCCACGGACTCCTCGGCCGCGACGGCCGTGCCCACGCCGGACCACGTCGTGGTCGTCGTCTTCGAGAACCACGCCTACGACCAGGTCATCGGCAGCTCCAGCGCCCCGTACATCAACTCCCTGGTCTCCGGGGGCGCCAGCCTGACCGCGTCGTACGCCGAGACCCACCCCAGCCAGCCGAACTACTACGCCCTGTTCTCCGGGGACACCCAGGGCGTCACCGACGACAGCTGTGTCACCCCCGGATTCAGCGACGCGCCGAACCTCGCTTCCGAGCTCCTGGCCACGGGCAGGACCTGGGCCAGCTACAACGAGTCCCTGCCGGGCGAGGGTTCGACCACGTGCAAGAGCGGCAAGTACGCCCAGAAGCACAACCCCTGGTTCGGCTTCGACAACGTCCCCACCAGCACGGCGCACACCATGACGGCCTTCCCCGGCGACTTCGGCAAGCTGCCGACGGTCTCCTTCGTCGTCCCGAATCTGTGCAGCGACATGCACGACTGCTCCGTGGGCACCGGTGACACCTGGCTGCAGAAGAATCTCAAGAGCTATGCCGACTGGGCCAAGACCCACAACAGCCTGCTGCTGGTCACCTTCGACGAGGACAACCGGCTGAGCGGCAACCGCATCCCGACGGTCCTCTACGGACAGCCCGTGCAGGCCGGTTCGGCCTCCGACGCCACCTACAACCACTACGACCTCCTGCGCACGGTCGAGGACATGTACGGCACCTCGCACGCCGGCAACGCCGCGGACGGCAAGGACATCACCGGCATCTGGAACAACTGACCGTGTATCTCGCGGACAGCCGCACCACCCCGGAACCTTCCGAAACCGCCGGCCGGCACCCCCTCCCCGGCCGGCGGGCCGCACTGGTGCCCGGAGCCGTGCTCGCTCTGGGCAGCGTCAGCCTGATCACCGACATCTCCTCGGAGATGGTCACCGCCGTCCTGCCGCTCTACCTCGTCGCGGGGCTCGGCCTGTCCCCGCTCGGCTTCGGCCTCCTGGACGGCGTCTACAATGGCGTCAGCGCGCTCGTACGGCTCATCGGCGGCAGGGTCTCCGACCGGGGCGGCGGGAGCCACAAGGCGGTCGCCGCGGTCGGCTACGGTCTTTCCGCCTTCTGCAAGCCCCTCCTGCTGGTGGCGCACAGCGTGCCGTTGATCGGCGCCGTGCTCGCGGCGGACCGTACGGGTAAGGGGCTGCGCACCGCGCCACGCGACGCCATGATCTCCCTGGCCTGCGAACCGGGCACCCGAGGGCGGGCGTTCGGCGTGCACCGCGCGATGGACACCGCCGGGGCCCTGCTCGGCCCGCTCCTCGCCTTCGTGATCCTGCGGGCGGCGGCCGACGGCTACGACGCCGTCTTCACCGTCAGCGGCTGCGTCGCGGCGCTGGGCGTCCTCGTGCTCCTGCTGTTCGTCCCGGGGCACCGGGCCGCTCCCGCGCCGGCTGAACCGGCCGTCGGCCGCGCGCCCCTACGGGCCGTTCTGCGTCGGCCGTCGGTGCGCCGGCTCACCTGCTGTGCCGCGTTGCTGGGGCTGACGACCGTCAGCGACTCGTTCCTCTACCTCACCCTCCAGCGGCGCCTGGACCTCTCCGAGACGTGGTTCCCGCTGCTGCCGCTGGGAACAGCCGCGGCGTTCCTCCTGCTGGCCGTGCCCTTCGGGACGATCGCCGACCGGGTGGGCCGCCGCAGGCTGTTCCTCTGCGGCCACCTGGCACTGCTCACCGCGTACGGCCTGCTGGTCGCCCCGCTCGGCGACTCGACGACGCTCGCCTTCGTCGTGCTCGCGCTGCACGGCAGCTTCTACGCGGCGACCGACGGAGTGCTGGCCGCCGTGACCGCCGACGCCGTGCCCGCGTCGATCCGTGGCACGGGGCTCGCGGTGGTCCAGACAGGTCAGGCAGCCGCCCGTTTCGTGTGCTCGATCGCCTTCGGTGTGGCCTGGACCACCTGGGGCGACCACGTGGCGCTGGGCGCGGCGGCGACCGGTCTCACCGTCTCCGTCGCCGTCAGCGCCCTGCTGCTGCGCCCCTCGCCCGACGCCCTACCGGAGCCTGTCCGTTGAACCGCAAGAACCGCATCCTGGCCCTGCTCGCCGCCGTACTGATCCTTGGCGGTGTCGCCGTGGGCGCCACCTTGCACGCCGCCGGACGGTCGGCCGAGAAGGACCGCGCGCAACCGGGCGGCCCGCGCGTACGCGCCGGGAAGGTCGCCCTGGACGCTCCGGGGCTCAGCGTCTTCCGCAACATGGCCTGGGGTCCGCACCGCGACGAGATCTCCACGGTCTCCGCGGACGACCCGGCCGGGCAGCGTACCTCCTCCGGAGTGCGCTGCCTGCGTTTCCACGCGGCCGCGGGCACCGGCATCTGCCTCCAAGCGGTGCACGGCAGGCTCCGCGACAGCTACCGCGCCGTGGTGCTCGACGCGCACCTGCGCGAGCTGCGCCACTACGATCTGGCGGGCATCCCCACCCGGGCCCGGGTATCCCCGAGCGGCCGGAGCGTGGCCTGGACGGTCTTCGTCAGCGGCGACTCCTACGCGGGCACGGCCTTCTCCACCCGCACCTCGGTGCTCGACACCCGCGCCTGGAGCCTGGACCGCGACCTCGAGGAGTACCGGTTCTTCCTGGACGGCCGCCTCCACCGGGCATCCGATCTCAACGTCTGGGGCGTCACCTTCGCCGACGACACCCGGTTCTACGCGACCGTCGCCACCGGCGGGCGGACCTATCTCGTACGCGGCGACCGCTCCGACCGGACGCTGCGTACCCTGCACGCCAACGTCGAGTGCCCCTCCCTCTCACCCGACGGAACGCGTATCGCCTATAAGAAGCGCGTCGAGGGCGCCTCCTCCGACGCACCCTGGCGGCTGTACGTCCTGGATCTGCGTACCTTGCGCGAGAGTGCCACGGCCGAACACCGGAACGTCGACGACCAGGCGATCTGGCGGGACGGGCACACCCTCGTCTACTCCCTGCCCGGGGATTACGGCTCCGACCTGTGGACCGTCCCGGCGGACGGCTCCGGGAGCCCCCGGCTCTCCATGACCGCCGCCCTCGCCCCGGCCTTCACCGGCTAGCGCCCCAGCTGCTTGCGGGACACCCTGCGGAGCCTTTTGCGCTGTGCGGGGTCCAGCAGCAGATAGGCGGCGGCCGGCACCGCCAGCAGCACCAGCAGGCCCACCCAGGGATGCAGCCACAGCAGGATCACTCCCGCCACCACACCGGCGACGGCGACCTTGGTCCTGTTGCTCATGTCCGTGCCTCCTTCGCGACGGCTGCCGCTCGCCCTGGAGAACGCCCCGGGGTTCCGTTCGGTTCCTCACCCGGTCCGGAGCGGGGCACCGACCTCGTGCATGTGGCCCAGCGCCTGCCGGTAGGAATCGACCAGTCCGGTCTCGGTGTAGGGCAGCCCGACCGCGCGGCAGTGCGCGCGGACGAGGGGCCGGGCGAGCCGCAGGTGGGGCCTGGGCATGCTGGGGAAGAGGTGGTGCTCGATCTGATAGTTCAGTCCGCCCATGAACCAGTCGGTCAGCGCGCCGCCCCGCACGTTCCGTGAGGTGACGACCTGGCGGCGCAGATGCCCCCAGCGCTCCCCGTCCGGGTCCGGCATGTCCATCCCCTTGTGGTTGGGCGCGAAGACCATGCCGAGATGGAGGCCGAACAGCGCGTGGTGGACCAGCGCGAAGACCAGCGCTTTGCCGGGGGACAGTACGGACAGCAGGAGCGTCGCGTAGCCCACCGTGTGCAGGGTGAGAAGTGCCGCTTCGACGCGCCGATCGCGTGCCTCCTGCCTTATGAGGTCACGCACACTCGAAACCTTCAGGGCGATGCCTTCGAGCAGGAGCATGGGGAAGAAGAGCCGGGCCTGGTGGCGGGTGAGCCAGCGGGTGAATCCCTGCCGCTGTGCGGCCTGTCGCTGCGTCCACACGAGCGCGCCGACGCCGACGTCCGGATCCTTGTCGATGTGGTTGGGGTTGGCGTGGTGACGGATGTGCTTGTCGTTCCACCAGGCGTAGCTCATGCCCAGCAGGAGGTTCGCGTGCAGGAGGCCGAGTACGCGGTTGGCGCGCCGGGTGGCGGCTATCTGCGCGTGCCCGCTGTCGTGGCCGACGAAGGCGATCCGGGCGCAGAAGACGGCGGCGGGCACGGCCAGCAGGACGGCCCACCAGGTGTCCCCCACGAGCGCGGTGCCGGCGGCCGTGGCGGCGAGTGCGAGCAGGTCGGCTGCGATGGTGAACGCGTACCTGCCCCTGCGCCGGCCGAGGAGTCCTTCCTCCCGGACCAGGCGCAGGAGCGGCGCGAAATCGCTGCCCGCGGCGCGTTCCGCGAGCGGGGTGGCGGCCTGGCGCATGAGGGCTCCGGGGAGTTCGGACCGGTGGGCTGACCTCACAGAACGTACGGATCCGGGGCGTCCGGCAGCCATGGCGGCACCACCCGGAACCGCCGGGGGCATTCCCCCCTGGCCGCGGGGGGCTGGGTGCACCCCGGCGAGACCACGGGCGGCACGTGTCGCGCGTCACACGCGGAGGAGGCGCTTCCGGCAGGGCTTCCCTGTATCCTCGGCCGCTCCGAGCTCCACTAGTCAAATTTGAGGAATGCTCAGCCCAGTGACACCACCCCCTGCCGCAACGCCCTCCGAGATCTCCCGGCTCGCACAGTGCTCGGCGGTCTTCCTCCCCGGTGACCCGGCACGCACCGGCCGCGTGGCCTTCTGGCGGCCGGACGAGGACCCGCCCGCCGCACCGGGCGGCGTCGAGGAACTGACCGTCGCCGTCGACGACGGCACCGGCGTCTCCACCACGACGGTCCGGGCCGTGGTGATGCCCGTGCGTGAAGCCGTGCCGGTCCTCACCCGCGCCCGCGCGGCACGCGCCGACGAGGCGGCCACCTTCTGGGGTACGGCGGCAGTGCTCGCCCTGCAACTGGCCGCCCGCGGCCGCCTGCTCCCCGGGCTGACGGCGACGGACCACGACGCCTGGCGCGTCGGACCGCTGGCCCCCGAGGACATGACCCGGATCCGGGAGCTGGCGGCCGCCATGCCGCCCGCCGCGCACTGCGTGCCGCTCCCGCACGACGGCGGCGGCCCCCTGCTGCTCCCCGAGCCCGAACGGCTCGTACGCGCCTTCCTGGACGCCGTGGCCGACGGCCTGCCGCGCACTCCCGCCGCCGCGGTCGCGGCGGGCGGCCCCGCCTTCGCCGCCGCCGAGCCCCGGCGCATGCCCGAACAGCGCGCGTGGGCGGACAGCGTGGCAGCCGGACACGACGCCGGCGTACGGCTGTCCCTCCGCGTCGAGGTGCTGGGACTCACCGACGCACAGGACGCCTCCCCGCGGTTCCGCGCCGTGCTCCAACTGCACAGCCTCGCCGACCCGGCACTCGTCGCGGACGCGGCCGACGTATGGTCCGGCGCCTCGCCCCTCACGGCCTCGCTCGGCAAGGGAGCACGCATGAACGCGCTGCTCGCCCTGCGCCGCGCCGCCCACGCCTGGCCCGCTCTCGCTCCCCTGCTGTCGGCCCCGGCCCCCGACGCCCTCGACCTCGCCGACGAAGAGGTCGGCGAACTGCTCGGCGCGGCCTCCGAGGCGCTGGACGCCGCCGGCGTCCAGGTGCACTGGCCGAAGGAAATGGCCCGCAAGCTCACCTCGTACGCCGTCGTCGGCCCGCAGGACGACGACGGCCACGGCCGGGACGACGACCGTTCGGCGATGCCCTCCCTGCTGTCGGCCGACGCGCTGCTCACCTTCAGCTGGCGATTCGCCGTGGGCGACGAGGAGTTGACGCAGGCCGAACTGGACCGCCTCGCGGAGGCCAGCCGCCCGGCCGTGCGCCTGCGCGACCAGTGGGTGCTCCTCGACCCGGAGTCCGTACGCCGCGCCCAGGGCCGGCAGGACCGCAAGCTCACCCCCGTGGAAGCGCTCGGCGCGGCCCTGACGGGACATACGCAGACGGAAGGCCCCGGGGGCGCCAAAGAGTTCGTCGACGTCCGGGCGAGCGGCTGGCTGGCGGCGCTGCGCGACCGTATCGCCGACCCGGAGAGTGCTCAGGAACCACTCGCGCAGCCCCCCGCGCTCGCCGCCACCCTGCGCGACTACCAGCTGCGAGGACTCGACTGGCTGCACCGCATGACCTCGCTGGGGCTGGGCGGCTGCCTCGCCGACGACATGGGTCTCGGCAAGACCATCACGGTCATCGCCCTGCATCTGCACCGCGGGACGCTGCGGGACGCGGCCGGACCAACCCTGGTCGTCTGCCCGACCTCCCTGATGGGCAACTGGCAGCGTGAGATCGAGAAGTTCGCCCCCGGTACGCCCGTGCGCCGCTTCCACGGCCCCGCGCGGAGTCTGGACGGCCTGGCGGACGGCGAGTTCGTCCTCACCACGTACGGAACGATGCGGCTGGACGCGCGGCGACTGGGAGAGGCCGGCTGGGGCCTGGTCGTCGCCGACGAGGCCCAGCACGTCAAGAACCCGCACTCCGACACCGCGAAGCAGCTGCGCACCATCGGCGGCAAGGCCCGCGTCGCGCTGTCCGGCACTCCGGTGGAGAACAACCTCTCCGAGCTGTGGGCCATCCTCGACTGGACGACGCCCGGCATCCTGGGCTCCCTCGGCGGCTTCCGCCGGCGCTACGCGCAGGCCGTCGAGGGCGGCGTGGATCCCGGCGCGGCCGAACGCCTCGCCGCGCTCATCCGCCCGTTCCTGCTGCGCCGGCGCAAGTCGGACCCGGGCATCGCCCCCGAGCTGCCACCCAAGACCGAGACCGATCGCACGGTCGCGCTCACCAAGGAACAGACGGCTCTCTACGAGGCCGTGGTGCGGGAGATGCTCGCCGAGGTGGAGGCCGCGGACGGCTTCGAGCGGCGTGGCCTGATCGTCAAGCTGCTCACCGGCCTGAAGCAGATCTGCAACCACCCGGCGCAGTTCCTCAAGGAGGACGGCCTCCAGGAGGGCACCCCGCGCATCCGGGGCCGCTCGGGCAAGGTCGAGCTGCTCGACGAACTGCTGGACACGATTCTGGCCGAAGGAGTGAGCGTCCTGGTCTTCACGCAGTACGTCCGGATGGGCAGGCTGCTGGAGCGGCACCTGACGTCCCGGGGTGTGACCGCGCAGCTGCTGCACGGCGGTACGCCGGTGCCACGGCGCGAGGAGATGGTCCGGCGCTTCCAGGACGGTGAAGTTCCGGTCTTCTTGCTGTCGTTGAAGGCGGCCGGGACGGGGCTGAACCTCACCCGGGCGGGCCATGTGGTGCACTTCGACCGCTGGTGGAACCCCGCGGTGGAAGCACAGGCGACCGACCGCGCGTACCGCATCGGCCAGACCCAGCCCGTGCAGGTGCACCGGCTGATCGCCGAGGGGACGATCGAGGACCGGATCGCCGAGATGCTCGCGCGCAAGCAGGCCCTCGCGGACTCCGTCCTGGGCTCCTCCGCGGAGACCGCCCTGACCGAACTCACCGTCGCCGAACTCACCGAACTCGTCGCACTGAGGGGGACCGGCCGATGACCGGACACGACAGCACCGGCGGCACCGAACTCACCTTCCCCGCCCTGCCTCCCGAGCCCGGGCAGAGCTTCGCCCGGAGCTGGTGGGGGCGGGCCTGGCTCAAGGCCCTGGAGGACGCCGCTCTGGACGGCCGTCAGGTGAAGTCGGGGCGCAGGCACGCCCGTGCGGGGGCGGTGGGCGCGGTGTCGGTGCGGCCGGGCCGGATCACCGCGCTGGTCCGCGACCGTGACGGCACGCCGTACCGCTCCGATGTGATGGTCCAGGAACTCTCGGCGGCCGACTGGGACCGGCTGCTCGGCCTGGTGGCCGACCGCGCCGGCCATATCGCGGCACTGCTCGACCACGACATACCGCCGCACCTCGCGGAGGACGCGCTGGCCGCCGGCGTGGAGCTGCTGCCCGGCATCGGCGATCTGGAGCCCGAGTGCGGCTGCGGGGCGTGGGACCACTGTCCGCACACAGCGGCCCTGTGCCATCAGGTGGCACGGATCCTCGACCAGGATCCGTTCGTCCTGCTGCTGATCCGCGGGCGCGGGGAACACGAGCTGCTGGACGAGCTCCAGGCCCGCAACTCCGCGCGCACCACGGCGCATACGCCGGAGCCGGGCGCCGACGTCCCCGCGGGTGTCCCGGCCCGCGAGGTGTTCGAGGCGGGCTTCCTCGTACCACCGCTGCCCGGCCCGCCGCCCCCGGTGGAGACCGCGGGCCGCCCGCCCGTGCTGTCGGGCGACACCGCCCCGGCCCCGGGGCTGGATACCGAGGCACTGGAGTTCCTCGTCGCGGACGCGGCCGCGCGGGCCCGGCTGCTGCTGGCCGAGGCCCTCGCGCCAGGCCACGAGCGGTCGCCCGTAGGAGCTGAACCGAGCCTGTGGCAGGACACCGTGCGCCTCGCCGCCTCCGGACCGCCGGCCGGTGTCGCGGCACGGCTCGCGTCGGGCTGCGGCCGCGACCGCGCCGGGCTCGCCCAGGCCGTACGGGCGTGGGGCCACGGAGGGCCCGCCGCGCTGTCGGTCCTGGAGGACGCATGGGCACCGGGGGCCGAGGACCTCGCGCGCGCCGGCGCGCAACTGGCTGCCGCCCGGGAAGCCGGGACGGTGCCGGTACTGCGCGCCTCGCGCAACCGCTGGACGGCGGTCGGCTCGGACGCACAGCTGCGTTACGGACGCGACGGCCGATGGTGGCCGTACCGCAAGGAGAGCGGTCGCTGGCAGCCCGCAGGACCCTGCGAGGACGATCCCGCGTCCGCTCTCGCCGTACTGACGGAGGGTTCGCAGGAGGGCTGACAGAAGGCCACATCCTGAGAAGCCCCCGCTCTGGCCATAAATCAAAGGCAAGAGTGGGCGAAATTCACACTTTCCCAGGAGGTTGTCAAAATTTTGCCTTTCAGTGCAGGAATATGGTGATCTACAGGTACATCACCTTCTGATCAGAGAAAGGCCCTTCGGGATGGTTTTCGCCCTGCTGCGCCGTCGTAAGCGTTCCCTCCACCAGGAGGTCGCTCCGATTCCGCACGGCGCGGGGGCTCTCGACTGCCTGGTGCTCGATCCGGTCCAGCTACCGCTGCACAGAGCGGAAGTATCCGTGCGGGATCTCAACGGTCAGGAAGTGGTCCACGGGCAGACCGATCCGCACGGCCGGTTCGCGACGACCATGGCGCCCGGCGAGTACACCGTCGCCGTGACGGCCGAAGGATTCCAGCCTGTACGGCGCTCCTTCACGTCCACGGAGGGCGCCCGCACCTCCCTCGAACCGGTGGGTATGGAACCGGCGCCCGCTCCGGCCATGCCCGCTCCCGGCGCGTGGCGCATCGATCCGGACCACACGGCCGTGCGCTTCATCTCCCGGCACATCGGGCTCGCCGAGGTGCACGGCCGGTTCAACCGGTTCGAGGGCACACTGTGGATCGCCGAGAACATGGAACAGTCCCGCATCGATGTGGTGATCGAGACGGCGAGCATCGACACGGGAGTCAAGCAGCGTGACGAGCACCTGTGCTCGGCCGAGTTCCTGAACGTCGCCAAGTTCCCCTACATGCAGTTCACCAGTGAGCGGTTCGTGCACCGCGGCGGGTCCCGGTGGACGGTGCAGGGTGTGCTCAATCTGCACGGGGTGAGCCGCAACGTCGCGCTCGACACCCGCTACCTGGGCATCGGCACCGGCATCATGGGCGAGACCCGCACCGCTTGTTCGGCCTCGACCGAGCTGCACCGCGAGGACTTCACCCTGGACTGGCGCTCGATGCTCCAGCGCGGCATCGTCATGATCGGTGCGACGATCAGGATCGAGCTGGACATCCAGGCCGTACCGGCCCAGTGACGGCACCGGCCCGCACGGCGGCCCGGTTCTCGCGGTCGTCGACGGGCAACGGCAGCAACTCCGTGGGGAATCCGCTGGGCAGGCTCGTCGGAAGGCCGCTGGGCCATCCGGACGGCAGAGTCGTCGGCAGCCGGCTGGGGAGATGCGTCGGCAGCTCCGAGGGAAATCCGCTGGGGAGGGTGAGCGAGGGCGACGGGCCGGCCGAGGGCCCATGGCCGGGCTCGTCGCCCTTCTCGCCCTTGTCCCCGATGATCAGCACCGCCCCCAGCGCGACCGCCGCGATCGCCACCAGCACGGTCACGGCGATCACCGTCCGCCGTCCGCCACCGCCCGACGGCGGCTCCGGTTCCCACGGCGGCTGACCCGGCCCGAACCCGCCCGGAGGCGGGGCGGAGGGCGGGGGCGGTGGGCTCGCGGGCGGGCCGTACGGCGGTCCCGGTGGAGTGGCCATACGGTCCAGCGTTCCCGGCCGTCGGCCGTCGTCACCGCGCGGTGACGGTACCGCCACACGCTCCGCCCAGGACCGCGACATTCCAGGGTGGGAAAACACGCGCCCGTTCCGCGTGGCAGCCTCGAGGAAAACAGCCATAATCATACGATTTGCCGGTGCTTGTCGAACCTTACGCGGGTCGCTCAGCGGCGCGCGCGCAGGAATGCCTCAAGGCCGGCGAGGTCGTCCGTGTTGAGATAGTCCACACCCGCGGCGAGCAGTTCGTGCCACAGGGCGTCACGTGCCACGCCGGGCTGGTCGGGCGTGGCCCAGAAACGCACCTGCCGGTGTTCGGCGTGCGCGGTGGAGACGAGCCGCAGCAGCTTGGCACGCTCCCGTCCGGGCATCGGACCGACGCCCTGCCAGGCGAAGTTGAGGTTCCAGTCGTCACTGACGAGCGGGGCGAAGGAGGCGGGGACGCCGCTGCCGAGATCGGTGAGGCGGCCGTCGTAGAAGGCGTGCCGCACCCGCTCCTCCTCCATGGGGCCACGAGCGCCCCGGTCACCCGAGACGACGGCGGTGATCGCGCCGCGCCGGATCCGGCCGTTGTCACACACGCTCAGCATCGAGCGGTAGCGCCGAAGATGCCGGGAGAGCTCCCGGTAGGCCGGACCGCCCGCGGTCTTGATGTCGATGAGCAGTTGCAAGGAGAAGTCGTACCCCGGGTAGACCCGGCCGTGCCCGGATCTGACCCGGCGCAGCAGCGGGTCGAGGTAGAGCGACTCCAGGGTGCGCGTGGGGTCGAGCTCGGAGGCGTCGTGCGCGACCAGGAGCTTGTCGCCGACGAGCCAGATGTCGGCCTCGACGCTGCCGAAGCCGTGGGAGAGCGCGTCGGTGAGCGGGTGGAGGTGCTCATAGTCGTTGTGCGCGTGGGCACGGCGCAGCGGCGGCTTGCCCCGCGCGGCGCCCGCGCCGGGCGCCGCGTCCGCCGGCTGGGCGAAGGCGGGTCCCGCGACGCAGCCGGCGAGGGCGGCTCCCAGGGTGACGACGGCTGCGCGGCGCGTACGAGGGGTCATGGCGACTCTCCCGGATCGGGGGCGTCCGCGGCGGTGGCGGCGGCCCGCACGAGCTGTCTCCTGCGAGTATCCGGGGCCACAGGGCCAAAGGGCAGGGAAGTGGCAAGAGTTGCCCGCGTCGACGTCGGCGCGTTCCCTGTCGTTCTTTCGGGGCATGGTGAACTCTCTTGCATCGTGCCAGAGTTGATGGGACCTCTGGGGAGACTGTGAGCGGATGCAGAAGCCGCGTGCGCGCGGGGCTGACGGTTCTGGTGGCGTGGGCGGCGCTGGTAGCGGGAGGTACGGCCTGGGCGGACGCGGCGGACGCCGGCACACGGCAGGCACTACGGCTGGGCGCGTCGACCTCTGTGGCACCTGGGGTCGAATACCGGGACTTCGCCCTGTCGGCCTCGCACGGACCCACGTACGGGCATCTGCTGACCGTCGACCTCCGCGAGCCGGGCGTCTCCCTGGATTTGCTCTACCCCGGATCGGTCGCCGCGCGGTCCACGGTGTCCCACATGGCCGACCGGAGCGGCGCGGTCGGCGGGGTCAACGGCGACTTCTTCAACATCACCGAGTCCCAGCACCCCGGGGTCGAGGCGACGGGCGCCCCGGTGGGGCCGTCCATCGCGAGGGGCCACCGGCTCGGCGCGGCGGTGCCCGACGGTCAGCGCTTCGGGCCGGCGATGCCGCCGGGTGCGTCGACCCGGGATGTCATCGGCGTCGGGACGGACGGCAAGGCCCGGCTGGACCGCCTGACCCTGGCGGGCACGGTGACGGCCAAGGGCAGGAAGCTGACGCTGCGCGGCCTGAACCAGTACGCCTTGCCGGTGGGCGGGATCGGGGCGTACACCCCGGACTGGGGCACGGCCTCGCGGCGCCGGGCGACGTGCGGGACGAACACCGACCGGTCGGCTCCGTGCAGCGCCAACACCTATGAACTGACCGTGCGGCACAACCGCGTGACGGAGGTGGCGAAGACCCCCGGGCGCGGTGCGATCCCCTCCGGGTCGACGGTCCTGGTGGGGCGCGAAGGGGGCGCGAAGGAGCTCCGCAAACTGCGGGTCGGCGACTCGGTGAAGGTCGAGGAGCGGCTGGAGTCCAAGGGGCGGGGAGCGCTCCGCTTCGCCATCGGCGGCTTCCCGGTGCTGCGTGGTGGCAGACCCCTGGCGGGGCTGAACCGTTCGACGGCGGCGGTGCGGACCTCGGCGGGCACGGGTGGGGGCGGCCGGCGGTTCCTCCTTCTCGCCCTGGACGGCGGCACCGAATACCGCTCGGGCATGACCGTCGCCGAACTGGCCGCCCTCATGCGGGACCTCGGAGCGGACGACGCGGTGAACCTGGACGGCGGCGGGTCGAGCACCCTGGTGACGCGCGACCCTGACGACGGGCGCACCACGGTCCGCAACCACCCGTCGGGCGGGGGTGAGCGCCCGGTCGCCAACGGAATCGGAATTTTTATCCGAACTTAACATCGTCGATCAATCCACCCATGTGAGTGACTGTGCCACGCGATTCCCGCTGCTAGCTTCGAAGGTGCACGAGCGAAAAATCAGCGGAAAAGAATCGTCGGGTCCGCAATGGGCATTTCGCAATGGATGGGTGGGCATTCGCATCATGACGACATCAGTGGAGACCGGCACCGCGGACAATAGCGGTACCGCCCCCCTGAGTTTGAGCACCGCGGCCGCGCGCAATCTGGCGACCACGACCAAAACCGTGCCGCAGATGCAGGGCGTCACCTCACGGTGGCTGCTGCGCCTGCTGCCCTGGGTTCACGTCCCCGGCGGTTCCTACCGGGTCAACCGTCGGCTGACACACACGCTGGGCGACGGCCGGGTGGAGTTCGTCTCCACGGGCTCGGAGGTCCGGGTCATCCCGGCCGAGCTGGGCGAGCTGCCGCTGCTGCGGGGTTTCACGGACGCGGCGACGCTGGAGGCCCTGGCGGGCCGCTTCACCCAGCGCGAGTTCCAGCCCGGCGACGTGCTCGTGGAGGCCGGACAGCCGGCCGACCAGGTCGTCCTGATCGCCCACGGCAAGATCGACAAGGAGCGCGAGGGCGAGTACGGCGACACAGCCGTGCTCGACCTGCTGGCGGACGGCGAGTATTTCGGCGACGAGGCGGTCGCCGCGGAGGAGGAGCAGACCTGGGACTTCACCGCCAAGGCCGTCACCGCCTGCACGGTGCTGACCCTCCCCCGCCAGGCGTTCCAGGAGCTGCTCTCCGCGTCGGAAGAGCTCCGTGCCCATGTCGCGGCCTTCCACGCCACCGTCGGCCTCCCGCAGAACGAGCACGGCGAGTCGGCCATCGCCGTCGCGTCGGGCCACACCGGCGAGCCGCCGCTGCCGGGTGTCTTCGCCGACTACGAAACCTCCCCGCGTGAGTACGAACTGAGCGTGGCCCAGACGGTCCTGCGAGTGCACACCCGCGTCGCGGACCTCTACAACGAGCCGATGAACCAGGTCGAGCAGCAGCTGCGCCTGACCATCGAAGCCCTGCGCGAGCGCCAGGAAAACGAGATGGTCAACAACCGCGCCTTCGGGCTGCTCCACAACGCCGACCTCAAGCAGCGCATCCACACGCGCACCGGGCCGCCCACCCCCGACGACCTCGACGAGCTCCTGGCCACCGTGTGGAAGGACCCCGCGTTCTTCCTCGCGCACCCGCGCACGATCGCGGCGATCGCCCGCGAGTTCAACAGCAGGGGCATCTATCCCGACAGCGTGGACGTGAACGGGCACGCGGTGCCCGCCTGGCGCGGCGTCCCGATCTTCCCGTGCAACAAGATCCCCGTCACCGAAGCGGGCACCAGCTCCATCCTGGTGATGCGCACCGGGGAGGAATCCCAGGGCGTGGTCGGTCTGCACCGGACGGGAATTCCCGACGAATACCGCCCGAGCCTTTCGGTGCGGTTCATGGGAATCAGCGAGCAGGCCATCATCTCGTACCTCGTGAGCGCCTACTATTCGGCCGCCGTTCTCGTTCCCGACGCCCTGGGAATTCTCGAGGACGTGGAAATCGGGCACTGAAATCCGGACCGGGGCCGGATTCCGATACCCCCGGCCCAGCGCACACGTATCGCGTCGGACAGCGCAAGCATCCAGACAATCGCTACAGATGGGTGATAACCAGCCATGACCACGTCAGTGGAGTCCGTGTCCGATGAGCAGCCGGGTCAGTCGCAGCTGAGCCTCGGCACTCCGGCGGCACGGCAGCTCGCCACCACGACGAAGTCCGTACCGCAGATGCAGGGGATCTCCTCCCGCTGGCTCCTGCGTGTGCTGCCCTGGGTCCAGGTGTCCGCGGGCACCTACCGGGTGAACAGGCGGTTGAGTTATACCGTCGGCGACGGCAGGGTCGAGTTCATCTCGACCGGGGCGGAAATCCGGGTCATCCCCCCGGAGCTGGGCGAACTGCCCCTGCTGCGCGGCTTCGAGGACAACGCCGTGCTGGAGTCGCTGGCGGACGGGTTCGTCCAGCGTCAGTACGCGGCGGGCGACACCCTGGTCCAGGCCGGCGCCCCCGCGGACCAGGTCTTCCTGATCGCCCACGGCAAGCTCAACAAGACGGGCCCCGGTAAATACGGGGACGACACGGTGCTCGGAGTGCTGGCCGACGGCGACTACTTCGGCGAGCGTGTGCCACTGGAGCCGGACGCCACCTGGCCGTTCACCGTCACGGCCGTCACGCGCTGCACGGTCCTGGCACTCCCTCTCCAGACCTTCCAGGAGCTGGCCGACCGCTCCGAGGCGCTGCGCGCCCACGTGGAGGGCTTCGCCTCCCGCCCCCGGCCGGCGCAGAACCACCGCGGTGAGGCCGACATCGCCGTGGCCTCCGGCCACAAGGGAGAGCCGGTCATCCCCGGCACCTTCGTCGACTACGAACTCTCCCCGCGCGAGTACGAACTGAGCGTGGCCCAGACGGTCCTGCGGGTGCACACCCGCGTCGCGGACCTCTACAACGACCCGATGAACCAGGTCGAGCAGCAACTGCGCCTGACCATCGAAGCCCTGCGCGAGCGCCAGGAAAACGAGATGGTCAACAACCCCGAGTTCGGGCTGCTCCACAACGCCGACCTCGGCCAGCGCATCCACACCCGCACCGGCCCGCCCACCCCCGACGACCTCGACGAGCTCCTGTCCCGGCGCCGTAAGACGCAGTATCTGCTGGCGCATCCGCGCACCATCGCGGCCTTCGGCCGGGAGTGCAGCAGCCGTGGCCTCTACCCGAAGAACATGGAGGTCCTGGGGTCGGCCGTCCGTTCCTGGCGCGGGGTGCCGCTGCTGCCGTGCAACAAGATCCCGATCAGCGAGTCGGGGACCAGCTCGATCCTCGCGATGCGCACCGGTGAGGAGAACGAGGGTGTGGTGGGCCTCCACCAGACCGGCATCCCGGACGAATACCAGCCCAGTCTCAATGTGCGGTTCATGGGCATCAACGAGCAGGCCGTCTCGTCCTACCTGGTGAGTGCCTACTTCTCGGCGGCCATCCTCGTGCCGGACGCCCTGGGCGTGCTGGAGGACGTCGAGATCGGGCGGTAGCACCACCCCCTGCCCTGGCCGGCCGCAGCGTCGGCCGGGGCGTCAGGGCCGTACGCCGCTGACGAACGTCGTGGTGGCCGAGAGCCCGTGGGCCAGCGTCGGGGCGATGCTCGTGCTGGAGAGGAGGAATCCGAGCAGAACGCAGACCAGTGCGTGGGAGACCCGCAGCGCGCCGCTGCGGAGAAACACCACCGCCATGATCAGAAGCAGTACGACCATGGAGATCGAAACGGCCACGGTGAGCCTCCTGAGGCGGAGTGGTTTTTCCGCCAGTCTGGCCCATCACACGCCCTGGACCTGCGAAGAGCGTGTACTCCAATCGGGTGGGAGTGCGCCCGGCCGGGAGCGCGGCGACGGCCGCGCGGACAAGATCGGCGCAAGCGAAGTCGGCATCGGCGGACCGTCGGCCGGATGCCGGGAGGGCGGCCTGGGATGAGCGGGAACGGGCTCGGGCCTCTCCGCAGCGGAAGCGCGCCGGCCGGGCGGCGAGGTCCGGAGCCCCACGACGGGGACGCGGTCGCGCTTCCCTACGGACGCGGCCGGTCGCCGGGAAGACCGGGGCAGGCGTTCGGCGAGCAGGCGGGCCGGGCCTTGCCTAGGCTGACGGAATGAGCCGTACAGCCCCGGACAGCCCACACGCGGCGGCGCCCCCCGCCACGGCGGGGGCCGGAGGCCGGGAGAGCAGCGAGGGGCGGGGCACCGCCTGGCAACGGCTGCTGCACCGGGTGCCCAACGGGTTCGCGGTCTTCTTCGGGCTGCTCGGGTTGTTCTGCGCCATCACCTCGCTGATCGTGCCGCTGCGGCGCGCGGCCCGCCCCCTGACCGACGCCCTGGACACGCTGACCGTGCCCACCGCGCCGAATCTCGCCTACGCCGTCTTCCTGCTGCTGCTCGCCACGGCGATGGCGGCCCGTAAGCGCGTCACCCTCTGGTTCGTCCTCGGCTATCTCTCCCTGCTGCTGATCGCGGACGCGCTGCTGCTGGCGGTGGGTTACTGGGACACGATCCCGTCCCTGGTGCTGTGTGTCGCCGCGATGACGCTGCTGATCCTGGCCCGGCGGGAGTTCTACGCGGCGTCGCGGCGCGGGGCGTTCCTGCGGGCGCTGCTGGTGCTGATCGCGGGACTGGCCGTGGCCATCCTGGTGGGCTGGGGTCTGGTGGCGGCGTTCCCGGGTTCGCTGGAGCGCGGCGGCGGCAACCGGCTGCTGTTCGTGGCCAACAAGGTGTGCGGCGGTCTGGTCAGCGGCCGGCACTTCACCGGGCACCCGCCGCACTGGCTGTACTTCCTGCTCGGGCTGCTCGGCGCGCTGGCGCTGCTCAACGCGGCCATGACGCTCTTCCGTTCACAGCGGCTGGAGGCCGCGCTGCACGGCGACGAGGAGCCGCGCATCCGCGCGCTCCTCAGCCGCTACGGCGGCCTGGACTCCCTCGGGTATTTCGCGACCCGCCGTGACAAGGCCGTGGTCTTCTCCCCCAGCGGCAAGTCCGCCGTCACCTACCGGGTGGAGGCGGGCGTCTGTCTGGCCTCGGCGGACCCGCTCGGCGACCCGGAGGCGTGGACCCCGGCGATCGACGCCTGGCTGGAGCTCGCGGGGCGGTACGGCTGGCAGCCGGCCGTGATGGGGGCCAGCGAGGCGGGGGCCAAGGCGTACGCCCGCTCGGGGCTCGGCGCGCTGCAGCTGGGTGACGAGGCGATCCTTCAGGTGGCCGCGTTCGACCTCGACGGCCGGGAGATGCGGGTGACCCGGCAAGCGGTCAACCGCGTGGAGCGCACGGGCGCGACCACGCGGATCCGGCGGCACTCGGCGCTCTCCGACGAGGAGATGGGCGAGGTCATCAGGCGCGCGGACGCGTGGCGGGACACAGAGACCGAGCGGGGCTTCTCCATGGCGCTGGGGCGCCTGGGCGATCCGGCCGACGGTGACTGCCTGCTGGTCGAGGCGTTCGACAGCGAAGGGAAGATGATCGCGCTGCTGTCGTTCGTGCCGTGGGGCCGTGACGGTGTCTCGCTGGACGTGATGCGCCGCGACCGGGCGGCGCCCAACGGGGTCATGGAGTTCATGGTCGCCCAGCTGTGCGCGCAGGCGGGGCGGTTCGGTATCAAGCACATCTCGTTGAACTTCGCGGTGTTCCGTTCCGCTTTCGAGGAGGGCGCGCGGATCGGCGCGGGGCCGGTGCTGCGGCTGTGGCGGAAGCTGCTGCTGTTTTTCTCCAAGTGGTGGCAGCTGGAGGCGCTCTACCGGTCGAACGTCAAATACAACCCGGAGTGGCATCCGCGGTTCCTCTGCTACGCCGACGCCGGTGCCCTCGCCCGGATCGGGCTGGCCTCCGGCATCGCCGAGGGCTTCGTCGCCGTGCCCAGCCTGGGCAAGCTGTGGGGCCGGGGCCGGGCGCGGGGCATCACGAGCCCCGCCTCCACCGCGGGCCTGCCCTCGCTCTCCGAGCTCGGCTTCGCGGGCGGCGAGGGCCCCGGCGGCGAGGAGGGGCAGGACGAGCTCGCGGGCCTGCCCGAGCAGGTGCGGGTCAGGCGGCAGAAGCTGGACCGGCTGCGGGAGGCCGGGGTGGACCCGTATCCGGTCGACGCCCGGCGCACCCACACCCTCGCCGCCGTGCGGGCCGCGCACCCGGGGCTCGCGCCCTCGTCCCGTACGGGCGAGCGGGTGACCGTGGCCGGCCGGGTGCTGCTCGTGCGCAACCACGGCGGCATCGCCTTCGCCGTTCTCCGCGACTGGTCCGGTGATCTTCAACTGGCCTTCACGCGCGACGACTCGGGGGACGACTGCCTGCGCCGCTTCGCCACCCATGTCGATCTCGGCGACCATATCGAGGCCGAGGGCGAGGTGGGCACCACCGACCGCGGTGAGCTGACCGTCTTCGTGACCCGGAGCCGTATGATCGCCAAGTGCCTGCGCCCGCTGCCCGACAAGCGGCGGGGACTGAGCGATCCGGAGGCGCGGGTGCGGATGCGCTATGTGGATCTGGCCGTCTCGCCGGAGGCGCGGCAGACCGTGCGGGCTCGCAGCGCCACCGTGCAGGCGCTGCGCCAAGGGCTGCTCGACCGGGGCTATCTGGAGGTCGAGACGCCGATGCTCCAGCAGGTCCACGGTGGCGCGAACGCCCGGCCCTTCACCACCCACATCAACGCCTACGACCTCGACCTCTATCTGCGGATCGCGCCCGAGCTCTATCTGAAGCGGCTGTGCGTGGGCGGCATGGAGAAGGTCTTCGAGATGGGGCGCACCTTCCGCAACGAGGGCGTCTCGTACAAGCACAATCCCGAATTCACGATGCTGGAGGCGTATCAGGCGTTCGCCGATTACGACGTGATGCTCGACCTGACGCGCGAGCTGATCCAGGGTGCGGCCGTCGCCGCCCACGGCTCGGCGGTCATTCTGCGCGCGGACGGCGGCGGGAAGCTCGTCGAGCACGACATCTCGGGCCCGTGGCCGGTGAAGACCGTCCACGGTGCGGTGGCGGAGGCGCTCGGCGAGGAGATCGACGCCGATACGCCCGTGGCGGTGCTGCGGCGGCACTGCGACGCCGCGGGGGTGCCGCACAAGCCGGACGACCGGCGGGGGGACATCCTGCTGGAGATGTACGAGCGGCTGGTGGAGGAGCGGACCGGCCTGCCGGTGTTCTACAAGGACTTCCCCACCGAGGTCTCGCCCCTGACCCGCCCGCACCGCGCCGATCCGCGCCTGGCCGAGCGCTGGGACCTGGTGGCCTTCGGCACCGAGCTGGGGACGGCGTATTCGGAGCTGATCGACCCCGTCGAGCAGCGGCGCAGGCTGACCGCGCAGTCGCTGCTGGCCGCGGGCGGCGATCCCGAGGCGATGGAGCTGGACGAGGATTTCCTGCGGGCCCTGGAATACGCGATGCCGCCGACGGGCGGGCTGGGAATCGGTGTGGACCGGCTGGTGATGTTCCTGACCGGGCTCTCGATCCGCGAGACCCTGCCCTTCCCGTTGGTCCGCAGGCGCTGAATTCCCCACCCTCCATCAAAGACATTCTTTGAGATGCGAATAGAATTCGTTATTTGCCTTATAGATCGGGCGTTGTTAATTTGACAGCTCAGTCCCTGACCGAGCTGGTGGTGTTTTCTATGACGGCGGCACAGCGTGCGGCGACCCCATGGCTTCCGATGGCGGCCACGGCGGCGCTGTGGGGGTCGGCATTCACCGCGATCCGTGTCGCCCTGCCGGACTATTCGCCCACCACGATCGCGCTCCTGCGCATCGCCGTCACCGTGGTGCTGCTCCTGCCGTGCCTGGCGCTCAAGCGCATCGGCCGCCTGGAGCGCGGGGACGTTCTGCGCATGGCGGCCTTCGGGCTCACCGGGATGACCGCGTACCAAGTGCTGCTGTGCGCCGGCGAGCAGAGCGTGGAAGCGGGCACCGCGGCCATGCTGATCGCCGCTTCCCCGGTCTTCACGACCGTGCTGGGCATGGCCTTCCTCGGCGACCGCCCCGGGCGGCGCGGGCTGGCCGGTCTCGGCCTCGCCCTGTGCGGTGCGCTGCTGGTCGCGGTCACGTCGGGCTCCGGAAGCGGTTCTCTCACGGGGGCGCTGATGGTCCTCCTCGCGGCCGCCACCCAGGCCACGTCGTTCGCGCTCCAGAAGCCGCTGCTCAAGAAGTATTCGGGCGCGGAATGTGTCTTCTACGGCAGCCTGTTCGGCCTCGTCCCGCTGCTGGCGACGGCTCCGGACGCCGTCGGCCAGGTCGCGGCCGCCGACACCCACCGCACCCTGGCGGTCCTCTGGCTGGGCCTGGGCTGCACGGCCATGGCCTTCTGGACCTGGTCGCGCACGCTGCGCGCGACGACCGCGTCGACCGCCTCGCTCGTGCTGTACGCGGTGCCCGTCGCCGCGCTCGCCCTGGACGCCGCGTTCCTCGGCAACGTCCCCGCCCTCAGCGCGGTGCTCGGCGGCCTGCTGGTCCTCGCCGGCGTCGCCGTCGCCTCGGTGCGCCGCGCGACGTCCGCGCCGCGCCCGGCGGCCCGGGCCTCCACAACGCCCGAGCGGGAACTGACCGGCGCGGGCAGCCGGAAGTAGCCGTCAGCCGACGGTGGGCGCCTCGGCGTCCGCCAGTTCCTCCCACCGCACCGTACGGTCGCACCAGCGGCCGAGAAGCGTGCGGTCGTGGCCCACGGCCAGCAGGCCCGCGCCGGTCTCCGCGCGGTACTCCTCGACCACGGCCACCAGAGCGGCGGTCGTGGACGCGTCCAGCATCGCCGTCATCTCGTCGCAGATCAGCCAGCGCGGGCGCAGCACGAGCGCCCTCGCCAGGCAGGCGCGTTGCAGCTGCCCGTCGCTGACCTCGTGCGGCCGCCGCCGCAGCAGGTCGGCGGAGAGGCCGACGCGCCCGGCGAGTTCGGCCGTCCTCCCGTCGGCCTCGGCGCGGCGCCCGGTGGCCCGCAGCGGTTCCGCGATCAGGTCGGCGAGCCGCATCCGCGGGTCCGCCGAGAGGCGCGGCTGCTGGAAGACGACGCCGAAGGCGGTGCGCTGCTCGCGCGGGGCCCGGTGGCGCCAGCCGTGGGCGGGGGTGCCGTCGATGACGACGCTGCCGGAGTAGGGCCGGTGCAGCAGCGCGGCGACCCTGGCGAGGGTGGACTTGCCGCAGCCGCTGGGGCCGAGCAGTCCGACGGCCTCCCCCGCCCCGACGGTCAGCGAGACGTCCCGCACGACGGGGGCCCGTCGCTCGTAACCCGCGGTGATCCGGCTCAGTTCAAGCACGTCAGCTCTCCTCCGGGTGGTGACAGGCGACGCCGTCGACGAGAGGCGGCACCGTTCCGCAGGCGTCCGTCGCCTTGACGCAGCGGGCGGCGAAGGCGCAGCCGGGCGGCAGGTCGCCGAGTTCGGGCGGCATGCCGGGGATCGGGGTGAAGGCGCGCTCGGGCAGGGCGTCGAGCAGCCTGCGGGCGTACGGGTGGCGGGGTCCTCCGGTGCCGAAGAACGTGGTGGCATCGGTGATTTCGACGATGCGGCCCGCGTACATCACGGCGACGCGGTCGGCGATGCGCTCCGCCGCCGCGAGGTCGTGGGTGATCATCAGCAGGGCGTGCCCGGAGTCGGCGTGCCGGCGCAGTTCGTCGGCCGTACGGTCCACGAGGTCGCGGTCGAGGCCGGTGGTCGGCTCGTCGGCGAGGAGCAGCGGGGCGTTCCCGACCAGGGCGAGGGCGGTGGCCGCGCGCTGGGCGAGGCCGCCGGAGAGCTCGTGGGGGTGGCGGTCGAGGTGGTCGGCGGGGAACGCGGCGCGCGCGGCGGCGGCTTCACCGGCTTCCCGGAGGCCGTCCTTCCGGGGCGCGGTCGTTCCGGGACCGGCTGCCGGAAGACCGTCTTCCGGACGGGCGTCCCGGTGCGGAGCGTCCTTCCGGCGCGCGTCCTGGTGGAGAGCGTCCTTCCGGCGGCCGGTCTTCCGGATCCCGGTCAGCTCGCGCAGTGTCTCGTGGAGGTGCGAGCGCACGGTGCGTACGGGCGTGAGGTGCGCGGCCGGGCTCTGGGGTACGAGGCCGATGCGCCGACCGCGTACGGTGCGGGCCAGCGTGCGCTCGTCGGCGGCGAGGAGGTCGAGCCCGCCGTCGGCCCCACCGGCGGCGCCGGTCCCCGCGAGCAGCGCCTGTCCCGCCGTCCGGGCGTTGGCCGGCAGCAGTCCCAGCAGCGCGGAGGCAAGAACGGACTTGCCGCAGCCGCTCTCGCCGATCAGCGCGAGGCACTCCCCCGGCCGTACGTCGAAGGTGGCGTCGGTGACCGCGGCGACGTCTCCGCCGGCGCGCATCCGGAAGCGGACGGACAGGCCGCGTACGGACAGGACGGGCCCGTCCGCGTCCCGGCCGCCGGGCGGCGCGGTCTCTTCGGGGGCACTCGTGGTCACAGCGTCAGCTCCGATCGGCGGCGCGGATTGAGCCGGTCCCGCCAGGCGGCCGCGAGGCCCGCGATGGCCAGGGTGGGGACGATGATGAACAGGCCGGGGAAGAGGGTCGGCCACCAGTCACCGGCGAGCAGCGAACCCCGGGCGGCCTGGACCATGTTGCCGAGGCTCGCCTGGTGGGTGGGCAGCCCGAGGCCCAGGAAGGACAGCGCGGACTCGTGCCAGATCGCGTGCGGGACCATCAGCACCGCCGCGAGCCCGGCCTGCGGCAGCACGCCCGGCAGGAGGTGCCGCACGGTGACGCGCCACCGGGACGAGCCGCCTGCCACGGCCGCGTCGATGTACGGGCGAGAGCGCAGCGACAGCACCTCGGCCCGGACGATCCGGGCGGTCGACAGCCAGTGGGTGAAGGCGACCGAGACGATCACCGGCCAGACGCCCGGCCGGAACATCGCCACGATGAAGATGCCGAGCAGCAGATGCGGCACCGAGGAGCACAGGTCGACGACCCGCATCACGACGCGGTCCGCCCAGCCGCCGAGCGCGCCCGCCAGCGCGCCGACCGCCGTACCGACGACCGTCGCCGAGAAGGCCGCGACCACGCCGACGAGGAGGGAGACACGCAGCCCGTAGACGCAGCGCAGCAGCAGGTCGCGGCCGACCTCGTCGGTACCGAAGGGGTGGGCCCAGGACGGCGGGCGGAGCTTGGCGCCGAGGTCGACGGCCTGCTCGTCCAGGGGGACGAGCGCGGGCACCAGCAGCGCGACGAGGACGACGGCCGCGACGAGCACGCCGGAGACGCTCGGGGGCGGCACGCGCAGGGCCCGCCGGGTCGTGCCGCCGAGGGTGTCAGCCATCGAATCCCACCCTCGGGTCGGCCAGTCCGTACAGCAGGTCGGACAGCAGGTTGCCCACCAGGACCGCGGCCGTGGCGAGCACGGTCAGGGCCGCGAGCAGCGGGAAGTCGACCTTGGTGGCCGCCTCCACGGTCGCGGACGCGATGCCGGGCCAGCTGAAGACCGTCTCCACCAGGAGCGCGCCGGTGATGAGTTCGGGGACGCGCGAACCGATGAGCGTGAGGACGGGCAGCAGCCCGGAGCGCAGGGCGTGGTGGAGGAGGACGGTCCGTTCGCGCAGGCCGCGCGCGCGTGCGCCGCGCACGGGGTCCTCCTCCAGCGCGTCGCCGACGCCCTGGCGTACGTACAGCACGAACCACGGCAGCTGGGAGACGGCGAGCACCAGCGCGGGCAGGACGAGATGGGAGACGACCTGGCCGGGGGTGGCCGCGTCGCTGCCCGTGTCGGTGAGCCCGCCGGACGGCAGGGCGTCGAGCTTGAGGGCGAGGAACCAGATGGCGAGCAGCCCGAGCCAGAAGGGCGGCGCCGCTTCGAGCGCGTACGCCACGGAGGTCACGGCCCGGTCGAACAGGCCGCCCCGGCGCCGTGCCGCGAGGACACCCAGCGCCGTGCCGGCGGTGACCGCCAGCGCGAACGCGACAGCGCACAGGAGCACGGACCAGCCGATGCGCTCGCCGATGACCTGGGCGACGGGCTGGCGCAGGGAGGTGGAGTCGCCGAGGTCGCCGGTGACGGCGGCGGTGATCCAGTCCCACCAGCGGACGGCGAACGGCCGGTCGGCGCCGAGGTTCTCGCGCAGCTGGTCGAGGACCCCCTGGCCCGCGCTCAGCCCGGCGGAGCCCGCGTACGCCTGGGCCGGGTCGAAGGGCGAGGCCGCGGCGATGGCGAAGACGCCGAAGGTGACGGCGGCGAGCACGGGGACGGCGGCCAACAGCCGCCGTCCGGCCATGCGCGCCATCGGCCCCCAGGGGAGCCGGACGGCGGCGCGGGTCACTTCTTCGGCTGCCAGGACTCGACGTTCCACCACGGTCCGGCGCCCAGGCCGTGGTCGTGGGGCTCGACCTGGGTGGTGATGTCCTGCCACTCGTCGTTCATGACGTAGAGGTGGTCGACGTGGGTGAGGAAGGTGTAGCCGGGGTTGTCGGCGAGCCCCCGCTGGACCTTCTCGTAGGCGGCCTTGCGGGCGCCCTTGTCGCCGCTGCGGCGCCCTTCCTCCAGGGCCTTGTCCACCTCGGGGTCCGCGTAGGCGGCCATGTTGTTGAAGCCGTCGAGGGCGAGCGAGGAGTGGAGCAGGTTGTAGAGGTCGAAGTCGGGGTCGGCGGGGTTGCCGCCGCCGGCCAGGACCGCGTCGTTCTTCATCCGCGGTTCGATGACCTCCCAGGTGCCGCTCTGCACCTCGACCTTGAGGCCGGCCTTCTTGGCGTCGGAGGCGAAGGCCAGGGCGTGGTCCTGGCGGAGCTTGTCACCGGCGGGGAACCAGAGGGTGAACTCCGCGCGCTGCCCGTCCTTCTCGCGGATGCCGCCGTCGCCGGTCTTCCAGCCGGCGTCGTCGAGCAGCTTCTTCGCCTTGTCGAGGTCGTACGGGCGCTCGGTGCCCTTGGCGAACCACTCGCTGTCGGTGGGGACCGGGCCGTAGCCCGCCTTGCCCGCGCCTTCGAGCAGCTTGTCGACCATGGCCTTGCGGTCGACGGCGAGGTCGAGGGCGCGGCGGACGGCGATGTCGCCGGTCACCTTGTTCGCCGTGGGCAGGGTGACGCCGCGGAAGTCGGTGGTCCGGGCGGTGACGGACAGCTTGGACTTGTCGCCCTTGAAGCTCTTGGCGAGGTTCGGCGGCAGGATGGCGCCGTCGAGGTCGCCGTTGCGCAGGCGCGTGGCGCGGATGTCGTCGTCCTTGACGATCGCCATGGTGAGCTTCTTGATCTTCGGCTCGCCGCCCCAGTAGTCGGGGTTGGCCTTGAAGCTGAGCTTCTCGCCCTTGCTCCAGCCGGTGAGGACGTACGGGCCGGTGCCGATCGGCGCCGTGTTGAACGAACCGGTGTTGACGTCCTGTCCCTTGGCCGCGTGCTCGGGGGCGATGGGCAGCACGGTGCGCTCGGCGAACGGCGCGTACGGGTACTTCAGCGTGAAGACGACGGTGTCGTCGCCCTCCGCGCGCACCCCGTCGATGGCGTCGAGCTCGCCCTTGGCGGCGTTGTTGGTCTTCTCGTCGAGGATGGTCCGGTAGGTGAAGACCACGTCCTTCGCGGTGAACGGCTCGCCGTCGCTGAACTTCACGCCGTGCCGGAGCTTGTACGTGTATGTCTTCCCGTCGTCGGCCACCGCGGGCAGCTCGGCGGCGAGGGCGGGCCGGAGCCTCATGTCCGCGTCGCGGCGCAGCAGCCCGTCGAAGATCTTGGAGTTGCCGTCCTTGCCGTAGCCGAGCAGCGGGCTGAGCGTCTCGGGCTCATTGGCGAGCCCGACGACGAGCGACTCCTTGTCCTTCCCCCCACCGGGCGTCGAACACGCCGCGGCACCTGCCGCGAGAACCCCTGCCATGGCCGCGGCGGCCACTCCCCGTACGGACCGGGCCGTCATGCCCCACACCCTCTTACTCACGTTTTTCTGCTATTGCGAACCAGTTGCAATTAAACAGTATGCAAAGGAGAGGTCATGGGGTGGGGGCTTTGGTGCAGGCCAGAGGGGTCGGCCCGGCGTCGGGCGGCCCTGGGGAGCCAAACGGGGAGCCATCCGGGTCGACCAGGAGCGGGAACCCCTCGCTGCGCGTCAGGAATGCCCCCGGTGCCGCCATTCAGCCCGTTGTACGCCCTGTCCGTTACCCACACCTTGATGAAGGCTCGGCGGTGCGCCCGGACAAGAAGACGGCGCCCGAACACAAAGGGGAGGGGGCAACAGTGGCCAAGGTTTCACAGAAGTGCGGGGCCCGGACCGGGACCGGTAAGCGATGCGAGCGAGCGGTGTCACCCGGAACATCCCGCTGTTGGCAACATCCTGGCGACTGGACCAAGCGCGGCCAGCTCAACCGGCAACTGAAAGTGCTCAAGGAGGCTAGGGAGCAGCTGAACAAGTCGCGCAAGAAGTGACCTGACTCCCGGCGCCACCCGGGTGGGGGTCAGCGGGACCGTCCGCGGAACCCTCGGACGGTTCCGCCTGCCGGTCGCAGCGGGGACATCACCCCGATCGTCTGACAGGTGAAGTCATGATCCAGGTCGGAACCTCAGGCGCACAGCCTCACGCCAGCACCGTCAGCAACTGCTTCGCGAAGTCCTCCGGGTGTTCCGTGCAGCCGAGGTGGCCGCCCTTGAATTCCACGAGGGGGGTGCCGAGCAGGTCGGACAGGCGGGCGGCCGGGCCGTAGAGAGGGGTCTGGGCGCGGGAGTCACGGCCGGCGGCCAGGGTCAGGCGGTTCGAGGCGCGGTGGAGGGCGACGATGTCCAGGGCCGTGCCCGAGAACGGGCACAGCATGTGCTTCAGGAAGACGGGGAAGTTGGCGTGCATCCGCGGGAGCATCTCCTGGATCTCGGGCGGCAGTTCCGTCGCCTCCTCCGCGGAGCGGTCGTCCCCCAGGCCCTCGCTGAAGCGGGCCATCGCGGCACCGAGCCCCTCCTCGCAGAAGAGCTCGCGCACCTCGGCGAAGAGCGCGCGGTGCGGCGCGGGGTCCTCGAGGACCTCCAGGAGCGGCGGCTCGTGGGCGACCACGCGGCGCAGCCGTTCGGGGTGCCGGGCCAGGAGGTCCAGCGCGACGATGGCGCCCGAGCTGTTGCCCAGGACGTACGCCTCCCGGTCCGGGGAGAGCAGGTCGAGGAGCCGGCGCGCGTCGTCGCTCCAGACCTCCACCCGCTGGTCGGCGAGGGGGCCGTCGAGGGGGCTGCGGGACAGGCCGCGCGGGTCGTAGGAGACCACGGTGCAGTGGGCGGCGAGGCGCGTCGCGATTCCCTCGTACATCCCGGCGTCACCGGCACCGCCGGGGATCAGCAGCAGGACCGGGCCGCTGCCGCGCTTCTCGTAGTGCAGGGTGGCGCCGGGCACCGCGAGGGTGCCTGTCGTGGGCTTGGTCATCGTTCGCTCCCAGCGTGTCGGGACGGCCAGTTCTCCAGGAGGACGTGCAGGGCGTCGAGTGAGCGCGACCACGACGCGCGTACGTCGCGGGAGTGACCGAAGCCGCCGCTGAGCTCCAGGTGGATGTAGCCGTGGAAGGTGCTGCGCAGGAGGCGGCCCGCGTCGGTCAGGTCGGGCTCGGTGAGGCCGTAGGCGCGCAGCATGCCGTAGGTCAGCTCGACGCTGCGGCGCAGGCCGACGGAGTCGGCGACCTCTTCGGGGTCGAGGCGCATCTGGGTCGCCGCGTAGCGGCCCGGGTGCTCGAGGGCGTAGTCGCGGTAGGCGTCGGCGAAGGCGACGAGCGCGTCCTTGCCGGCCCGGCCCGCCACGGCCGCCGCGATGCGGCCGGTCATCTCCTCGGAGGCCCGCAGCGCGACCCGCACCCGGAGGTCCCGCACGTTCTTGACATGCGAGTACAGGCTCGCGTCCTTCACCCCGAAGCGCCGGGCGAGGGCGGAGAGCGTGACCTCGTCGATCCCGCTCTCGTCCGCGAGCTCCCCGGCCGCTTCCGTCAGCTTGGCAACGGTCAGCCCTGCGCGCACCATGCGGCCGCCTCCTTCACGTTCCTAGTATGCACAGGCAGAAACCTAACACACCTAGGTTTTAAGGTGGGAGGCCGACACGGTCAGGGCGTCAGCAGCCGGTCGCGCAGCGCGGCCGCCAGGTCGTCGTCGACGCCGAGCCGCTCCGCGGCATAGCCGCGCACCGATCCGTAACGGGCGCTCAGGTCGGCCAGGAAGAGGCGCATGATCTCCGCGGGGGCGCGGCCGTAGGCGGGCCAGGTGAGCGTGAGGTGGGGGTAACCGGCGTGCCATTCGGCCACCAGGCGCTCGGTGGCGAGGCCGGTCAGGGCGAAGTCGGCGACGATGTCGTCCTCGCGCACTCCGAGCAGGACGAGGACGAGCATGGCCAGCAGGCCGGTGCGGTCCTTGCCGGAGTGGCAGTGGAACACCAGCGGGGCGGTGTCGTCGGCGATGATCTCCAGCGCGCGCCGGATCTCCTTGGCGCCGTCGTGGGCGACCTCGGCGTACTTGTCGGCGAGGAAGCGCGCGGGCTCGACGTCCGGGGCCAGGCCCGCCTGGTCGTACGGCCGGTGCTCGATGCTCAGGTGGTGATAGGCCAGCCCCTCGTGGCGCGGGACGCGTCCGCTGCGCTCGATCTCCCAGGGGTACCGCAGGTCGATCACGGTGCGGACACCCAGGGCGAGGAAGCGGTCCCAGTCGTCGCCGCGCAGCTTGCCCAGCGAGTCGGAGCGGAAGAGGCGGCCCCAGCCGACGGTGCGACCGTCGGCGGCCCGGTAGCCGCCCAGGTCCCGGAAGTTGTGCAGGCGCTCGAACGCTATATGTCTCTTCACTCGGATCACACTAGAGACACGGCCCTGAGCCGGTCCGGGAACTGGCGGCTCCGTTACGCCAGTTGCGCATCAGTCACGCGAGTTGCCGAAGAGGATGCGGTATCCGATCAGCAGGACGAGCGAGCCGGCGATCGCGGAGCCCCAGGTGGCGGCGTCGAAGAAGTGGTTACTGATCGGCTTGTGCAGGAACTTGGCCGACATCCAGCCGCCGATGAACGCTCCGGCGATGCCGATGAGAGTGGTGCCGATCAACCCACCGGGGTCGCGTCCCGGCAGCAGGATCTTCGCGATCGCTCCGGCCAGCAACCCCAGGATGATCCAGCCGATGATGCCCATGGTGTCGTCTCTGCCTTTCCAGCGGTTGATCTGTGGTGCGCTGTCCGCACAGGAGTCCGGACACTGTGAGTGACGCGTGGCAGTGGGGCAGCGGTTTCACCTCCGACCTCACCGACTCGCTGGTATTGCCCAGTTGCGCAACCCCTAAAGTGTCATTCATGACACACGATGGCGTGGCGGAATGGGAGACGGCCGTGCTCGAGGGCGGGCCGGCGGACGGGGCGCTGATCCGGCTGGCCGACCGGCCGGGAGTGGTGCAGGTCACCCACCCCTGTGCGGTGGAGGACTCCACGAGCGGGATGCGCGTCGAAGCGCTGTACGTATACCGGCGCGATCCGCGTGTGAAGGAAGCGCCCCTGCGGTACGGCTTCGACCCGGCGAGCCCTTAGATCCGCCGGGCCACCGGCACGGGGCGCCCGTCGGCCGCGTCCCCGCACTCCCCTCGGCGGAGCCGACAGCCCATCGGAACGACAGAGCCGGCCCTGTCGGGGACGGTCACCGGATCGCGCACGGAAGGAGCTCAGTTGCCGCAGGGCGGGACACCATCGACCGGCAGTAGCAACCTGCGTATCGGAGCGGCGGTGGCCGAGATCGAGGGCCTCTGCGCCGCGTTGCACGCCACCGCGGACGAGCGGCGCCGGGAACGGCTCCTGGGTGAACTCGCCCAGGCCGGACGGCGCCTCACCGATCTCACGCTCCTACCGCAGAGGGAGCGTGGGGGCGTCCAGCCGCGTTCGCGCTGGCAGCGGCGGCGGTTCCTGGCGGCCCGCGGGGCCGCCAGGATCATCGCGTTCACCACGCCGGACAGCCGCGCGGACAGGACGGCGCCCCTCGGGAACAGCCACTGACCCGGGCCGGATCCGCGCCTGATCCGCCTCAGGCGACGGGGCCGGGCACGTCAGCCAGCCACGCCAGGGACTGGCGGTGCCGGGCCGGCGTGCCCAGGGCGGTCACGCCGGTCTTGGCGCGCTTGAGGTAGAGGTGCGCCGGGTGTTCCCAGGTCATGCCGAGGCCGCCGTGCAGTTGGACGCACTCCTCCGCGGCGCGAACCGCGGCCTCGGCGCAGCGGGACTGGGCCACGGCGACGGCGATAGCGGTGTCGGGGGCCTCGGTCGCGAGCGCGTCGGCGGCGTTGCGGGCGGTGGCGCGGGCCGAGGCGATGTCCAGCCAGAGCGCCGCGAGCCGGTGCTTGAGTGCCTGGAAGGATCCGATGGGGCGGCCGAACTGCCGTCGCTCGGAGACGTGGCGCACAGTTTCGGCCAGGCACCACTCGGCGACGCCGAGCTGTTCGGAGGCGAGCAGTCCGGCGCCGGTGAGCAGCGCGGCGTCCAGGGCGGCGGCGGCCCGGCCGGGCCCGGCGAGCAGCGTGGCCGGGGCTCCGGAGAAAGTGATCCGGGCGATCGGCCGGGTGAGGTCGAGCGCGGTGAGCGGTGTGACCGTGACACCTTCCGCGGTGGGGTCCACGCTGTGGAGGCCGGTGTCCGTGGGCACGATGAGGATGCCGGACCCGGCGGCACCGGCGACGGAGTCGACCGTGCCGGTGAGCGACGCCCGCCCGGCACCGGTGGCTTCGGCGCGCACGGACGGCGGCGCGGACGCGCCCGGGGCGGTCGGCAGGGGCACCGCGAGCGCGCCCACCTGACGGCCTTCGGCGAGGGCGGCGAGCGGGGCGGCGACCTCGGGGCGGCCGGTGTCGCAGCCGAGCAGGGCGCGTACGGCCAGGACGGCACTGGTCAGGAAGGGGACGTCGGCGACGGTGCGGCCGAGCTCCTCCAGGACGACGGCGGCCTCACGGGCGGTTCCGCCCTGGCCGCCGCACTTCTCGGGCACGAGCAGCCCGGCCGTGCCCATGTCCGCGGCGAGGGCCTGCCAGAGGCCGGTGTCGTACGGCTGGCCGTCCTCGGCGCGGGCGAGGACGGACGCGGGGGCGCCGTGGGCGGTGAGCAGGGAGCGGACGGCGGCGCGCAGGTCCTCCTCGGCCTCGGAGTAGAGCAGGTCCGGCGTCATCGGGGCAGGTCCTTCCACGGGAGGTCCTTGTCGTTGCGGGGCTCGGGCGGCAGGCCGAGGACGCGCTCGGCGACGATGTTGAGCAGGATCTCCGAGGTGCCGCCTTCGATGGAGTTGCCCTTGGCGCGCAGATAGCGGTAGGCGGCGTCGCGGCCGGTGAAGTCGACGAGTTCGGGCCGGACCATGGTCCAGTCCTCATAGGTGAGCCCGTCCTCGGCGAGGAGTTCGAGCTCCAGGGCGCTGAGTTCCTGGTTGAGCCGGGCGAAGGCGAGTTTCAGGCCCGAGCCCTCGGGTCCGGGGCGGCCGCGCCTCAGCTGCTGGCGGAGCCGTTCGCCGGTGAGGCGGGCCGCCTCGGCGTCCACCCACAGGCTCAGCAGGCGCTGGTGGAGGTCGTGGGTGCGCAGCTCCGGGCGTTCGCGCCAGGTCCGGGCCACGACGCCGATCATGCCGCCTTCGCGGGGTACGCGCGTCCCGCCGATGGCCACCCGTTCGTTCATGAGGGTGGTCTGCGCGACCCGCCAGCCGTCACCGGCCTCGCCGAGGCGGTGCGCGTCGGGGATCCGTACGCCCGTGAGGAAGACCTCGTTGAACTCCGCCTCGCCCGTGATCTGGCGCAGCGGCCGCACCTCGACGCCCGGGTCGGTCATGTCGCAGATGAAGTAGGTGATGCCCTGGTGCTTGGGCACGTCGGGGTCCGTACGGGCGATGAGGATCGCCCAGCGGGCGAGGTGGGCGCTGGAGGTCCACACCTTCTGGCCGTCGACGGTCCAGCTGTCGCCGTCGCGCACGGCCCGGGTGGCGAGCCCGGCGAGGTCGGAGCCGGCGCCCGGTTCGCTGAACAGCTGGCACCACACCTCCTCGCCGGTCCACAGGGGCCGCAGGAAGCGCCGCTTCTGTTCGTCCGTGCCGTACTGGAGGATCGTGGGGGCGGCCATGCCGAGGCCGATGCCGATGCGGCGGGGGTCGTTGTCCGGGGCACCGGCCGCGTCGAGCGCGGCGTCGACGACCGGTTGGAGGGAGCGGGGCGCGCCGAGGCCGCCGAGCCCTTCGGGGAAGTGGATCCAGGCGAGCCCGGCGTCGAAGCGGGCCCGCAGGAAGTCGAGGGGCGCCGTGGTGGCCGGGTCGTGCGCGGCGAGGAGGGCGGCGACGCGGTCGCGCAACTCCGCGGCGTCCAGAGCGCTCATCGCGGGCCCTCCTGGGCGGGGAGGACGACGAGGCGGCCGGTGGTCGTGCCGTCGGCGACGCGCTGGACGGCGTCGGCCGCCGCGGTGAGCGGCAGGCGCTCGCTGACGAGGGGGCGGATGGCGCCCTGTGCGGCGAGTTTCGTCAGCTCGTCGTGGCAGGCGCGGACGGTGGCCGGGTCCTTGGTGTTGTAGAGGCCCCAGTGCAGGCCGAGGATGGAGTAGTTCTTCACCAGGGCGTGGTTGAGGGCCGCGCTGGGGATCTTGCCGCTCGCGAAGCCGACGATCACGATGCGGCCCTCGAAGGCGACGCACTTGGTCGACTGGGTGTAGGCGTCGCCGCCGACCGGGTCGTAGACGACGTCCGCGCCGTGGCCGCCGGTGGCGTCCTTGACGGCCGCGATCACGTCCTCGGCGCGGCGGTCGATCACCACGTCGCAGCCGTTCTCACGGGCCTCGCGGGCCTTGTCGGGGCCGCCGACGACGCCGATGACCGTGGCCCCGGCAGCCTTTCCGAGCTGTACGGCCGCGCTGCCGACGCCGCCCGCGGCGGCGTGGACGAGCAGGGTCTCGCCGGGCTGGACGCGGGCCCTGCGGTGCAGGCCGAACCAGCCGGTCTGGTAGCCGACGTGCAGGGCGGCGGCCTCGGCGTCGTCCAGGGACCCGGGGGCGGGCAGCAGGGTCCGGGCGTCCACGACGGCGCGCTCGGCGAAACCACCCGCGGGGAGGGCGGGTTGTGCGAGGACGCGCGCCCCCACCGTGCCCTCCGCGCCCTCCCCGAGGGCGAGGATCTCCGCGCAGGTCTCCACGCCGGGGGTGAACGGCAGGGGCGGGCGGACCTGGTACTGACCGCGGCACAGCAGCGCGTCGGGGAAGTTGACGTTGGCGGCGAGGACGCGGATGAGGGCCTCGCCCGGCCCGGGCCGGGGGTCCGCCACGTCCTCGAGACGCATGACGTCCCGGGGTTCGCCGTTGCTGTGCACTCGCCATGCCTTCACTGGGTCCTCCGGGGTGGTGGGGTGGCGTGCGATTCGCATACTAAGCGGTTGGTAAGGGCCGGGGGTAGGGGGTGGCCGAGCGGGGCGGACGGCCCGCCTTCGCCAAGGCGGACCTCAACTGCCCGGCGAGGCTGAGGGGTGGCCGAGCGGGGGGGACGGCCCGCCCCTTCGCCAAAGCGGACCTCAAGGGGTCCGCCCGCCGCGCGCGGCTACACCCGGCCCGTCGACTCGCGGGCGGTCAGACGCGGGGTCGCCGCCTGGACGCGGCCGGCCGGGGCTCCCGTCAGGAGCTCGGTCAGGAGGCGGGCCGCCTGGCGGCCGAAGGCGGGGGTGTCGCGCGTCAGCGCCGTCAGGGGCGGGTGCGTGCTGCGGCAGAGGACGGAGTCCTCCCAGGCCACGATGGAGAGTTCGGCGGGTACGGACACCCCGAGCTCCGCGGCGACGGCGAGGCCCGCGACGGCCATGACGTCGTTGTCGTAGACGATGGCGGTGGGCGGCCGTGCCGCGGACAGCAGCCGACGGGTGGCCGCGGCGCCCTGGGCGTCGGAGTAGTCGGTGGTGACCGAGGTGACGTCGGGCAGGCCGCGCCGCTCGGCCTCGGCCCGCAGGCAGGCCATCCGGCGCCGGGTGTGGGCGAGTTCGGGCAGGCCGGCGACATGGGTGACGCGGCGGTGCCCGAGGCCGTGCAGGTGGCCGACGATGGAGGCCATGGCGCCGGTGTCGTCGGCCCAGAGATTGGAGATCGCGCCGTGGGCGCCGATGTCCCCGTCGAGCGCTCCGATGACCACGGCGGGCAGGCCGAGTTCGTCCAGCAGGGCCGGGCGCGGGTCGTCCGCCCGGGGGTCGACGACGAGGAGCCCGTCGACGCGGTGCTCGGCCCACCAGCGGCGGTAGACCGCGCACTCCGCGTCGATGTCCTCGGCCATCTGGAAGAGCAGGCCGAGGCGGTGGTCCGCGAGCACTTCCTGCACGCCGGAGACCAGTTGGAGGAAGAAGGACTCGACGCCCAGGGTGCGGGCGGGCCTGGCCAGGACGAGTCCGACCGTGGCCGCCCCCTCGCCGGACAGGGCCCGGGCCGCGGTGCTGGGCTGCCAGCCGAGCTGTTCGGCGACCCGGCGCACGCGTGCGCGGGTGGCGTCGGAGACGCCGGGGCGGCCGTTGAGCGCGAAGGAGACCGCGCTCTCGGAGACGCCCGCGCGGCGCGCGACGTCCTTCATCGTCGGGCGGCGGGCCGGGGTGCGGCGCATGGGCTCTCCTTCTGCCCGCGCCCGGGGCGCGGGGCCGTACCGAAGCGCTCGAGCGAGCGTAACTCCCCGCAGGCTAAAGCGCATTAGCCGACAGCGGAAGTATTGACTTCACCCCGCCACGGGTGCAGCTTTTGTTGCGCACCTCCCGGTCCTACCGAAGGAGTTCGCCGCGCCATGCCCCGTTCCCGCAGAACCGCTGCCGCCGCCGTCCCGCTCCTCGCATCCGCCTTGTTGCTCACCGCCTGCGGCTCCGGTGGTGGTTCGGACGGCGATGCCGCGGACGGCAAGCCGGAGGGCGGCATCACCTTCCAGACCTGGAATCTGCGCAGCAAATTCAAGGACTACTTCGAGGGCCTGGCCGGCGAATTCGAGAAACAGCATCCGGGCGTCAAGGTCAAATGGATCGATCAGCCCGCCGACAACTACGCGGAGAAACTCAGCGCCGACGCCGGCGGCGGCACGCTGCCCGATGTCGTGAATGTGTCGCCCGACCTCTCCTATCCGCTGGCCAAGGCCGGGCTGCTGCTGAACCTGGACCGGGAGCGGGCCGCCGCGAAGTTCAAGGGCGAGTACACGCCCGAGGCGTGGCAGGGCAACGTGCTGCCGGGCCTGGACGGTTCGTACGCCTTTCCCTGGTATCTCAACACGGGTCCGCTGTTCTACAACAAGGCGCTCTTCCGGCAGGCGGGGCTCGATCCGGAGAAGCCGCCGAAGAGCTACGACGAGCTGTTCGCCACCGCCGACACGCTGGCGAAACGGTCCGGCGGGAAGACCGCGACCCTCGCCGGCACCCCGTCCATCGAGGACTTCGGGCGCTACGGCGTACGGCTGATGAACTCCGACGCCACGAAGTTCACCTACAACGAGCCCAAGGGCGTCGAGCTGCTCACCAGATACAAGGAGCTCTATACCCACGGCGGGCTCGACGCGCAGGCGCTCACCAATACCGCGGAGCAGGCTGGGCAGAAGTTCCTGGAGCAGAAGGTCGCCATGAATCCGGGCAGCGCCCACGACCTGGACACCTTCAAACAGAGCGCGCCCGGTCTGTACAAGGAGCTCGGCATCACCGACGCCCCGAACAACACGGGCAAGCCGAACATGTACGTGATGGGTCTGGCCGTCAGCAAGCAGAGCAAGCACAAGGCCGCGGCCGTCGCTTTCGCGCACTTCATCACGGACCGGAAGAACCAGGAGGACTTCGCGCACAAAGTCGCCGTCTTTCCCAGCACCAAGGGATCGCTGGAGGACCCTTACTGGACCAAGGACGACGGGACGGACGAGGGCCGGGTGCGGGTGGCCTCTGCGAAAATGCTCAAGGGCGCGGTCAATTACACGCCGGTGGTGCTGAGCGAGGAGATGAAGGTCGTCCTCAAGAACGAGGTCGCCAAGGCCCTTCAGGGCAAGAAGTCGCCCCAGCGGGCGCTGGACGACGCCGTCGCGCAGAGCGACAAGCTCCTCAAGCAGAGCTGACGGCCGTGAAGCAGCCCTCCGCACCTGTGCGCACCCACCGCGCGGCCAGCCCCTGGCTCTTCCTGCTGCCCGGCCTCGGGGTGATCGCCGCCTTCAACCTCTACCCCTTCGTCAGCACCGTCCAGAAGGCGTTCACCGACGCGCGCACGCTGACTCCGGGCAGTTGGGTGGGGCTGCGCAACTTCCAGGACATGCTGGGGGACGACCAGTTCTGGGTGGCCCTGCGCAACAGCGGGCTGTACGTCCTGCTGGTCGTGCCCTTCACCGTGCTGCTGCCGCTCCTGCTGGCGCTGCTGGTGCAGAAGCGGCTCCCGGGCGTGACGTTCTTCCGCTCCGCCTTCTACACCCCGGTCGTGGCCTCCGTCGTCGTGGTGTCGCTGATCTGGGCCTGGATGCTGGACGACCGCGGGCTCGTCAACGGCATCCTGCGCTTCTTCGGGGCCGGCCCGGTGGCCTTCCTCGGTGACGAGTGGCTGCTGCTGTTCAGCGCCATGGCGCTGACGGTGTGGAAGGGCCTCGGCTACTACATGATCATTTATCTCGCGGCGCTCGCGAACGTCCCGCGCGAGCTGCACGAGGCGGCCGCGGTCGACGGGGCCGGCGCCCTGCGGCGCTTCGTCAGTGTGACCGTCCCGGCCCTGCGCTCCACGATGGTGCTGATCGGCGCGCTGTCGTCGGTGGCCGCCTTCAAGGTCTTCTCCGAGGTCTATCTGCTGGCGGGCCCGACCGGCGGACCGGCCGGGCAGGACACCACGCTGGTGATGCTCGTCCAGCGCACCGGCACCGGGCTCAACGGGCGGGTGGGATACGCCTCGGCGCTGTCCCTCGTCGTCTTCGTGATCGCGCTGCTGCTGATGCTGCTGGTGCTCCGCGCCGACCGGAAGGAGAGCGTCTCGTGACGCGGACGTCCGGCTGGGAGAAGGCGCTGCGCTATCTGCTGATGCTCGTCGTGCTGGGCATCACCGTCGGGCCGTTCCTCTGGCAGCTGTCCACCTCGTTCAAGGGCCCGTCCGAGGACATCTACACCTATCCGCCCGGCTTCCTGCCCGAGCATCCGACCACCGGGAATTATGCGGGTGTCGCCGACATCATTCCGGTCTGGGACTATGCGTTGAACTCCCTCAAGGTCGCTCTCACCAATGTGGTCACCAACCTTGTCGGTGCCTCACTGGCCGGATACGCCCTGGCCCGGCTGCGCTTCCGCGGCCGGCGGCTCGCCGGGCTCGCCTTCGTGGTGGCGCTGCTCGTCCCTCTGGAGTCCATCGTCATCGCGCAGTTCACCATGATGCGCGACCTGCACCTCAACAACACCCTCACCGCCGTCGTCCTGCCCGGCGCGGTGGGCGCGCTCAATGTGCTGCTGATGCGCAACGCCTTCGCGAACCTCCCGTACGAGATCGAGGAGGCGGCCGTCATCGACGGGGCGAACGTCTGGCAGCGGTTTCACCGGATCGCCCTGCCGTCCGTACGCGGCACCCTGGCCGTCGTCGCGATCTTCTCCTTCATGGGCGCGTGGGACGACTTCCTCTGGCCGCTGATCGTCCTCTCCGACTCGGACCGCTTCACGCTGACCGTCGGCCTGAACTACCTGCACGGAACGTTCCAGCAGAACCCCCGGCTGGTCGCCGCGGGCACCATCATCGCCGTCGCACCGCTCATCGTGCTGTTCGCCTGCCTCCAGCGGTACTTCTTCCGCGGCGTCGGCGAAGGCGCCGTCAAGGGCTGACCCCGCTCCCCGCCCGAAGGGACACCTCCATGCGCTTCGGTGTGAACTACACCCCCACCCGCGGCTGGTTCCACCACTGGCTCGACTTCGACCTGGACGACATCCGCGCCGACCTCGACTCCATCGCCGCCCTCGGCCTGGACCACATCCGTGTCTTCCCCCTGTGGCCCGTCTTCCAGCCCAACCGCGCGCTGATCCGCCCGCGCGCCGTCGCACAGCTGGTGAGCCTCGTCGACGCGGCGGGCGAGCGCGGGCTCGACGTCGCCGTGGACGGCCTCCAGGGCCACCTCTCCAGCTTCGACTTCGTCCCCTCCTGGACCATGACCTGGCACCGCCGCAACCTCTTCACCGACCCCCAGGTCGTCACCGCGCAGGAGGAGTATCTGGCCGCGCTCGCCGGCGCGCTCGCCGACCGGCCGTATTTCCTGGGCATGACGGTCGGCAACGAGACCAATCAGTTCTCCGGCGACCCGCACCCCGACCCCGACCGGATCGGGCCGGGTGAGGCGGAGCGCTGGCTGCGCCGGATGCTGGCCGCCTGCGAGAAGGCCGCGCCGGGCCGGACGCATCTGCACGCCTCCTACGACATCGCCTGGTACGACGGCGCGCACCCCTTCACCCCCGCCCACTCGGCCCGCCTGGGTGCCATGACCGCCGTGCACTCCTGGGTCTTCGACGGCACCGCGCAACGGCACGGCCCGCGCGGCACGGCCACCGAGCACCACGCCGCGTACCTCATCGAGCTGTCCAAGGCATGGGCCGAGGACCCGGCCCGGCCGGTGTGGCTCCAGGAGGTCGGGGCGCCCGCCCCGCACATCGCCCCCGGGCAGGCGGCCGCGTTCACCGAGGCGACCGTCACCAACGCGCTGGACTGCACCGGCCTGTGGGGCATCACCTGGTGGTGCTCCCACGACGTCGACCGCGCGCTCGCGGACTTCCCCGAGCTGGAGTACGGGCTGGGGCTGCTCACCAACGACCGGCGGGTCAAGCCCGCGGGCGAGGTGATCGCGCGGCTCGCCCGGGAGAGCCGGGCGGCCCGGCGGCCGGCGGCCCCGCGCCGGACCGCGCTGGTCGTGGACGCGGGGGATACGGAGGGCGCGCCGGGGCGGTCCGTGTGCGCACCGGGCGGGGCGTTCTTCGAGGCGTGGATGCGGCTCGCCGCCGACGGGAGGCGGGCGGCGGTGGTGCTCGCCCAACTGGCGGCGGATCCCGGGCATCTGGCCGCTCGGGGCATCACGGAAGTGCTGACCGTGGACCACGTTCTCTAGCCGGTAGTTCCCTTCCCCCACCCGCCCGTCCCGGCCGCATCCGATGTGCGGCTCCGCCGCGCAGGGGCTCCGCCCCGGACCCCGGTCCTCGGCCGCCGGACGGGCTCGACCAAGGAGCACTCATGCGCCAAGGACCCACGCGGCGTGAGGTCATGGCCGTCGGCGCCGGAGCCCTGGCGGCCGTGGCCGTGGCCTCCGGCCCGAGCGCCGCCGAGGGGACGGCCGGCCTTCAGCCGTACGCCTCCTACTGGTACCCCGACAGCCTGCCGTCCGGCTCCCCCCGGCCCGGCGTCCGCTGGCGCAGCCTCCGCGCCTGGACGCCCGCGAGCGACAGCGACCTGCCCTTCAACAGGGCGTCCGTGCCGCTCGCCCCGCGCTTCACTCCCCCGCCCGTCAACACCACCGCGCGCGCCGGGCAGGCACGCGTCTGCGCGCTCGCCGCCTTCGCGCACACCTCCGGCAACCCCTCACAGGGCTCGGACACCGCCGACCACTACGCGCTGACCCACTGGGCATACCTCGACGAACTGGTCTTCTGGGGCGGCTCCTCGGACGAGGGGCTGATCCTCGCCCCGAACGCGCCGGTCGTCGACGCCGCGCACCGCAACGGCGTGCCCGTCCTGGGGACGGTGTTCCTGCCTCCGGCCGCGTACGGCGGGCAGCTGCGCTGGACGGAGGACCTCGTGCGGCGCGCGGCGGGCGGCCGCTTCCCGCTGGCCGACAAGCTGATCCAGGTCGCGCGCGCGTACGGCTTCGACGGCTGGTTCCTCAACGCCGAGACCGGCGGCGGGGACGGGCGGCTGGGCGCGGCGATGCGGGACTTCGTGGCGTACCTGCAAGAGCGCGGCACGGGGTTGCGCGTCACGTGGTACGACGCGATGGCCGTCTCCGGCGACATCGCCTGGCAGAACGAGCTCAACGACCACAACGCCCCGTTCTTCCGGGCGGCCGGCTCGATGTTCCTCAACTTCGGCTGGAGCCGTGCCGGGCTCGCGGATTCGGCCGGGCGCGCGCGGCGGCTGGGGCGGAGCCCGTACTCGCTGTGGGCGGGCGTCGACGTCGAGGCGCGCGGCTGGGAAACTCCGGTCGACTGGGACGCGGTCGTCCCGGCGGGCGGCCCGCACACCGTCTCCTACGGCTTCTACCGGCCCGAGTGGACCTGGACGAGCCTGCCCGCGGGCGGGCGCTCCCCCGCGGCCTTCCACGCGCGGGACGACCGCTTCTGGTCCGGCGAGGGCCTCGACCCCACCGTGCCGCCGGCCGGGCCCTGGCGGGCGCCCGCGGCGTCCGTCGCGGACCGTTCCACGCTCACCACGCTGCCGTTCGCGACGACCTTCAACACCGGCCACGGGACCGGCTGGTACGAGAGAGGCGAGCGCCTCTCCGACGCCGCCTGGAACCACCTGGGGCTCCAGGACCGGCTGCCCGGCCGCCGCTGGGTCGTCCGCACGGCGGGCACCCGGCCAGGCGTCGGCTTCGACTTCGGCGACGCCTGGCGCGGCGGCACCAGCCTCCTCGTGGAGGGCGCGCCGACCGCGCCGGCGACGGTCGAGCTGTACACGGCGCGGCTGCCGCTGTCCCGCGCCACCGTCGTGGAACTGGCCCACCGCACCGACACCGGGTCGGCCGCGGTGCGGGTGGAGCTGGCCGTGTCGCCGCGCCCGGGCCTCTTCCACCACGTGCCCGCGGGCACGCTGCCGGGAGGGGGCCGCGGCTGGACGACCGTCCGGCTGCGCCTCGGCGCGCTGCCGCACGGCACCCTCCACGCGCTGGGCGTGCGTCTGACCGCGCCGGACGGCGGTACGGTCCGCTGGCGGCTCGGCGGCCTCGCGGTCCACGACGGAGCACCGCCGGCGCCCGCCCGGCCCGGCCGCGTCCGGGTGACCGCCTCCCGCCGGACCGGCGACGGCACGGCGGAACTACGGCTGGCCTGGGGGGCGACCGGCGGGGACGTGCGCCATTACGAGCTCCATCAGGTGCTCCCCGGCGGCGGCCGTCGCTTCCTGGGCGGCACCTGTGGGCATGCCTACTACGTCGCGGCGCTGCGCCGCGCCGCCAGGGAGGCGGTCACGCGCGTCGAAGTGCGCGCCGTGGACGAGCTGTACGCCTCCTCGGCACCCGCGTCCGTCACTTTCCGCTGGTAGACCTACTGCGTGAGGACACCGACTCCATGCACAACGACCGCACCATCACCGAAGCCCGACTGAAGCGGGTGCTGGACGAGCGCGTCCGGCCCGCCGTGTACCCCGAGTCGGTGCCGCTGGCCGTCTCGGTGTGGAACGCGCCGGGCGAGCCCGTCCCCGTGGCGGAGGGGCTGGCAGCCGCGCGGGTGCCGGTCCGGACCGGCGAGCGGTGGGGGCCTCCGTGGGGGACGAGCTGGTTCACCGTCACGGGAACGGTGCCGCCACAGTGGGCGGGCCGGACCGTCGAGGCGCTGCTCGACCTGGGCTTCGACGAGAACATGCCGGGCTTCCAGTGCGAGGGGCTCGTCTACCGCCCGGACGGCTCGCCGGTGAAGGGGCTCAATCCGCGCAACCAATGGGTGCGCGTCGGCGAGAAGGCGGCCGGTGGCGAGGAGGTGACGCTGCACATCGAGGCGTCGTCGAACCCGGTGATCCTGGACTACCACCCCTTCCTGCCGACCGAACTGGGTGACAGGCAGACCGCGGACGGCGCGCCGCGCTACCGGCTGGGTCGGATGGACCTCGCGGTCTTCGACCGGACGGTGTGGGAGCTGGTCCAGGATCTGGAGGTGCTGGGCGAGCTGATGGCGGAGCTGTCCGTGGACTCCCCGCGCCGCTGGGAGATCCTGGGCGCCGTGGAGCGGGCGCTGGACGCACTCGACCTCCAGGACGTGAACGGCACGGCGGAGCGGGCCCGTGAGCGGCTCACCGGCGTGCTCTCCGCGCCCGCCCACGCCTCGGCCCACCGGATCAGCGCGGTCGGGCACGCGCACATCGACTCGGCGTGGCTGTGGCCGCTGCGCGAGACGGTGCGCAAGGTCGCGCGGACAACGTCGAACATGACGGCGCTGCTGGAGGACGAGCCGGACTTCGTCTACGCCATGTCGCAGGCTCAGCAGTTCGCCTGGATCAAGGAGCACCGGCCGGAGGTCTACGCGCGGGTGAAGAAGGCCGTCGCGGAGGGCCGTTTCGTGCCGGTGGGCGGCATGTGGGTGGAGTCCGACACCAACATGCCGGGGTCGGAGGCGCTGGCACGGCAGTTCGTGCACGGCAAGCGGTTCTTCCTGGAGGAGTTCGGGATCGAGACGGAGGAGGTGTGGCTGCCGGACACGTTCGGCTATTCGGCCGCGCTGCCGCAGCTCGTGAAACTGGCGGGCGCGAAGTGGTTCCTGACGCAGAAGATCTCGTGGAGCCGGACCAACAAGTTCCCGCACCACACCTTCTGGTGGGAGGGGCTGGACGGGACGCGTGTCTTCACGCACTTCCCGCCCATCGACACCTACAACGCGCAGCTGTCGGGCAAGGAGGTCGCGCACGCCGTGCGCAACTTCCAGGAGAAGGGCGGCGCGACACGTTCCCTCGCGCCGACCGGCTGGGGTGACGGCGGCGGCGGGACGACGCGCGAGATGCTCGCCCGCGCCAAGCGGCTCGCGGATCTGGAGGGGTCGGCCCGGGTCACCTTCGAGAAGCCGTCGGCGTTCTTCGAGAAGGCGCACGCGGAGTACGCCCACGCGCCCGTGTGGGTGGGCGAGCTGTATCTGGAGCTGCACCGGGCGACGCTCACCAGCCAGGCGCGGACCAAGCAGGGCAACCGGCGCTCGGAGCACCTGCTGCGGGAGGCGGAGCTGTGGGCGGCGACGGCGGCCGTGCGCACCGGATTCCCGTATCCGTACGAGGCGCTGGACCGGCTGTGGAAGACGGTGCTGCTGCACCAGTTCCACGACATCCTGCCCGGTACGTCGATCGCCTGGGTGCACCGGGAGGCGGCTGCGGCCTACGCGGCGGTCGCGGCGGAGCTGGAGGAGGTCATCGGGGGCGCGCTGGCGGCGCTGGCCGGGGACGCCGAGGCGGGTGGGAGCGTGGTCTTCAACGCGGCGCCGCACGGGCGCGGCGGCGTGCCGGCGCTCGGCGCGGCCGTCGGCGGCCCGGCGGACGGTGCGGCGGTGCGCGCGGCGCCCCGCGAGGGCGGCGGGTTCACGCTCGACAACGGGCTGCTGCGGGTGGTGGTCGACGGGCGGGGGCTGGTGGTCTCCGTGTACGACCTGGCGGCGGACCGCGAGACGGTCGCGCCGGGCGCGGCGGCGAACCTCCTCCAACTGCACCCGGACTTCCCGAACATGTGGGACGCCTGGGATGTCGACCACTTCTACCGCAACACCGTCACGGATCTCACGGACGTCGAGGCGCTGGAGCTCACGGACAGCGGTGCGGTGCGGGTGACGCGGGCCTTCGGGGCGTCGCGGGTGGAGCAGTTCATCGGCCTGCCGGAGGGTGAGCGGCGGCTGGAGATCACGACGGAGGTCGACTGGCACGAGACGGAGAAGTTCCTCAAGGCGGCCTTCCCGCTGGACGTGCACACCGACCGCGTGGCGGCGGAGACCCAGTTCGGCCACCTCTACCGCCCCACGCACGCCAACACGAGCTGGGACGCGGCCAAGTTCGAGGCGTGCGCGCACCGTTTCGTCCACCTGGAGGAGCCCGGCTGGGGCGTGGCGGTCGTCAACGACTCCACGTACGGCTACGACGTGACGCGTGCCGTACGCGAGGGCGGCACAGGCACGACGACCACGCTGCGCCTCTCCCTGCTGCGGGCGCCCCGCTTCCCCGACCCGCGCACGGACCAGGGCGTGCACCGCTTCCGCTACGCGCTGGTGCCGAACGCGTCCCTGGGGGACGCGGTGCGGGAGGGACACCGGATCAACCTGCCGGAGCGGCGGGTGCCCGGGGCCCGCGCGGTGGAGCCGCTGGTGTCGGTCCCGGACGGCTCCGTCGTCGTGTCGGCCGTCAAGCTCGCGGACGACGGCAGCGGCGATGTGGTGGTGCGGCTGTACGAGGCGGGCGGCGGGCGGGCGCGGATCCGCCTGGCGGCGGGCTTCGCGGTGGCGTCGGCGTCCGTGTGCGACCTGCTGGAGCGGCCGCTCGAGGCGGTCGAGACGGAGGGCGGCGCGGAGGCGGGCGCGGAGGGCGGCGTCTCGTTGTCGTTCCGCCCCTTCGAGATCGTGACCGTGCGGCTGGCCCGCGCCTGACCTTCCCGGCCGACCGCCTGGCGGCGGTGTCAGTGCCTGCGCATAGCATCACCGCATGAGACTGCGATTCCCCCGGCGGCGCCGGCGGCTGTTCGCCGCCGTGGCCGTCGGTGCCGTACTGGCCGGGGCCGGCACCTGGACGGCGGCTTCGGCCACGGGCGGCGGCCCCTCGGTGCACCGCGAGGACGGGTTCCTGAGCGTGCCCGGGTCGCCGGGCAGCGGTGACAAGGTCCGGATCGACATGTCGTACTTCACGGCCGGCGACACCGGGCGCAGGCCCGCCGTGCTGCTCGCGCACGGTTTCGGGGGCAGCAAGGAGGATCTGCGCGGCCAGGCGGAGGATCTGGCGCGTGACGGCTACGCGGTGCTGACGTGGTCCGCGCGGGGCTTCGGCAGATCCGGCGGCCGGATCGGGCTGAACGACCCGGACCACGAGGTCGCCGACGTGAGCCGGCTCATCGACTGGCTGGCCAAGCGGCCCGAGGTGAGGCTGGACAAGGCGGGTGACCCGAGGGTCGGGATCGCGGGCGGTTCCTACGGCGGCGCGGTCTCCCTCCTCGCGGCCGGGTACGACAAGCGGGTCGACGCGATCGCCCCGCAGATCACCTACTGGAATCTCGCCGACGCGCTCTTCCCGAACGATGTCGTCGAGAAGCCCGGGGACGCGAGCCGGGATCCTGGGGTCTTCAAGAAGCTCTGGGCCGGCATCTTCTTCACCACCGGCTCCACCGGCGGCCCGGTCACGGCCGGTCCCGGCGCTGGCGCCCAGGCCCCGCCCTCCGCGCCGCAGGGCGGCTGCGGCGGCTTCGAGCCGGCTCTGTGCGAGATGTACGAGCGGGTGGCCGTCGCCGGGAAGCCGGACGCGCAGGCGCGCGAACTGCTGGAGCGCCGCAGCCCGTCCGCCGTCGCCGACCGCGTCAAGGTGCCCACGCTGCTGGTCCAGGGGCAGGGGGACTCGCTCTTCCCGCTCGACCAGTCCGACGCCGCGGCCGGGGCCATCGCCCACAACGGCGCGCCCGTCTCCGTCGACTGGATCGCGGGCGGGCACGACGGCGGCATGAGCGAGACCGGCCGCCTCCAGCAGCGCACGCGCGCGTGGTTCGACCGCTACCTCAAGGACGACAAGAGCGCGGACACGGGACCTGCGTTCCGGGTCAGCAGGACCGGTGGCATCGACACCACCGACGGCAAGGCACAGGTGCGCGGCGCGAGCGCGGACCGCTATCCGGGGCTGCGCAACGACACGCGCGCGGTCCCGCTGACCGGCCGTCCGCAGTCGTTCGGCAATCCGGCCGGTGCCACGCCTCCGGCGATCTCCGCACTGCCGGGGATCGGCGCGGTGTCGCAGCTGTCGGGGCTGGGGGTGGGGCTGTCGCTGGACTTCCCCGGTCAGTACGCGCGTTTCGAATCCGCGCGGCTGACGGAGGGCGTGCGGGTGACCGGTTCGCCGACGGTGAAGGCCAAGGTCTCCTCGGACTCCGGGGAGGCGGTCCTCTTCGCCAAGGTCTACGACGTGGGGCCGAACGGGCAGCAGGTGCTGCCCGCGCAGCTCGTCGCGCCCGCGCGGGTGACCGACGCCAAGGACGGCAGGACCGTCGAGCTGCGGCTTCCCGCCATCGACCACACCTTCGAGGCCGGGCACCGGATGCGGCTCGTGCTCGCCGCCACGGACCTGGCCTATGCCTCGCCGGCGCAGCCCGCGACCTACACCGTCGCCCTGGAGGGCGGCGGGCTGAGTGTGCCGACGGCGCCGGAGGTGCGGACCGCTTCGGCCGCGCTGCCGTGGTGGACGTGGGGGCTGCCGGTGGCCGGTGCGGCCGTCGCGGCGGCCGTGCTGCTGACCGGGCGGCGGCGCGTGGCCGTGCCCGCGCCCGATCCGGCGCTCGCCGAGGTGCCGTTGCAGATCACGGACTTGAGCAAGCGCTACGCCAAGTCCGCCGACCGGTATGCCGTCCGTGACCTGTCCTTCCGGGTGGAGCGGGGGCAGGTGCTCGGTCTGCTCGGCCCGAACGGCGCGGGCAAGACCACGACGCTGCGGATGCTCATGGGCCTCATCCGGCCGGACGGTGGCGAGGTGCGGGTCTTCGGGCACGCGATCCGGCCGGGCGCGCCGGTGCTGTCGCGGGTGGGGGCGTTCGTGGAGGGCGCCGGTTTCCTGCCGCACCTGTCCGGGCGGGCCAACCTCGATCTGTACTGGCAGGCCACCGGCCGCCCGGCCGAGGACGCCCGTATCGACGAGGCCCTGGAGATCGCCGGGCTGGGTTCCGCGCTGGAGCGCGCCGTGCGGACGTACTCCCAGGGCATGCGGCAGCGGCTCGCGATCGCGCAGGCCATGCTCGGCCTGCCGGAGCTGCTGATCCTGGACGAGCCGACCAACGGTCTCGACCCGCCGCAGATCCGGGAGATGCGCGAGGTGATGATCCGCTACGCGGCGGCCGGGCGCACGGTCATCGTCTCCAGCCACCTCCTCGCCGAGGTCGAGCAGAGCTGTACGCACCTGGTGGTGATGGACCGCGGGCGGCTGGTCACGGCCGGTCCCGTCGCGGAGATCGTCGGCTCGGGCGACACGCTGCTGGTCGGCGTCGAGGGCGGGCCGACGGAGGCCGTCGCCGAGAAGGTGGCGGCGCTGCCGGGCGTGGCGTCCGCGGTGCGGACGGACGACGGGCTGCTGGTGGAGCTCGACGGGCTGAGCTCGGCGGCGCTGCTGGCGGAGCTGGTCCGGCTGGAGGTCCCGGTGGAGCGCGTGGGTCCGCACCGCCGCCTGGAGGACGCGTTCCTGACCCTGATCGGAGGCTCCGCATGAGCACGGCGACGGACACCGCCCCGGAGGCCGCGCCGGGTTACCGCCCGCGGCGCACGCTGCCGCTGCGGGTCGAGGCGATGCGGCAGTTGCGGCGCCGGCGCACACTCGTGGTCGGGGCGGTCCTGGCCGTGCTGCCGTTCGTCCTGATCGCGGCCTTCGCGATCGGTGGGCAGCCGAGCGGGCGGGACGGCAGGGTGACGCTGATCGACACGGCCACCTCCTCGGGCGTCAATTTCGCGGCGACGTGTCTGTTCGTCTCGGCGGGCTTCCTGCTGGTGGTGCCGGTGGCGCTGTTCTGCGGTGACGCGGTGGCGTCCGAGGCGAGCTGGTCGTCCCTGCGCTATCTGCTGGCGGCGCCGGTGCCGCGGGCCCGGCTGCTGCTGAGCAAGCTGGCCGTGGCGCTGGGGTTCAGCGCGGCCGCGATGGTGCTGCTGCCGGTGGTGGCCCTGGCCGCGGGCACGGCGGCGTACGGCTGGGGGCCGCTCCAGATCCCCACCGGCGGCGCGCTGCCCGGTGACACGGCGGCCCTGCGGCTCGCGGTCGTCGTCGCGTACATCTTCGTGGGGCAGTTGGTGACGGCCGGGCTCGCGTTCTGGCTGTCGACCGTCACGGACGCGCCACTGGGCGCGGTGGGCGGCGCGGTGGGTCTGACCATCGTGGGCAACGTCCTGGACGCGGTGACGGCACTCGGGCACTGGCGCGACTTCCTGCCCGCGCACTGGCAGTTCGCCTGGGCGGACGCGCTCCAGCCGCACCTGGAGTGGTCGGGCATGATCAAGGGCACGGCCGTGTCGGTGTCGTACGCGCTGGTGCTCTTCGCCTTCGCGTTCCGGCACTTCCGGGGGAAGGACGTGGTGTCGTAGCCGGAGCGCCGGCCCTACCCCGCCCCGTAGACCGCCTCCGGCGGGCGTGCTCCCTTCAGCAGCTCGCGTACCGCCTCCCCCGCCTCCCCCGGGGTCCGGAGGGCGCCCTTGTCGGCTGTGGGGCCCGGGTGCCAGCCCTCCAGCACCGTGATGCGGCCGCCGTCGGCCTCGAAGACGTGGCCGCTGACGTCCGCGGAGCCGGGTGAGGCCAGCCAGACCACCAGCGGGGAGACGTTGGCCGGGTCCATCGCGTCGAAGCCGGCCGGGGGCGCGGCCATCGTGCCGGCGAAGGTCCGCTCGGTCATGCGGGTGCGGGCGGCGGGGGCGATGGCGTTGACCTGGACGCCGTAGCGGGCGAGTTCGGCGGCGGCGACGAGGGTGAGGGCGACGATCCCGGCCTTGGCGGCGGCGTAGTTGGCCTGCCCCACGCTGCCCAGCAGCCCGGCCCCGGAGGTGGTGTTGACGACGCGCGCCGCGGGCCGGCGGCCGGCCTTCGCCTCGGCGCGCCAGTGCGCGGCGGCGTGCCGGAGCGGCAGGAAGTGGCCCTTGAGGTGGACGCGTACGACCGCGTCCCAGTCGTCCTCGCCGAGGTTGACGAGCATGCGGTCGCGCAGGAATCCGGCGTTGTTCACGAGCGCGTCGAGCCGCCCGTAGGTGTCCAGGGCGGTCGCGACGAGGGACGCGGCGCCCTCGTCGGTGGCGATGTCGCCGTGGTGCGCGACCGCTTCGCCGCCGCGCGCGGTGATCTCTTCGGCGACGTGCCGGGCGGGGTCCGCCGAGCCGCCGTGCCCGTCGAGCCCCACCCCCAGGTCGTTGACGACGACCTGGGCCCCCTCCGCGGCGAGGGCGAGCGCGTGCGCGCGGCCGAGGCCGCGGCCGGCGCCGGTGACGACGGCGACGCGGCCCGCGCAGCTTCCGGTGGGCTCTTGGGGCATGTCAGCGCTCCTCGTGGTGGACGGACGCGGCGTCGAGGAAGGCGGGGCGTTCCCCGCCGCCGTGGACGAGCAGGCTCGCGCCCGTGATGTAGGCGGCGTCGGCGGAGGCGAGGAAGACGGCCGCGGCACCGATCTCGCCGGGCTCGGCGAGCCGCCCGGCGGGCACCGTCCGGGCGACGGCGGCGACGCCGTCCTCGTCGCCGTAGTGGAGGTGTGCCGAGGCGGTGCGGACCATGCCGAGGACGAGGGTGTTGACCCGGATCGCGGGCGCCCATTCGACGGCCATGGTGCGGGCGAGGTTCTCGAGTCCCGCCTTGGCCGCGCCGTAGGCGGCGGTGCCGGGCGAGGGGCGGGTGCCGCTCACGCTGCCGGTCATGAGGACGCAGCCGCCCTCCGGCTGCCGTCGCATGAGGCGGTACGCGGCGAGCGACGCGGTCAGCGGCGCGAGGAGGTTGAGGCCCAGGACGCGGGCGTGGCGTTCGTCCGATCCTTCGCCGAGGGGCTGGAAGGGTGTGCCCCCGGCGTTGTTGACCAGCACGTCCAGCCGCCCGTACGCCTCGTCGAGCCGGGCGAAGAAGGCCCGTACGCCGTCCGCGTCCCGGAGGTCCACCGGCAGGTAACGGGCGCTGCCGCGCTCCGTCGCGACCGGCCGCTCGGGGGGCCTGCGGGCGCAGACGACCACCCGCGCCCCGGTGTCCAGGAACGCCCGCGCGATGCCCGCCCCGACGCCGCGCGTCCCGCCGGTGACGACGACGACCCGGCCCGGCGCTCCCTCGGCGCCGCCCATTTCGCACCTCCCGCGCCGGCTTGCCCGCTGCTACCGTCACACCTAACAAACGTTTGGTGGAAAGGTAGCTGATCCTCTGATGGGTGTCTCCACCTCCCGCCCCGAATCCGCCGTGGCCGTCGTCACCGTGGACTTCCCTCCCGTCAACGCCCTGCCCGTGCGCGGCTGGTACGACCTCGCCGCCGCCGTCCGCGCGGCGGGCAGCGATCCCGCGGTCCGCTGTGTGATCCTCGGCGCCGCCGGGCGCGGCTTCAACGCCGGCGTCGATCTCAAGGAGATCCAGCGCTCCCCCGGCGGACAGGTCCTGATCGGCGCCAACCACGGCTGCGCGGCGGCCTTTTCGGCCGTCTACGACTGCGAGGTCCCCGTCGTGGCCGCCGTGCGGGGCTTCTGCCTCGGCGGCGGCATCGGCCTGGTCGGCAACGCCGACGCCGTCGTCGCCTCCGACGACGCGACCTTCGGCCTGCCCGAGCTGGACCGCGGCGCGCTGGGCGCCGCCACCCACCTCTCCCGGCTGGTGCCGCAGCACCTGATGCGCACGCTGTACTACACCTCGCGCACGGTCACCGCCGAGGAGCTGCACCGGCACGGCGCCGTGTGGAAGGTCGTGCCTCGCGATGAACTCGCCGACGCCGCCATGGAGTTGGCGAGGGAGATCGCCGCCAAGGACGGCACACTGCTGCGCATGGCCAAGGCCGCCATCAACGGCATCGACCCGGTCGACGTTCACCGCAGCTACCGCTACGAGCAGAGCTTCACCTTCGAGGCCGGTCTGAGCGGGCTCGCGGACCGGCGGCGGGACGCCTTCGTCCAAGGCGGGGCGGGGAAGGAGCGGCAGCCATGACCGCCGACAAGAGGATGACCGCGGACGAGGCCGTCGCCCGTCTGCAGAGCGGCATGACGGTCGGCATCGGCGGCTGGGGCTCGCGGCGCAAGCCGATGGCGCTGATCCGGGCCCTGTTGCGGTCGGGCGTCGGCGACCTCACCGTCGTGTCCTGCGGCGGCCCCGACGTGGGCCTGCTGGCGGCGGCCGGGCGGATCCGCAGGCTCGTCGCCCCCTTCGCCACGCTGGACTCCATCCCCCTCGAACCGCACTTCCGGACCGCCCGGCAGCGGGGGGAGATCGAGCTGACGGAGCTGGACGAGGCGATGTTCATGTGGGGGCTGACGGCGGCCGCGCACCGGCTGTCGTTCCTGCCGGTACGGGCCGGGCTCGGCTCCGACGTGATGACGGTCAACCCCAGCCTGCGCACGGTCACTTCACCGTACGAGGACGGCGAGGAGTACGTCGCGGTGCCCGCGCTGACGCTGGACGCCGCGCTGGTGCACCTCAACCGGGCCGACGCGCGCGGCAACGCGCAGTACCTGGGCCCCGATCCGTACTTCGACGACCTCTTCTGCGAGGCGGCGCGGGAGGCGTACGTCTCCTGCGAACGCGTCGTCGGCAGCGCGGAGTTCGCGGCCGCCGGCGGGCCGCAGACGATGCTGGTGCAGCGGGCGTGCGTCAACGGCGTCGTCGAGGCGCCGGGCGGTGCCCACTTCACCTCCTGCGTGCCCGACTACGACCGGGACGAGGCGTTCCAGGCCGCGTACGCCGAGGCGGCCGCCGACCCGGCGAGATGGCGGGAGTTCACCGGCCGCTTCCTCTCGGGCGACGAGGACGCCTACCGCGCGGCCGTCGCGGACTTCAAGGGGGCGGCGGCGTGACGGCGACCAGGGCCGAGGTCTGCGTCGTGGCGTGCGCCGAGGCGTGGCGCGGCGACGGCGAGATCCTGGCCGCCCCGATGGGCGTGGTGCCGACGCTCGGCGCGCGGCTCGCGCGGCTGACCTTCGCGCCGGACCTGCTGCTGACGGACGGTGAGGCGATGCTGATCGCCGACGTGCCCGCGTTCGGTGAGCCCGCTACGGCCGTCGAGGGGTGGCTGCCGTTCCGCCGCCATCTCGCGCTGGTCACCGGCGGCAGACGGCATGTGATGATGGGGGCGAGCCAGCTCGACCGGCACGGCAACCAGAACATCTCGTGCGTCGGCGACTGGGTGCGACCCACCCGGCAGCTCCTCGGCGTGCGCGGCGCCCCGGCCAACACCCTGAACCATCCCACCAGTTACTGGATCCCCCGGCACTCCCCCCGGGTGCTGGTCGAGAAGGCCGACATGGTCTGCGGTGTCGGCTACGGCCGGGCGGCCGCCGCCGGCCCGTCCGCCACGCGCTTCCACTGCATCCGCCGCGTCGTCACCGACCTCGCCGTACTCGACTTCGAGACGCCGGACCGCACGATGCGGGTGCGCTCCCTGCACCCCGGCGTCACCGCCGAGGACGTGCGGGCCGCCACGGGCTTCCCGCTCGACATGCCCGACCACGCGCCGCGCACCCGCGCACCGACCGCCGAGGAACTGCGCCTGATCCGCGACGCCCTCGACCCGCAGGCTCTGCGGGAGAAGGAGGTGCGGGCATGAGGACCGCGCTCACCGAGCTGACGGGCGTCCGGCACCCGGTCGTCCAGACCGGCATGGGCTGGGTCGCGGGGCCCCGCCTGGTATCGGCCACGGCGAACGCGGGGGCGCTCGGCATCCTCGCCTCCGCGACCATGACGCTCGATCAGCTGCGGGGCGCGATCAAGGAGGTGCGCTCGCGCACGGACCAGCCCTTCGGCGTCAACCTCCGCGCGGACGCCGGGGACGCGGCCGAGCGTGTGTCCCTGATCATCGACGAGGAGGTGCGCGTCGCCTCCTTCGCCCTCGCGCCCTCCCGGGAGCTGATCACCCGCCTCAAGGACGCCGGTGTCGTCGTCATCCCCTCGGTGGGCGCGCGGCGGCACGCCGAGAAGGCCGCGGCGTGGGGCGCGGACGCGGTCGTGGCGCAGGGCGCCGAGGGCGGCGGCCATACGGGCCAGGTCGCGACGACGGTCCTGCTCCCCCAGGTCGTGGACGCCGTCGGCATCCCGGTGATCGCGGCGGGCGGCTTCCACGACGGGCGCGGCCTGGCGGCGGCACTGGCCTTCGGGGCGGCCGGGGTCGCCATGGGCACCCGCTTCCTGCTCACCTCCGACAGCCCGGTCCCGCCGGCGGTGAAGGCCGCGTACCTCGCCGCGTCCGTCACGGACGTCACGGTGACCATCAAGGTCGACGGCCTCCCCCACCGGATGCTGCGCACGCCTTTCGTCACGGCCCTCGAACGCTCGGGCCGCGCCGCCGCGCTCGTACGGGCCGCGCGGCACGCTTTCGCGTTCCGCGAGGTGTCGGGGCTGGGGTCGGTGCGGCTGCTCCGGGAGGGGATGGCGATGCGGCGCGGTGCGGAGCTGACGTGGAGCCAGGTGCTGCTGGCCGCGAGCACGCCGATGTTGCTGAGGGCGGCGATGGTGGACGGCCGGACGGATGTGGGGGTGATGGCTTCGGGGCAGGTGGCCGGGGTGATCGACGACCTCCCGTCGTGCGGGGAGTTGGTGGAGCGGGTGGTGTCGGAGGCGTCGGAGGTGCTGGCGTCCTTGACCTCGGGACGGTGAAACGGACCGGCCGCCCTCCGCGAGCCTCGGCCCGCTCGCGGCGGGCCGGGGCCGACGGGCGGCTACAGGCTGAGCTCCGCCGCGTCCTTGACGCTGGTCACGAAGGAGGACCAGGCGCCGGACGGGAAGGTGAGCAGGGGCTTGTGAGGGTTTTTGGAGTCACGGACGGGGACCACGTCGCGCGAGGCGACAAGGTTGGTAGCGACCTCTATGCACTGGCCGCCGTTACCGCTGTGGGACGATTTGAACCAACGGGGGGAATCGGTCACGGTCTGCCCTTTCGTACCTGCTTGATCAAGGCCACAGACTCCGCCTGGGAGAGGGCGTCGGCCTGCAACTGATGGTAGGCCGCCAATATGGAGAGGACGAACACGCTTTCCCTTTCGAGATGGCCCCGATGTGTGGACTCGGCGTAGGACATCAGCGACCGGTCCGGCATCGTGAGCACGGTGACGGGCAAGCTGAACGGCCTGCGCGCCCCCATGGAGAAGGGGGCAACCTGCAACACGGTGTTCGGCATCTCGGCGAACTCGAGCAAGCGCTCGAACTGCGCATCCATGACCGTGAGGGACCCCATCGGCCGCCGGATGCACCCTTCGTCCAGTACCGCGAAGATCAGAGGCGATGGCGATCGCACAAGGCCGGCTTGCCGACTTACCACCAGATCCACGCGCTCGTCGGCTTGTTCGGGAGTGATCGCTTCTCTCCGCACCGCATCCGCTTCCAGCGTCGCCGCGTACTCCGGCGTCTGAAGCAGACCAGGGATGACGCCCACCTCGTACAGCCTGATCTCGGCGGCTCGCGCTTCGTGCGCCACGTACTCCGGGAATCCTTCGATCAGCGCGGTGTGGCGTACAGCACGGCTCTGACGCTCAAGCCTGTCGCCCGTCCCCAACGCCCGGTCCGCACTCTTCGAGAACCGGGGAGTTGGGGGACGTCGACCAGTTTCGACGGCAGAAATGTGCGTTCCGGAGAACCCCATCCGCTCGCCCAGCTCATCCTGCGTCCACCCACGCTCGTCCCGCAGCGCACGCAACCGCTGGCCGAAGCGCGCACCGGGCGACCCCTCGGGGTCCAGGTCCTTACGGTTCACCATCCGTTCTCCCAACTCCCCGAGCAATCCTCGCAAGTTGAAGACAGGATGACTGTAGGCCACGCTGAACACCGCCGTCAGGAAAAGCCATACGGAGAGGAGTGATCGTGCCCGCCGATCCCTGGACCGGCTACCGATCCGGCGCGCTCGTGGTGGACACGTCCACCAACCGCATCGGTGTCAGCGTCGCCTTCGACGGCGAGCGGTACACCCTCAAAGGGGCGAAGGGCGGCCCGCACGAGTGGACTGCCGACAAGCGCGCCGTCCGTCTGGCCACCACGGAAGAGCGCGCCACTCTCGGACTCGGCCCCCGGAGCGTCTGAGGCCTACACCCCCGTTCTCCCTCCCGCACTCCGGCGGGCAGGCTCCGCTCCTCCAAGGTTGATCATCCCCGGAGAGGAGCGGGTAAGACGCCCGCCCGGCCATCCTCGTGGCTGAAGAAGGCCGGGCGGGTCTTCAAAGGGAACGAAACTCGGTTCACAGGGAGTTCGTCATGTGGCACACGCTGAGCAACGACGAATGCGACCACGAATGGGTGGAGTGGAGCGGAGCCAACCGCTGCCGTAAGTGCGGCACGACACAGTCGTAACGTCGAAGAGCGGGAAGGGGCGCCGGGCGGTGCCCCTTCCTTTTCCTTGCCTTGACAGGAGTACCCGTGATCGAACGAGTCAGTTGGGAAGCGCTCCCCGCCGGACTGCGCGGCGCGGTGGAGGAACGTGCGGGGCAGGTGATCGCGTCGGAGATCGTCGCCGAGGGGCTCAACTGCGCCGCTGCCCTCGTCCTGACCACGCAACGCGGCGAACGCCTGTTCTTCAAGGGGGTGCGCGAAACCCACGTGGCAGCCGTCGCGGCACTCGACCACGAGGCCCGCATCAACGGTGTGGTGCAAGGCGTCAGCCCCACGGTGCTGCACCACTTCCGGGTCAGCGGGTGGTCCTGTCTCGCCTTCGCGTTCGTCGACGGTCGGCACGCCGACCTCGGCCCCGGAACGAGTGACCTGGCAGCCGTGGCGTCCGCTCTGCGACACATGCAGGCGTTCAGTGGTTCCGCCTTCCCCGCCCCGCCCTTCGTCGACCGGTTCACGCCGTACCTGCTGCCCGGTGAGGCCGCGTCCCTGAGTGGAACCGCGTTGCTCCACACGGACACGAATCCGCACAACATCCTGATCGACAAACGCAACGGCAACGCCTGCATCGTGGACTGGGCCATGCCCGCGACAGGCCCCGCATGGGCCGACCCGGCGTACACGGCCGTGCGCCTCATGGAATGCGGGCAGGCGCCCGCTGACGCGCTCGCCTGGCTCGGCGGGTTCACCAGTTGGCGGCAGGCGGAGCCGAGATCGGTCGAGGCGTTCGTGAACGTCACGTGCCGGCGTTGGGCGGCGACCGTCGGCGAGCAGGCCGCAGAGCCCAGTAACGCCAGATTCCGGCATCTGCTGGGCTTCCACCACGACCGTTGAGTGGCCCCCAGCCCGGCCACCTACAGCCGCTCCACGATCGTCACATTCGCCTGGCCCCCGCCCTCACACATCGTCAGCAACCCGTATCGCCCGCGCCGCCGTTCCAACTCGTACAGCAACGTCGTCAGCAGCCGGGCCCCCGTCGCCCCCAGCGGGTGCCCCAGAGCGATCGCGCCCCCGTTGACATTGACCCGGTCCGGATCCGCGCCCGTCTCCTGGAGCCACGCCAGGACCACGGAGGCGAACGCCTCGTTGATCTCCACCAGGTCGATGGCGTCCATCGCCAGCCCGGCCCGCTTGAGAGCGCGGGCCGTCGCGGGGATCGGCGCGGACAACATCCGGATGGGGTCCTCGGCCCGTACGGAAAGATGGTGGACGCGGGCCCGAGGCGTGAGCCCGTGGTCGCGCAGCGCGCGGTCGTTCGCGATGAGGACGGCGGCCGCGCCGTCCGAGATCTGGGAGGAGAGGGCGGCGGTGAGCGTGCCGCCGGTGAGGACGGGCGGGAGCGCGGCCATCTTCGCCGCAGTCGTGTCGCGGCGCGGGCCCTCGTCGGCGACGACGGTTCCCCAGGGGACGAGTTCGCGGTCGAAGCGCCCCTCGTCGGCGGCGCGCACGGCCCGCCGGTGCGAGCGCAGCGCGAATTCCTCCATGGCCGCGCGGCTGATGCCCCACTGCTCGGCGATCATCTCGGCGCCGTGGAACTGGTTGACGGGCCGGTCGCCGTAGCGGGCCCGCCAGCCGTCCGACCCGGCGTAGGGGCCGTCGGCGAACCCGAGCGGTTCGGCGGCGCGGCGAGAGGCGTAGGCGATGGGGATCTGCGACATGTTCTGCACGCCGCCCGCGACGACGAGGTCCTGGGTGCCGGAGAGCACGGCCTGGGCGGCGAAGTGGACGGCCTGCTGCCCGGAGCCGCACTGCCGGTCGACGGTGACGCCGGGCACCTCCTCGGGCAGGTCTGCGGCCAGCCAGCTCGTGCGGGCGATGTCACCGGCCTGCGGGCCGACCGCGTCGAGGCAGCCGAGGACGACGTCGTCGACGGCGGCCGGGTCCACGCCCGTACGGTCCATCAGGGCGCGCAGCACATGGGCGCCGAGGTCGGCGGGGTGGGCGGCCGAGAGCCCGCCGCCCCGACGGCCGACGGGGGAGCGCACCGCATCGACGATGTATGCCTCGGCCATGTCGGCTCCTTGATGTTCCGTCAGTCCGGAACGGCGATACCGTCCAGGATCATCGACAGGTACTGGTGGGCGATCTCCTCGGGCGTGTGGTGCCCGCCCGGCCGGTACCAGGACGCGGCGACCCACACGGTGTCGCGCAGGAAGCGGTAGGTGAGCCGGGCGTCGAGGTCGGCGCGGAACACCCCCTCGGCGACGCCGCGCCGCAGGGTGCCGAGCCACGCCTTCTCGAACCTGCGCTGCGAGTCGGCGAGATAGGCGAAGCGGGGCCGGGCGGCGAGGTGGCGGGACTCCTTCTGGTAGATGGCGACGGCGGGGCGGTGCCGGTCGATCTCGCGGAAGGACTCGGTGACGAGGGCCTCCAGCGTCTCGCGGGGGCCGAGGCCGGCGGCGAGCACGGCGTCGTAGCCCGCCCAGAGCTCGCCCAGGAAGGTGGAGAGGATCTCGTCGAGCATCGACTCCTTGGAGTCGAAGTGGTAGTAGAGGCTGCCCGCGAGCAGCCCCGCCTCGTCGGCGATCCGGCGGACGGTGGTGGCGTTGTAGCCGTGGGTGGCGAACACCTCGGCGGCGGTGGCGAGGAGTTCGCGGCGCCGCTCGGGGGCGGCGGGGTGAGCGGTGGTCTGCTTGCTGTTGGGCACGAGGTCATTCTCGGTCACGCGCGCTGGCCGCTGACGGAGACCGTCTCCCCCGTCATGTACGAGGAATAGCCGCTGGCGAGGAAGACGATGACGTTGGCCACCTCCCAGGGCTCCGCGGGGCGGCCGAAGGGCTCGCGCGCGGTGAGCTCGGCGAGCAGCTCGGGGGTGGTGACCTTGGCGAGGTGGGGGTGCATGGCGAGGCTGGGCGCCACCGCGTTGACGCGTACGCCGTAGGCCGCGGCCTCGACGGCGGCGCAGCGGGTGAGGGCCATGACGCCCGCCTTGGCGGCGGCGTAGTGGGCCTGGCCGCGCTGGGCGCGCCAGCCGACGACGGAGGCGTTGTTGACGACGACGCCCCCGGTGCCCGTGGCGCGCATCCGGCGCAGGGCGGCGCGGGTGCAGCGGAAGGTGCCGTTCAGGGAGGTGTCGACGACCTTGTCCCACTGCTCGTCGGTCATGTCCACCAGATCGGCGGTGCCGCCGAGGCCCGCGTTGTTGACGACGATGTCGAGCGCGCCGTGGCGTTCCTCGGCGAGCTCGAACAGGGCGGTGACCTGGGCCTCGTCGGTGACGTCGCAGGGCAGTCCGGCGACCTGCCGGGCGCCGTAGCTGTCGCACAGCGCGGCGACGGTCGCCCGGAGTCTGCGGGCGTGGGCGTCGCCGAGCACGACGCGGGCGCCCTCTTCGAGGAACCGGCGCGCGGTGGCGCCGCCGATGCCGGTGCCCGCGGCGGCGGTGATGACGGCGGTGCGGCCCGACAGCAGTTCGTGGCCGGGGAGATAGGGCGGCGGTACGGGCCGGGAGGCGGTGCGGGACTCCTCGACGCTGCTCATGGCCGTACGTTAACCTACCAAACACTTGTTAGGGAAGGATGGGCATGTCCACTGACCCGGCAGTGCGTTACGAGCGGAAGGGCCCGGTCGCGACGGTCACGATGAACCGGCCGCGGTACCGCAACGCGCAGAATTCGGCGATGACTTACGCCCTCGACGACGCCTTCCAGCAGGCCGCGAGGGACGACGGGGTCGGGGTCGTGATCCTCGCCGGGGCCGGTGAGCACTTCTCGGCGGGCCATGACATCGGCACCCCGGAGCGCGACGCCCATCTCCCGCACGCGCGCCGGGCGGGACTGTGGTGGGACCACTCCGACAAGGCGGGGGCGGACAGCCGCTTCGCCCGCGAGTCCGAGGTCTATCTCGGCATGTGCCGGCGGTGGCGCGAGCTGCCCAAGCCCGTGATCGCGTCAATCCAAGGCGCCTGTGTGGCGGGCGGGTTGATGCTGGCGTGGGTGTGCGACCTGATCGTTGCGAGCGAGGACGCGTTCTTCGCCGATCCGGTCGTGCGGATGGGCATCCCCGGTGTCGAGTATTTCGCCCATCCATGGGTGATGCCGCCGCGCGTCGCCAAGGAGTTCCTCTATACGGGCGACCGGATGAGCGCCCGGCGCGCGCACGAGATCGGCATGGTCAACCATGTGGTGCCGCGTGAGGAACTCACTATGAGAACACAGGAGTTGGCTGCCCGGATCGCCGCGATGCCACGCATGGGCCTCGCCCTCGCGAAGCGGGCCGTGAACCAGGCCGAGGACCTTCAGGGGCTGCACAGCGGTCTCGACGCGGCCTTCGCCCTCCACCACCTCGCCCACGCCCACAACGCCGAGACCGGCAGCGATCCGCTCGGCGGCATGGACATCGGGGCGATGAAGGCGAAGGAGCGCGGCGCCTGATGGACCTGGACCTGACGGCACAGGAGGAGGAGTTCCGCGCCGAGGCCCGCGCGTGGCTCGCCGCGCATGTGCCGAACACTCCCCTGCGCTCACTGGAGACCCGGGAGGGGTTCGCCGAACACCGGGCATGGGAGCGGGAGTTGGCGGCCGACCGCTGGTCGGTGGTCTCCTGGCCCGCGGCGTACGGCGGCCGGGACCGTTCGCTGCTGGAGTGGCTGCTCTTCGAGGAGGAGTACCACGCGGCGGGCGCCCCCGGCCGGGTCGCCCAGAACGGCATCGGCCTGCTCGCCCCCACCCTCTTCGCCCATGGCACGGAGGAGCAACGGGCCCGCGTGCTGCCGTCGATGGCGAGCGGCGAGACGGTCTGGGCGCAGGCGTGGTCCGAGCCCGAGGCGGGCTCGGACCTCGCGGCCCTGCGGTCGGTCGCGGTGCCCGAGCGGGGCGGCTGGGTGCTGCGCGGCCGGAAGACCTGGTCCTCGCGCGCGGCCTTCGCCGACCGGGCCTTCGGGCTGTTCCGCAGCCACGCCGACCCGGGCCGGCCACCGCATCACGGGCTGACGTACGTGATGTTCCCGCTGGACGCGGACGGCGTGACGGTGCGCCCGATCGGCCGCCTCGACGGGAAACCGGCCTTCGCGGAGATCTCCCTCGACGACGTGTTCGTGCCGGACACGGAGGTGATCGGCGAGCCCGGGCAGGGCTGGGGCGTCGCGATGAGTACCGCGGGCAACGAACGCGGGCTGACCCTGCGCAGCCCCGGCCGCTTCCTCGCCACCGCGCGCCGGCTGGTGACCCTCTGGCACGAGAGGGCGGATCCCGCCGACACGGCACTCCGGGAGCGGGTGGCGGACGCGGCCATCAGGGCACGGGCGTACCAGCTGTTCACCTACGCCCACGCGGAGCGACTGGCCGCCGGGGGCTCACTCGGGGCCGAGAGCAGCCTCAACAAGATCTTCTGGTCCGAGCTGGACCTCGCGCTGCACGAGACGGCGCTCGATCTGCTGGGCGCGGAGGGCGAGTTGACGGCGGGCGCTTGGGCGGAAGGCTATGTCTTCGCGCTGGCGGGGCCGATCTACGCGGGGACGAACGAGATCCAGCGGGACGTGGTGGCCGAGCGCCTGCTGGGCCTGCCCCGCGGGCGACGGCGGGCATGACCCCCCGCGCCCTCCTCAGGCGGGAGGACCTGGCGTGAGGCTTTCGCTCGACACCGCGCAACTCGACTTCCAGCACGCTCTCGCGCGCATGCTCAAGGAGGCCGGCACGCCGTCGGCCGTCCGCGCGTGGGCACGCGGCGAGCACGGGCCGGGGCTGAAGCTGTGGGGCCGGGTGGCGGACATGGGCGTCTTCGGGCTGGCCACACCGCGGGCGTACGGCGGTTCGGGCACGCTGCCTGTCGAACTCGCCGTCGCGTTCACCGAGTTGGGTCGCCACGCGGCACCCGGCCCCTACGTCGAGACGGTCGCGGCGGCCGCCCTCCTCTCCCGCCTGGCCGAGCGCGGCGAGACCGGCCCCGCCGACGCCTGGCTCCCCCGCGTCGGCGCCGGCGCGGCGCGGCTCACCCTGACGCTGCCCGGTGGCGGCCCGTACGCGCTGGACGCGGACGCGTGCGACGCGGTCCTGACCGTGGCACCGGACGCCCTGCGGCTGGTCACCGGCCATGGGCCCGTACAGCCGTCGCTCGACCCCGCGCGACGGCTCGCCCTGCCGGACGGCGGCGGCGAGGTGCTGGCCACGGGCCCGGCCGTGCGGGAGGCGGCCGCGCACGCGGCGGACCTCGCGGCGTTCGCGGCCGCCGCGCAGGCGCTCGGCGTGGGGTGCGCGCTGCTGGAGCGCACGGTGGCGTATGTACGGCAGCGCACCCAGTTCGGCTCGCCGGTCGGCGCGTTCCAGGCGGTCAAGCACCGGCTGGCGGACACCCTCGTGGGCCTGGAGTTCGCCAGGCCGCTGCTCTTCGGTGCGGCGGTCGCGCTCGCGACGGGCGCGCGGAGCGCGCCGGCCGAGGTCGCCGCGGCGAAGGCCACCGCCTGCGACGTGGCGTACGCGGCGGCCCGCACCGCGCTCCAGCTGCACGGGGCGCTCGGCTACACGGCGGAGTACGACCTGTCGCTATGGCTGGGCAAGGCCCGCGCCCTGCGTTCGGCGTGGGGGACGCCGACGGAGTGCAGGGCCCGCGCGATGGGGATATTTTTTGAGTAAAACACTTGCTAATCTTTTTGGTATGCCCGAACAGACCCCTCGCCGCTTCCCCCTGCGCGGCACGATCCGGCTGAACCGCGCCGGGGACATCTGGCACAAGCCCGCCTTCAGCGCGGTCGCCGCGATCGCGGTCCCCGACGGCGTCCTGCTCGCCACCGACCGCCTCGACCTCGCGCTCTACACCTCGGCCGGAGCGCTCTGCGCGCTCTACGGCCACGCCAGGCCGTACGCGGCGCGCGCCCGCGCGCTCGCCGGGGTGGTGCTCGGCATGGCCGCCGGGGTGGGGGTGGCGCTGACGGCGGCGGCGCTGACGGGCTCCGTCGCGCTGCTGGTCGTGATCGCCGCGGCGCTGGCGGCGGCGCAGAAGACGCTGTGCGACGCGTTCCGGGCCGGCCCTCCGGGCAGCATCGTCCTCACCTTCGTCAGCTCCACCGCGTGCTTCGTGCCGCAGCGGCCGGGCGAGGTGCCCTTCCACGTCGGGCTCGTCCTGGCCTGCGGCGCGCTCGCGTGGCTGATCTGCATGGCTCCCGGACTTGTGCGGCCGCACGGCCCGGAGCGCATCGCCACGGCCCGCGCCCTGGAGGCCGCCGCCCGGCTGCTGCGCGCGGACGCGGAGGCCGCCCCGCGCGCCCGGCACGCCGTGATCGCCCTGGTGGGCGCGGCGCGCGCGGAGCTGCGCCGCACGCCGCCGCGCCGGGCCGGTGCGCTCGCCGGGCTGGAGGCCCTGCTCGTACGGGCCGAGGCGGCGGGCGCGGGCGGCCCCGGCGCGGAGGCGGAGCTCTTCGACACCTGGGCCCGGGACCTGCGCAAGGGGCGCGCCCTGCCCGGCGAGGTCACCGGCGGCGGCTCACCCCGCGTGAGCCCGTCCGGCGGGCCCACCGCGCTCGACCGGCTGCGGCCCGGTTCGCCGCTGCTGACCGTCGGGGCCCGGGTCCTGGCCGGGGGCGTGCTCGCGGGCTGGGCGGCGGAGGCGGCGGGGTTCGGCCATCCGAACTGGGCGGTGGTGACAGTCGCGTCCGTCCTTCAGGCGAATTCCGTGCTGTCCTGGCAGCGCGCCGTGCAGCGCGTCCTCGGCAACTTCCTGGGGCTGCTGCTCTTCACCGCGCTGCTGCCCGTGGCCCGGACGGGGGCCTTCGCCATGGTGCTGATGTCGATCATCTTCCAGTTCGGCGCCGAGGCGCTCATCGCCCGCAACTACACGCTCGCGGCCGTCTGCGTCACCCCGATGTCCCTGCTGCTCGGTGAACTCGCGGGCAGCCACCCCGCGGGCCGGCTCGTCGGTGACCGCTGGGCGGATACGCTCGTCGGCGCGGTGATCGGACTGCTCGCCTGCGCGCTGGTCACCGACCGGCGCTCGGCGGACCGGGTCGGCGCCGCGGTGGACCGGGTCGCCGAGGCGCGGGCCGCGGCACACGCGCTGCTGGACGCCCCGCACTCCGCCCACGAAGCGGGCCGGGCCCGCGACCGGCTCGCGACCGCGCTCGTGGAGCTGCGGGAGACGGCGGACGCGGCGGCCGGCGAGTGGCGGCGGCGCTCGCTCCCGCCGCTCCCCCACGAACGGGTGGAGCGCGCCGAGCGCGACGGCCACCACACCCTGACCGCGCTCGTCCGGAGCCTGGCCACGGCCGCGGCGTAGCCGGGGACCCGGCCCCGGCACCGGGCGGCCGCGGCGGGACGGCAGAATCTTGTTCCGGAGCACCCGGCCGAAAGGAACCCCCACCGTGACCGAGGACGTCGTCGCGCGCGTGCTGCGCCAGTGGCAGCAGGTCCACCCCGGACTCGACACCGCGCCGATGGCCGTGATCGGCCGGCTCAACCGCTGCGCGGCGCTGCTCGCGCAGGCGACGGACGCGCCCCTGGTGCGGGAGGGGCTCACGCGCCCGGAGTTCGACATCCTCGGCACGCTGCGGCGTACGGGCCGGGAGCTGTCGCCGGGTCAGATCGCGCGGGAGACCTTCGCCTCGGGGGCCGCCGTCACCAAGCGGCTGCGCGTGCTGGAGGACCGTGGCCTCGTCACCCGCCGCGCCGACGAGCGCGACCGGCGTGTGGCTCATCTCTCCCTGACCGAAGCGGGTGCGGACCTCATCGACCGGCTGATTCCCCGGCAGCTCGCCTATGAGAGCACGTTGCTGGACGGGCTCGGGGATGAGCGGCGCGATCGGCTCTCGGAGACGCTTGGGGAGTTGCTGGTTCTGCTGGAGGGGCGGCTTGGGGGGCTTCAGCCGTAGCCGTTGGCGGCGGTTTCTTTTCATGGGTGCGGGGCCGTTTCCGACCCCCGGGTTCGCGGTGCGGATTCGTTGCCGGGTGCGGGGTCCGTTGCCGGGTGCGGGGTCCGTTGCCGGGTGCGGGGTCCGTTGCCGGGTGCGGGGTCCGTTGCCGGGTGCGGGGTCCGTTGCCGGGTGCGGGGTCT
>NZ_JBVHLW010000008.1:0-15429 GCF_055558795.1 Streptomyces sp. NPDC025618 | reverse complement strand
CGTTGCCGCCTGCGGCGGGGGCGGCCTGCGGCCGCGTCCTCAAACTCCCCCAGCTAACGCTGGGAGGTGCCCCCAACGGGCTGTTTGTTCCCCAGCCCCGCCCCTTCCCGAAACTGGGGGGCAAGCCCCCAGACCCCCATCGTTGAGCGCCCCGGCCCCCCGCAACACGCTTCGCGCGTTGTCCTCAAACGCCGGACGGGCTGGGTTGGTGCCCGGCACAGGCTGGATTGGTGCCCGGAACGGGCTGAATGCCCTTCCGGTCAGCCATCCAGGGATACCCCTGGCCCGTATCTCCGCCTCCCCTTGCCCCGCCATACACCCCGGGGGTATACATGTCTCCGTCAGATACCCCCAGGGGGTATCACCTCAGCCTCAGGAGTCGGCAATGAGCACCACGGCCACCCAGGTCGAACTCACCATCGGCGGGATGACCTGCGCCTCGTGCGCCGCGCGCGTCGAGAAGAAGCTCAACCGCATGGACGGCGTGGCGGCCACCGTCAACTACGCCACCGAGAAGGCCAAGGTCACCTACCGCCAGGACCTCAGCGTCGCCGACCTCGTCGCCACGGTGGAGGCCACCGGCTACACCGCCGCCGTGCCCCGGCCCCCGCGCGAGAGCGGACCGGACGAGGCCGATGACCCGAGTGGTGAGCTGCGTACGCTGCGGCAGCGGCTGCTCACCGCAGTGGTGCTCGCCGTGCCCGTGGTCGTGCTGGCGATGGTGCCGGCCTGGCAGTTCACGTACTGGCAGTGGCTGTCCCTGACCCTGACCGCCCCCGTCGTCACCTACGCCGCCTGGCCCTTCCACCGTGCCGCCTTCACCAACGCCCGGCACGGCGCGGCGACCATGGACACCCTGATCTCGGTGGGCACCTCGGCCGCGTTCCTGTGGTCGCTGTGGGCGCTGTTCTTCGGCAGCGCGGGCATGCCGGGCATGACGCACCCCTTCGAGCTGACCATCGCGCGCGGCGACGGCGCGGAGAACATCTATCTCGAAGCGGCCGCGGGGGTGACGGCGTTCATCCTGGCCGGGCGCTACTTCGAGGCCCGCTCCAAGCGCAAGGCGGGAGCCGCGCTCAAGGCGCTGCTGGAGCTGGGCGCCAAGGAGGTGGCCGTGCTCCGCGGCGGCCGCGAGGAGCTGATCCCCGCCGAGGACCTCGTGGTCGGCGACCACTTCGTCGTCCGGCCCGGCGAGAAGATCGCCACGGACGGCACCGTCGTCGAGGGCACGTCCGCCGTGGACGCCTCGATGCTCACCGGTGAGTCCGTGCCGGTCGAGGTGGGGGTGGGCGACGGCGTCACCGGCGCGACGCTCAACGCCGGCGGGCGGCTCGTCGTGGCGGCGACCCGTGTGGGCGCGGACACCCAGCTGGCCCGCATGGCCGAGCTGGTGGCGGACGCCCAGAATGGCAAGGCGGCCGCGCAGCGGCTCGCCGACCGGATCTCAGCGGTCTTCGTGCCCGTGGTCATCGTCCTCGCGCTCGGCACGCTGGCCTTCTGGCTGATCAGCGGCGCGGGCCTGACGGCCGCGTTCACGGCCGCCGTGGCCGTGCTGATCATCGCCTGCCCGTGCGCCCTGGGACTCGCGACGCCGACCGCGCTGATGGTCGGTACGGGCCGGGGCGCGCAGCTCGGCATCCTCATCAAGGGGCCCGAGGTGCTGGAGACCACGCGCAAGGCCGACACGATCGTGCTGGACAAGACGGGCACGGTGACCACCGGCCGGATGACGCTGCTGAAGGTGCACACCGCCGAGGGCACGGCGGAGGCCGAGGCGCTGCGGCTCGCGGGCGCGCTGGAGCACGCCTCGGAGCATCCCGTCGCGCGGGCGATCGCCACGGGCGCGGCCGAGCGGGTCGGCGCGCTGCCCGTGCCGGAGGACTTCGCCAACGCCCCGGGTCTGGGCGTGCAGGGCGTCGTGGACGGTCACGCGGTGCTCGTCGGCCGGGAGAAGCTGCTCGACGCCTGGTCGATGCCGCTGCCCGCGGGCCTGGCCCGGGCGAAGGAGGCGGCCGAGGCCGCGGGGCGTACGGCGGTCGCGGTGGCCTGGGACGGCGAGGCGCGGGCGGTGCTGGAGGTCGCCGACGCGGTGAAGGGGACGAGTGCCGAGGCCGTCCGGCGACTGCGCGCGCTGGGCCTGACGCCGATCCTGCTGACCGGCGACAACCGCGCCGTGGCCGAGGCCGTGGCCGCCGAGGTCGGCATCGACGAGGTGATCGCCGAGGTCATGCCGCAGGACAAGGCCGACGTCGTCCGGCGGCTGCAGAGCGAGGGGCGTACGGTCGCGATGGTCGGCGACGGGGTCAACGACGCCGCCGCCCTGGCCACGGCCGACCTCGGACTCGCGATGGGCACCGGCACGGACGCGGCGATCGAGGCGGGCGACCTCACACTCGTCCGCGGCGACCTGCGGGTCGCGGCGGACGCGATCCGGCTGGCCCGGCGCACCCTCGCGACCATCAAGGGCAACCTCTTCTGGGCGTTCGGCTACAACGTGGCCGCCCTCCCCCTGGCCGCCGCCGGACTCCTCAACCCCATGATCGCGGGAGCGGCGATGGCCTTCTCCTCCGTCTTCGTGGTCGGCAACAGCCTGCGGCTGCGCGGCTTCCGCGCCCAGGCCGCGGACGGATCCTGAGGCGGGTGGTGCCCATGGCGCCACCCGCGTCCCCTGACGCCCCGTCGGCCCCGGACAGGCCCTCGCTTCACGGGAGATGAGCCCGCTGTACCCGATTCATGATGAATCGGTAACAGACGCACCCTCCGCCTTCCGCGGACCCTCTTCGCTGGTGTCAATGACCGCCGACAGGGAGGGCACAAGCCATGGCGCCGCAGAAGAAGCACACGATCCGGATCGCGGCCGCGGCGGCGGTCCTCTCGGTGGCCGCGGGGACCATCGCCGTGGCCGCCGAGCACGGCGGGGGCGGCGGGAACAGCGCCAAGGTGTCGGACCGGCCCGCGCCCGTGAAGACCGTGAGCGACGAGATCACGCGGATCTCGGAGGACCAGGGGAAGACCGTCAACCTCACCTTCGACGACGGCCCGGACCCCACCTGGACCCCGAAGATCCTGGCCCTGCTGGAGCAGTACGGCGCCAAGGCGACCTTCTGCATGATCGGCCCGAACGCCCGGAAGCACCCGGACATGGTGAAGAAGGTCGTGGCGGCGGGGCACCGGCTGTGCGACCACTCGATATCGCACGACACCACCATGGACAAGAAGCCGGTGGCGTATCAGGAGAAGGAGATCCTGGACGCGCAGAAGCTGATCGAGGACGCGTCGGGCGGTGAGCCGGTGCGCTACTACCGTGCTCCGGGCGGGGCGTTCACCCCCGACAGCCGGCGGATCGCCGCCGAGCACGGCATGCGCCCGCTCGGCTGGAACGTGGACACCAAGGACTTCGAGCACCCCGGTGTCGACAAGATCCTGGCCACCGCCAAGCGCGAGCTGGCCAAGGGCCCGACGGTGCTGATGCACGACGGCGGCGGCTCGCGCGCCCAGACCGTGGAGGCGCTCGGCCGGCTGCTGCCCTGGCTCAAGCAGGAGGGCTACACCTTCAGCTTCCCCAAGATCTGACGGCTGCCCGGCCCCGTCAGGGGGCGGGCGCCGCGGTCCTGGTGGGGAGCTGGGCCGCGGGGAAGGCGTTGTTGTTGTCGCAGACCAGGTCCGAGACGACGTAACTGCCGCCGCTGAGCTCGACCTTCACGTCCTGGATCGGCCGCCCCGGGGGCACCTCGGCGTTCGCCGCCGTGCACACGAGCTGGCTGCGGGCGACCAGGGACAGCTTCAGCACGTTGTACGGCAGCTGGACGCCCACGCGCATGGTGCCGGTGGTGACGTGGACCTCGCCGTTCATCTTCGGCAGGTCGGAGTACATCCCGCGCTCCTTCTCGGGCTGGTTGGGCCCCTTCAGGAGCAGGGCGACGGCGTCCTCCGGACCGACCCTGTCGCCCGCGTCCCGGCTGCTGGAGGCGATGCCGGTGGGTGTCATGAAGTAGAGCCTGACCTCATAGGTGTTGGTCACGCCCTGCCTCCGCGCGCCCGTGGCGGGCTGGCCGGCGTCGATGGCGTCGGTGGTGGTGACACCGCAGCCCGCGAGCGTGGTGAGCGCCAGCGCGGCGGCGGCCGCGCGCGGCTTCCCGGCGGGGATCCTCACGCCTCCTCACCCCCGCCGCGCCGCAGGGGCAGCTCCACGGTGAACACCGCTCCTCCTCCGGGTGCGTTGGCGGCCCGCACCGTGCCGTCGTGCAGGCGGACGTTCTCCAGGGTGATGGCGAGGCCGAGGCCACTGCCCTCGGAGCGGGCGCGGGCGGAGTCGGCCTTGAAGAACCGGTCGAAGACGTGCGGCAGCACGTCGGCGTCGATGCCGGGACCGCGGTCGGCGATCTCGATCAGCAGCCGGTCGCCGGTGACCCGCTCCTCGGCGCGGACCGCGACGCTGACCGGTTCCCCGCCGTGCTTGAGCGCGTTGCCGACGAGGTTGGCGACCACGACGTCGATGCGCCGCGGGTCCAGCCTGGCCCGTACGCCCTCGGGCAGGTCGGCGGCCACCTTTTCCTGCCAGCCGCGGGCCTGGAGGGTCTTGCGGACGGTCTCCGAGACGTCGACCTCGTCGAGGTGGAGGGCGGCGGCGCCCGCGTCGAAGCGGGAGATCTCCATGAGGTCCTCGACCATGCGGGCGAGCTTCCCGGTCTCCTCGCTGATGAGCCGGACGGCGTAGGCCGTGTCGGGGTCGAGCGTGGCGGCGTCCTCGTCGAGGACGTCGACGACGGCGGTCATGGCGGCCAGCGGGGTGCGCAGTTCATGCGAGACGTCGGCGGCGAAGCGCCGCGAGTTGGCCTCCATGCGGCGCAGCTCGGCGACGTTCTCCTCCAGTGCCTCGGCCATGTCGTTGAAGGTCCGGGAGAGGTCGGCGAGCTCGTCGCGGCCGGTCACCCGCAGCCGGGTGTCGAGCTCGCCCGCGGCGATCTTCCGGGAGGCGCGGCGCAGTTCGCGTACGGGCCGCAGCACGCCGCGGGCGGCGATCAGGGCGGGCACGGCGGCCAGTGCGACGGCGGGCAGGGCGCCGCTCTGGGCGGCCTTGACCAGGGCCCGCACATTGGCCTCGTCCTCGCGGAGCGCCATCTGGGCGTAGACCTCCAGTCCGGAGGGCCCGCCGGTGTCCTTGAAGGTGACGGGCAGACCGATGGACAGCCAGGGGTCGCCGTCGATGTCCATGCGCTGGAAGGCCGGGATGCCGGAGCGGACCTTCTGCTGCAACCCCTGCGGGATGGTCCGGTTGGCGTCGGCCGGGGGCACCATCGCCCCGCCCTGGTAGCGGAGGTGGATGATCCAGTGCTGCGCGCCGCCCGCCGCGTTGAGCCGGCGGCTGAGGTCCGCCTGGGCCTGCGGGGTCAGCGGGAAGGTGTAGTCGGGCACCTGCGAGTTCACCTGCGAGCGCAGGGAGTCGATGGCGGTGTCCTGGGTGTGCTTGAGGATCGCGGTGCGGGCCGAGCGGAAGGTCAGCCCGGCCGTGGTGAGCGCGCTCAGGGCCGCGACCAGCAGGAACGCCACGACCAGGCGGGCGCGCAGCCCCCTCGCCGCGCCGCGCAGCCTGGGCCGGCGGAACTCCGGCCGGCGCAGCCCGCCCAGGCGCGGGAGGAGCCGGCGGGTCACAGGGGTCCGAACCGGTAGCCGAAACCGCGCACCGTCTGGATGTACTTCGGTGATCTCGTGGACTCCTCGACCTTGGTCCGCAGGCGCATCACGCAGGCGTCGACCAGCCGCGCGTCACCGTGGTAGCTGTGCTCCCACACGTGCTCCAGGAGCTGCTGGCGGCTGAAGACCCGGCCGGGCGTCGAGGAGAGATAGAGCAGCAGCTTCATCTCGGAGGGGGCGAGCGGCAGGTCCTGGCCGTGCTTGGCCACGAGCAGGCCGGCGCGGTCGATGGTGAGGTCGCCGTGCGTCTCGACCGGCTGGGCCACCGCCGGGTCGGGGCCGCCGTCGCCGGGCGCGGCGCGGCGCAGCACGGCCCGGATGCGGGCTTCGAGCACCTCGCCGCGGGCGGGCTTGACGATGTAGTCGTCGGCGCCCGCCTCCAGGCCGAGGACGACGTCGATGTCGTCGCCGCGCGCGGTGAGCATGATGATCGGGATCTGCCGGGTGGCGCGGATCCTGCGGCACACCTCGAAGCCGCTCTTGTCGGGCAGCATCAGATCGAGCAGGACGAGGTCCGGGCGGAAGGTCTCCATGGCGGCGATACCGGCCTCGCCGGTCGCGGCGCCCTCGACCTCGTGGCCGCGGCGGCGCAGGGTGAGCGTGACACCTTCCCGTACGGCCCGGTCGTCCTCGATCAGAAGCACGCGTGACATGCGGCAAGTATCCGTCCCATCAGCACGTCAGTGCGACGTTCGCCCCTTGGGACGCCGGAACTGTCACCGACTGCTCATATTCGACGGAGCGGCGGCGGGCAGGGCGCCCGCGAGGACGGGCCACAGGCCGGGGTCCTCGAAGCCGAGCGCCCACAGCGCCGTCCCCTCCACTGCGTACTTCCCGAGGACGCGCAGGTGGTCGGCGGTCCCGCGGGCGTCCTGGTACCAGACCTCGCGTCGCTTGCCGTCCTCGGTGTAGGTGAAGTGCGGGGTGTGCGCGACGGGGTCCAGGGCGTAGGGCGCGCCGGTCCTGCGGCGCAGTTCCTCGGCCTCCCGCCAGGTGCGGTGGGTGGCCCGGCCGGGGTCGCCCACCGCGTGGTCCCAGCCGTAGGCCGGGATGCCCATCTCGATCTTCTTCGCGGGGAGCCTGGCGGTGGCGTAGCGCAGGATCTCGTCGTACCACTCGGGGGTGGAGAGCGGGCCGGGCGGGGCGAGGGCGTCGTGGAGGTTGTAGCCCATGATCCGCAGCCGGTCGAGGGAACGGCCCAGCCGGGCGTAGTCGTAGGCGGGACCGAGGTCGTGACCGGGGGTGGCGGAGCGGGGGAAGACGGCGGCCGTGCATTCCTTGCGCAGCGCGTGCAGCCTGCCGCAGACCTCGTCGGTCAGGGCGGTGAAGCCGGTGCGCACCCGCTCGACGAGGCCGGGGGCGCTCGCGCTGTCGTTCATCTGCTCGTAGTCGAGGTCGAGGCCGTCGTACGGGAGGTCGGTGGCGAGGCGCAGCAGGGTCTCGACGTGGGTGGCGCGGGCCTTGGCATCGCCCGTCAGGTCCGCCATCGCGGCGGCGCCGAGGGTCTCGGTGACGGTCGGCACGACCTTGATCCCGGCCTGGTGCAGCCCGTCGATCATGGACCGGTCGCCGGCGCCGGGGTGTGCCGTGACGCGGTCGGCGGCGGTGGCCTCGTACCAGAAGGGACTGACGGTGTGCAGCTGGTCCGCGTGGGCGAGCGCGTCCTCGTAGGCGCCGGGCTCCCAGTAGGGCAGCCAGGCGGAGACGGTCCGCTTCGGCGGCGGAGCGGCGTCGGCGGGGGCGGTCGCGGGGGCGGCGCTCAGTGCGGCCAGCGCGGCCAGGACCGCGGCTCGGGTGCGGATCATGTGACCAGCGTTGTACGGGGCGGCCGGTGGCGCGAGCGGGGCTACACCCCCAGATGCCCGCGCAGCAGTTCGCGGAAGTCGTGGTCGAACGCCTCGTAGTGCCTGCGGAGCCGCTCCCCCGGCCAGTGGGGCGGCAGCAGCGCGGCCGGCAGGACCGGGTCCGCCAGGAGGTGGCGCAGGACCGCCGCCGAGACGGTGAACTGTTCGGCGAGGCCGCCGGGGCGCAGCGCCGCCTCCAGCGCGACCGCCCGCGCCGCCCAGCCGTCCAGGTCCCACAACTGCGCCGCGAGCCGCGCCGGGTCGCCCTCGGGCCGGCCGGTGAGGACCGCGCACTGCTCGGCGACGACGGCGGGCCGGTCGCGGACGAGGTTGGCCGGGCGGAGCCAGCAGCCCTCGCGGAGCTCGGCGAGGCGCAGGGCCGCCATCGCCTGGCGCAGGGCCGCGCGGTCGGCGGGGGCGCGGCGCTCGGTGGTGACGACGGCGATCTCCCAGCCGCCGTCCCAGGCGCGGGTGCGCGGGGCGCGGCTGTCGTCCTGCCGGGCCTGGCGGGCGAGAAGGCGGTCGGTGAGCCGGTAGGTGCCGTCGCGCTGCTCCAGGTCACCGGCGGCGACCATGCGGGTGAGGGCGGTGCGGACCGTGCCCTCGGCGGTGCCGAAGAGCGCGCCCGCGCGGACGAGGGCGCGGGCCGGCAGCGCGGGCGGGTGGTGGCCGAGCAGGGTGGAGAGCACGACCGAGCGCGCGGTCAGCGGCCGGAGGGGCAGGCGGGAGCCGGTGTCGTCCATGGTTGTCGAAACCCTGTTCATTACAGTACTGGATCACGCATCATAAAACTGTAATGCCGCTGCGCACCCGCCCGTCCGGAGGTCCCCCGTGAGCGCCACCCACGACGTGTTCAACCAGGCCCCGCCCCTGACCGGCTTCACCACCGCCGACGACCCGGCGCTGCTGGAGGCGCTGCGCCGCGACGGCGGCGGCTGGGGCGAGGCGGAGGTGCGGGCGCTGGGGGCGCGCGCCGGATCGGAGGAGGTCCAGGAGCGGTCGCGGCTGGCGGAGGCGTATCCGCCGGTGCTGCGCACCCACGACCGGTTCGGTCACCGGGTGGACGAGGTGGAGTTCCACCCGGCCTGGCACGAGCTGATGGCCGAGGCCGTCGCGAGCGGGCAGCACGCCGCGCCCTGGGCCGAGCCGCGGGCCGGGGCCCATCTGGTGCGCGCCGCGAAGTTCTACGTCTGGGCGCAGGCCGAGCCGGGGCACGGCTGTCCCGTCTCCATGACGTACGCCGCGGTGCCGGCCCTGCGCGCCCAGCCGGACCTCGCCGCCGCCTACGAGCCCCTGCTCGCCTCGCGCGCCTACGACTACGGCCTCCGGCCCCCGCTGGGCAAGCGGGGGCTGATCGCGGGCATGTCGATGACGGAGAAGCAGGGCGGCTCGGACGTCCGGGCCAACACGACGACGGCGGTGCCCGCGGGCGACGGCTCGTACGTGGTCACCGGCCACAAGTGGTTCACGTCGGCGCCGATGAGCGATGTGTTCCTGATGCTCGCTCAGGCGCCGGAGGGGCTCACCTGCTTCCTCATGCCGCGGGTGCTGCCCGACGGCACGCGCAACGCCATGCGCCTCCAGCGGCTGAAGGACAAGCTCGGCAACCGCTCCAACGCCTCGGCGGAGATCGAGTACGAGGGGGCCGTGGCCTGGCCGGTGGGCGAACCCGGGCGCGGGGTGCGCACGATCGTCGAGATGGTCAACATGACGCGGCTCGACTGCGTCATCGGCTCGGCGGCCGGCATGCGGGCCGGGCTGCGGCAGGCGCTGCACCACACCGCGCACCGGCGGGCGTTCGGGTCCGAGCTGATCGACCAGCCGCTGATGCGCAACGTCCTGGCCGACCTCGCCGTGGAGTCCGAGGCGGCCACGGTGCTGGCGATGCGGCTGGCGGCCGCGCTCGACGCCGCGGAGGCCGGGGACGCCGCGGAGTCGGCGCTGCGCAGGCTCGCGCTCGCGGCCGGGAAGTACTGGGTCTGCAAGCGCGGCAGCGCGCACGCCGCCGAGGCCCTCGAATGCCTGGGCGGCAACGGCTACGTCGAGGAGTCGGGGATGCCCCGGCTCTACCGCGAGGCGCCGCTGCTGTCCATCTGGGAGGGCTCGGGCAACGTGGGCGCGCTGGACGTGCTGCGCGCGCTGGCCAAGGAACCGGCCGCCCTGGAAGCCTACTTCGCGGAGGTCGGCGCGGCGGCGGGGGCGGACGCCCGGCTCGACGGCGCCGTGGGGCGCCTGCGCGGCCTCCTCGGCGCGCTCGCCGACCCGCACCGCGCCCAGCTGCTGGCGCGCCGCGTCGCCGAGCAGCTCACGCTCGTGCTCCAGGGCAGCCTGCTCGTGCGGTACGGCACGCCGGCCGTCGCCGACGCCTTCTGCGCGTCGCGGCTGGGCGGCGACTGGGGCCACGCGTTCGGCACCCTGCCCACCGGCGCGGACCTCGGCCCGATCCTGGACCGCGCGCGGGCGAAGGAGGCGCTGTGACGGTCCGTACGGAACGCTCCGGCCCGGTGACGACGGTCGTCCTCGCCCGGCCCGCCGCGCGCAACGCCGTGGACGGCCCGACGGCCGCCCTGCTGGCCGACGCCTTCCGGGCGTTCGAGGCCGACGACGCGGCGCGGGTGGCGGTGCTGTGGGGCGAGGGCGGTACGTTCTGCGCGGGCGCCGACCTCAAGGCCCTCGGCACGGAGCGGGGCAACCGGGTCGCGCCCGACGGCGACGGCCCGATGGGCCCGACCCGGCTGCGGCTGTCGAAGCCGGTCATCGCGGCCGTGAGCGGCCACGCGGTCGCGGGCGGGCTGGAATTGGCGCTCTGGTGCGATCTGCGGGTGGCGGAGGAGGACGCGGTCTTCGGGGTGTTCTGCCGCCGCTGGGGCGTGCCGCTCATCGACGGCGGCACGGTGCGGCTGCCGCGGCTGATCGGGGCGGGCCGGGCCATGGACCTGATCCTCACGGGCCGCCCGGTGCCCGCTGCGGAGGCGTACGCCATGGGTCTCGCCAACCGGCTCGTGCCGCCCGGCGAGGCCCGCGCGGCGGCGGAGGAACTGGCCGCCCAGATCGCCCGGTTCCCGCAGTCGTGCCTGCGCGGCGACCGCGCCTCCCTGCTGGAGCAGGAGGGACTTCCCGAGAAGGCGGCCCTGGCGGCCGAACTCGCGCACGGAAGCGCCGTCTTGGGCGAGGCGCTCGAAGGGGCGGCCCGCTTCGCGGCGGGGGCGGGGCGGCACGGGGACTTCACCCGCATCTGACGAAGACTTCTCCCGCATCTGAGGGGCGACGACCCGGGGGTATGCCCCAGGTCCTCGCGAGGAGGCGGACCCGGACCGCCCCTCCGCGTACCGGAGTTGAGCGTTACGTTTCTGCACACAACGCACACAGTTCTTCACCCCATCGAAGGGATTGCGCCGGGGAATTGGCCTCAAGGCACGCGCGACCGCCAAGATCTGCGTCGTGAGTGGATGGGTACGGGCAGGGCGTACGGGCATGGTGACCTTCGCGGCCGTGCTGGCGACAGCGGCGGGCGCACCGGCTCCGGACGGTGACCCCGGGCCGGCGGCGGGCGCGCCGCGCCCGTCCCACGCGACCGCCGTCCCCGGCACCCCGCGCACAGCGGCGCCGCCGGAGCACGATCGCGACGGCGGCCGCCCGCCCTCGGTCCGTGTGACGGGCGACGGGCCGGGCGACCTCTCGCCGTCGGTCGTCATCGACGACGGACACCACCGGCAGGTCCGGGTCTCGGACGGCGGGGGCGACGAGGGCACCTCGGTGGTCATCCGCGGGCGGGGCTGTCTGACGGTCCTCTCGCGCGGCGCGGAGAGCTCGGCGGTGATCAGCGCCGACTGCCCGGAGGCACCGCGGCCGCCCGTACCGCCTGCCGCTCCCCGGCCCGTGCCCCGCGCACCGGCTCCCCCACCGCCGCCTCGGCCCGCTCCTCCCGCGCCATCCGCGCCCGTCCCTGCCCCCGCGCCCGTCGCGGTGAAGCGCGCGGCACCGGCGCCGTCGCCCCCGGCCCCGGCCGTTCCCCCGCCACCGAACCCCGCGCCCGCCATCGCCGCGGCGCACATCGCGCCCCGCGCCTATCACCATGCGGCCGGCACGCCTGCCCAGGGCGGCTCCTCGCCGGTCATGCTCATGCTGGTGCTCACCGCCCCGGCCGTCCTCGCCGCCGCCATGCTGCGGCCGCGCGGCGGCGGTGGCAGTGGCAGTGGCGGCGGGCGCGGCTGACCCGCCCGGCACGTCGTCTCCACCCTGTTCCGCCCCCCTTGTCCGCCCCTGCTCTTCCCGGAGGTTTCCCTTGGCCGAGTGGCTGGTCCTGACCCTCGCGATGGCCGCCGCGTGCGTGGTCGTCCTCACGATCACCGTGCTCCGGGAACGCAGGCTGAGCGAGCACGACGACCCCTCCGAGACGCCCGATGTGATCGAGTACATGACGATGATGATCGGGGTCGTGTACGCCATCGTGCTCGGCCTGGCCATCGCCGGCGTCTGGGAGGCGCGCAACTCCGCGCAGGACGGAGTCCGCGTGGAGGCCCAGGCGCTGCACGAGGTCAGCGAGCGGGTCCAGGCGTACGCGCCCGCGGTGCGGGACCGCACCCGTGAGGACATCAACGCCTATGTGAGCTACGTGGTGCACAAGGAGTGGCCGCTGATGCTCAAGCGGGGCGAGATCACCGACCGCAGCGAGCAGTTGCTGTCCAAGGTGCGGGAGGACGTCACCTCGTACGTACCGCGTGACGACCACGAGTCGCAGTCGTACCAGCCGCTGCTGGACCAGGTGGGGGCCGCGGACGCCGCGCGCTCCGCGCGGGCGCAGAACGCGAACGACACCATGCCGGGCGTGGTGTGGTTCGGGCTGATCGGTGGCGCCGTGGTCGCCGTCGGGCTGATCTTCACGCTCCAGATCCGGCGCTCCCCGCGCGAGTTGCTGCTCGCGGGTGTCTACAGCGCGATGATCGCCTTCCTGCTCTTCCTGATCTGGGACTTCAACACGCCCTTCGGCCATGAGGTGTCGGACGCCGTCGGCCCCTTCACGGACATGTTCGCCACCTGACGGGCAGCCGCTTGAGCCCGTTCTGGAGATTGGACGTCAGCCGCACCGGTTCGCCCGCGAGCTCCAGGCCGGGCAGCCGGTCGACGGCCGCCCGCAGCATGGCCCGCAGTTGGGCGCGCGCCAGGTGGGCGCCCAGGCAGAAGTGCGGGCCGTAGCCGAAGCTGACGTGGTCGTTGGGCGTGCGGGTGATGTCGAAGCGGTCGGGGTCGGGGAAGACGCTCTCGTCGCGGTTGGCGGAGGCGTGATAGACGACGACCTTATCGCCGCGCCGGATGCGCGCCCCGGCCAGTTCGGTGTCGCGGGTGGCGGTGCGCCGGAAGTCGATGACGGGCGGCCAGTAGCGCAGCACCTCCTCCACCGCCGTGTCCGTCGTGGCGGGTTCGGTCCGGAAGAGCTCGTACTGCGCGGGGTGGTCGAGCAGGGTGAGCAGCCCGCCGGGGATGGCGTTGCGCAGCGTCTCGTTCCCGGCCACCACGAAGAGGAAGAACATCGTCTCGAACTCGTCGCGGGTCAGGCCGCCCTCGCACATGCGGGCCAGCACGCTGCCGGGGCGGACCTCGTCGGCCAGCGCGTGGGCGTAGGCGAACATGTCGGCGAGCCCCTCGCGCGACCGATGGCCGATCATGCTGCCGTCGGGCCGCGTGCGCCCCGGCGGGCGGTGGGCGAGGGCCGCGCGGCCCATCGGGCTCAGCGTCCCGGGGTCGGCGGTGCTGGACTCCGCGTGGTCGGCGTCCTGATAGCCGATGACGCGGTTCGACCAGTCGTACAGCAGCAGCCGGTCCTCCTCCGGCACCCCCAGGAGGTGGGCGAGGGTCCGCACGGGCAAGTCCGCGGTGAGCTCCACGAAGTCCGCCGCGCCCCGCCCGGCGACACCGTCGACGAGCGCCACCGCGCGGGCCTCGATGACGGACTCCAGCTCCCGGACGGCCCGCGCGGTGAAGGCCGAGGCCACGATGCGGCGCAGCCGAGCGTGGCCGGGCCGGTCCTGGTTGAGCATCATGGCCCGGACGAACGCGAGCTCCTCCGCGCTGCCGGGGTCGCGGAGCTGGGTCGCGCCCAGGTGCGAGGAGTAGATCTCCGGGGTGCGCAGCACCGTCTTGACGTCGGCGTGCCGGAATACCGCCCAGTAGCCGGGGCCCGCCGGCCAGGGACCCACGGCCGGTTCCCCGATCCAGCTGACGGGAGCGCTCGCCCGCAGCTCGCGGAAGCGGGCGTAGGGCACCGCGCGGGCGTAGGTGCCGGGGAGGAAGACGTCGGAGGTCACCTCGGGTGCGGTCACCTCGGGACCGTACGCCCTCCTCTGGCGGGCGCGTCAAGGGATCGCCACAATGTCGGAGGGACGCCTGCGCCCATGGTGCCGGGCGAGCGGGACGATTTGACCGCACGCGGACAGGGAACGAGAGCAGGAAGCGGGAAACGGACGGAGGTACGGACCGTGACCGACACCGAGTCCGACAGGGCGGGCGCCGCCCATGTCGTCGGCGAAGCGGAAGTGGACGCGCTCGTGCGGGGGATCTGCTTCAAGACCGGGCCACCGAGGCGCCTGGGCGTCGAACTGGAATGGCTCGTCCACGATCTTCGCGATCCCGCCCGTCCCGTCCCCGCGGCCCTGCTGGCAGCCGCCGTCGACCGGCTGCGGACCTTGCCGCTGAAATCCCTGCTCACGGTCGAACCCGGTGGCCAGGTGGAGTTCAGCTCCCGGCCCGCGGAGTCCCTCGCCTCCTGCGTGACGGAGGTCTCCGCCGATCTCGCCCTCGCCAGGCCCGCGCTGCGCGACCTCGGCCTCGTCCTCGCCGGTTACGGCCTGGACCCCTGGCGCCTTCCCCGCCGCGTCCTCGACACACCGCGCTACGACGCGATGGAGGCCCACTACGACCGTCTGAACGGCGCCGGGCGCACCATGATGTGCCGGACGGCGTCCGTGCAGGTGTGCGTGGACGCGGGCTTCGAGGAGCCGGGACCGCTGGGGTTCGGGCGGCGGTGGCGGCTCGCGCACCTGCTGGGCGCGGTGCTGCTGGCCGCGTTCGCCAACTCCCCGCTGCACCTGGGCCGCCCGACCGGCTGGCGTTCCAGCAGGCAGGCCACGTACACACGGATGGACCCGGGGCGCACCCTGGCCCCGGACGAGACGATGGAACCGCGCGCGGCCTGGGCGCGGTACGCGCTGGACGCCCCGGTGATGTGCGTGCCGTCGGGTGACGGCGCCTCCTGGCGGTCGCCCGCGGGCCTGGACCTGCGGGGCTGGGTGCGCTCGGGGCGGCCCCGGCCGGTGACGGCCGAGGACGTCGCCTATCACCTGACAACGTTGTTCCCGCCGGTGCGGCCGCGCGGCCACCTGGAGCTGCGCATGATCGACGCCCAGCCCGGGGAGGACGGCTGGCTGGTGCCGCTCGCCGTGACTGCGGCGCTCTTCGACGACCCGGTGGCCGCCGAGAGCGCCTATCGCGCGGTGAAGGCGCTCGCGGACACCGCGGGCCCGGATCCGGCGCCGCGCAACGCCCTGTGGCGCAACGCGGCGCGCCACGGTCTCGCCGACCCCGAGCTGCACGGGGCCGCCGTCACCTGCTTCGCCGCCGCCCGCGAGGCGCTGCCCCGGCTGGGCGCGCCGCCCCGCGTCCTGGCCGCCGTCGACTCCTTCACCGCGCGCTATGTCGACCGGCGGCGATGTCCCGCCGACGACGTCCTCGACCACGTCATCGGCAAGGAGAACCGCACATGACCAGCAGCACCGCGCCGGACCCCGAAACGCTCCGGGAGCGGGGGGGGGGGGGGGGGGGGGGGGGGGGGGGGGGGGGGGGGGGGGGGGGGGGGGGGGGGGGGGGGGGGGGGGGGGGGGGGGGGGGGGGGGGG
>NZ_JBVHLW010000007.1:116698-226548 GCF_055558795.1 Streptomyces sp. NPDC025618 | reverse complement strand
ACGGAGTCTGGGGGAGGTAGCTGGGGGAGTTTGAGGACAACGCGCGAAGCGTGTTGCGGGGTCTGGGGCGAAGCCCCCCACGCGGCGGAGCCGCATATCAGACGCAGCCGGGAAGGGGCGGGGCTGGGAAAAAAATCAGCCTGTCCGGCGCTTGAGGACGCGGCCGCAGGCCGCTCCCGCCGCAGGCGGTGAACCGGCCCGCAGTCGGGGGGAACGAAGCGCCGCAGGCGCAACAGGCACGCGCCCCCACACGGCGGAGCCCTACGTCGGGTCCAGGTCGTGCGACCTCAGCCACGGCAGGGGATCGACCGCCGAACCCCCCGGCCGGACCTCGAAGTGGAGGTGCGGCCCCGTGGAGTTGCCGGAGTTGCCCGAGTAAGCGATGACGTCACCGGCCTTGACCTGCCCGGAACGAAGCTTCGTGCTGCTGAGGTGGCAGTACCAGGTCTCGGTCCCGTCGGGCGACGTCACTATGGCCATGTTGCCGTAGGCGACGTTGTACTGCGTACGGACCGTGCCGTCCGTCGCGGCCATGACCGGCGTCCCGTAACTGACGGGGAAGTCGATGCCGGTGTGGACGGACATCCAGTTGACGCCCGCCTGCCCGTAGTACGCGCTCAGGCCGTGCTGGGTGACGGGGAGCGCGAATTTGGGGCGCTCGGCCTCCTTGCGCGCCGCTTCCTCCGCCTTGCGCTTCTTCTCCTCCTCCTGGCGCGCCTTGAGGTCGAGGCGTTCCTGGGTGCGGGTGGCGCGGGTGGCGAAGTCGTCGGCGCCCCGGCTGAGGCCGGCGAGCTGGGTGTCCAGCTTGCTGTTGGCGATCGAGGGGACGGCCGCGGCGTCGGGAGCGGCGGCGGCCTGGGTCTGCTTCGCCTCGCTCTTGCCGCCGGAGACGGAGGCGGCGGCGATGCCCGCGACGCCCATGACCGCGACCGAGGGCACGGCGACCGTCAACAGGGCCTTGCGGCGCGGCCGGTAGCCGGTGCGCGAGGAGCCTCCCTTGCGGCGGCTGCGGCTCTGCGCCGGGACGCCCGCCGCCGTCGGCGCGTCCTGCGCGTCCTCGGGCTCCGGCTGGTCGAGCACCGACATGGTCCGGGTCTCGGCGTCGGCGACGTAATGAGCGCCGGGCGAGGGAGCGGGACCCAGGTCGGCGCCGGAGAGGTCGACCATGAGGGTGGGGGTGTGCTGCGCCTCGGGCGCCTCGGTGTCCGCGTACGCGCTGGTGTCCCAGGTCTGCGTCTGCTGGGTGCTGACGTCGCCCCAGCCGGCGTCCTGCTGCTGTTCCCAGCCGGTGGTCCGCGGTCCGGTGGTGTCCCAGCTCTGGGCGTGGACGGAGGTGTCGGGGTGCCAGCCGCCGTCGGCGGGCTGTGCCCAGCCGGAGCCGGTGTCGTACGGTCCGGCTGTGTTCCAGGAGCCGGTGTCCGCGGCCGGGACGCCGCCCGGGTGGCCCCAGGCCGAGGTGTCCCACTGGCCGGTCTGCCCGGTGTCGTAGCCGGTGAATTCCCAGGTCTGGGTCTGTCCGGTGGCGCCCTGGTCCCAGCCGCCGTCGGTGAACTGGTTCCAGCCCGCGGTGTGGCCGCCCCAGGAGGCGTCGGGGGAGTGGCCCCAGCCGGAGGTGTCCCACTGCCCGGAGTCCTGGCCTTCGTAGCCGGGGTAGCCGTGCGGGGTGCCCTGCTGCTCGTACGACGTGTAGTGCCCGTAGGAGATGTCCTGAGCGGGACCGGCCGGGCCGGAGCCCGCCGACGGGTGACGGTCGTTCACCACCACTTCTCTTTCGCCTCGGGAGCAGGAGAATTAGCGGCGACTGTACCCGGCGGTTCGGGATGGCGACAATCTTCGTCACGTTTCAGGCGGCCCTGGGGCGGGCATTTGGCCGCCTTTCGGTGGACTGAAGCCCGGGAAACCGATTTGACGTTCGAAGGTTGTTCGGTTTTCTGGTGGGTGGAATCGAGTTCCGTCCCCTCAAGGGTGAACGGACGGGGGTGCGCGGCGCCTTACGGGACCGGTCGCGGATCAGGCGACCGACGCCGCACCGGACGCCTCAGCTGCGGTTTCCTCCGCGGTCAGGGCCTGGCGGACGCCCGCCGCCACCGCCCAGTGCACCGGGAGCGCGAGATGGCCGACGCCGGTCACGCGGACATTGCGAGTGATCAGATCCGGGTGATCGATCCGCGCCGTCTCGACCGGCACCATTATCTGGTCCAAGTCGCTCCAGAAGCTGATGAAATGCGTTCGGCAATCGGGCGCGGGCGCGGCGAGTTCGGCTATGACATCCGACCCCGGGCGCATCTGCCGGACGAGGGGATGCGCGGACATCAAAGGCGCGACGCGGGTGCCCCCGTGCGGGGTGCCGAGCGTGACCAGCGTCCTCACCCGGGCGTCCCCGCCCAGGCGTTGGACGTAATAGCGCGCGATCAGTCCGCCGAGGCTGTGGCCCACGACGTCGATCTCCGTCCGGCCCGTCCGGGCGCAGAACTCCTCCACGTGCCGGGCCAGTAACTCGGCCGCGAGCCGGGCGTCGCAGGTCAGCGGGGAGTAATTCAGGGACTCGATCTGCTGCCAGCCGTTCCTGCGGAGGAAGCGGCGCAGCAGGACGAAGACGGAGCGGTTGTCGATGAAACCGTGGAGGAGAAGCACGGGCGGGTGGGGCGCGTGTTCTGTTTCCTGTTCTGTTTTGCCTTTTGTTCCCGATTCCGATTCGCCTTCGGGCGTGTCGTTGCGCCCTGTGGGTGGTGGGGACAGCGGTGGCGGACGGCGCTCCTGCGTCAGACCGGTGGGATAGAGCAGTACGTGGCCCGTGAGGATCGCCAGCTCCAGCAGCGTGGACCTGACGAGCAGCGCCGAGGGGCGCAGCAGGGCGGAGAAGAGAGTGATCAAGCGCAGGGCCGCCATGGCCGACCTCCTGAACGGCACACAGAAGGCGGCTCTCTCCCCCGTGTGCATTCACGGGCAGCTGTGCGCCACAGGCCGCATCACTGTGCCGCGCGGCTGTCGGCACACTGTTGCGGCGAGCTCGCTGCGGCTCCCCTCGCGACCGCCCGCGGTCCCGCCGCTCCGGTGACACGAGAGGCCCCAAGACCCCTGGGATACGGAAGCGGGAGGGCGGTGCGTAGCGAACGTGTTGTCCCACGTGTGATTTCCCCCTCCCTCTCCACCGTGAAACGGCCGGGTGCGGGATGCTGGGGATAACGTTCGTTCACATCCCGCCCCCAGGGCGCGGGGAATCCTCTCGGCCGGTCGTCGGCGTCGTACTTGTCGTACTTGGAGGCAGTGATGGGAGTGACCGGTCCGATCCGTGTAGTGGTGGCCAAGCCGGGGCTCGACGGTCACGACCGCGGGGCCAAGGTCATCGCCCGGGCGTTGCGCGACGCGGGCATGGAGGTCATCTACACCGGCCTGCACCAGACACCGGAGCAGATCGTGGACACCGCGATCCAGGAGGACGCCGACGCGATCGGCCTGTCCATCCTCTCCGGCGCGCACAACACGCTCTTCGCCAAGGTCATCGAGCTGCTGCGGGAGCGCGACGCGGAGGACATCAAGGTCTTCGGCGGCGGCATCATCCCCGAGGCGGACATCGCCCCGCTCAAGGAGCAGGGAGTGGCCGCGATCTTCACCCCGGGCGCGACGACGGCGTCGATCGTGGAGTGGGTCAACGAGAACGTCCGCGGGGCGGCGTAGCCGGTCGGGCACGGCGGCGGGCCGCGTCGCGCACCCGCGATCCCGGTCCGCCGCCTCATCCCGCCAGCTCCGCGGCCATCACCGCGCGCAGGCGCAACGTACCGACGAGCCGCCGGAACGCCTCCGCCCAATAGCCGGCCGCGCCGTCGGACTCGGACAGGGAGCGCGGCTCGCCGGGCAGTGCCGTGAGCTCCTCCAGGCGGTCCGCCTGCGCCGGGTCCAGGCAGCGCTCGGCCAGGCCCATCACGCCGCTGAAGCTCCAGGGGTAGCCGCCCGCGTCGCGTGCGGCGTCGAGCGCGTCGACCAGGGCCGTGCCCAGCGGCCGCGCCCACGGCACCTCGCACACGCCCAGCAGCCGGAACGCCTCCGACAGCCCGTGCGCCGCGATGAACCGCGCCACCCACTCGGCCCGCTCCTCCGGCGGCAGCGCGGACAGCAGCTTCGCCGGGTCCCGCCAGGACGAGCCCTCCGGGGGCGCCGTCGGCGGGCCGAGCAGGACCCGTGACCACTCCGCGTCCCGCTGCCGGACGGCGGCCCGGCACCAGGCCGCGTGCAGTTCCGGCTGCCAGCCGTCGGCGACCGGCAGCGCCACGATCGCCTCGGCCCCACGGCCTCCGAACCGCTCGCGCCACATGGCCAGCGGGGCCGCCTCCACCACCTGGCTCAGCCACCACGACCGCTCGCCGCGGCCGGGCGGCGGCTTGGCGACGACGCCGTCCCGCTGCATGTCCCTGTCGCACTCGTGCGGCGCCTCGACCGCTATCCGGGCGGCACCGCCCGCGCGCTCCAGGGCCACGCACGTACGCGCCCGCTCCGCCATCCGCCCCGCGAGCGCGGAGTGGGGGAGACGCGCCAGCAGCTCCGCCGCCGTGGCGCGGACGTTGCCGCTCCGGTCGGTCAGCGCCTGCTCCAGGAACGGCTCGTCGTCCGGGGAGAGCCCCTCGCGCAGCGAGTCCAGGAACATCAGCCGGTCCTCCGCCCGCTCCGTCCGCCAGGTCTCCGCCAGCAGCTCCCGGGCGGCCGCCGGGGCGCGGCGCCGTACGGAGGCCAGGAGCGCCACCCGCTCGGCGAACAGCCCCTCCTCCCACACCTTCCGGGCCTCGGCGGCATCGGCCACGGTGTGGCCCGGCGCGGTGGCGGGTCCGGCGCGGAGCGCGTACTTCCACTGCGGGTTGAGCCCGGCCAGCCAGCGCGCCCGGGAGCCGCCGAACGTGAGCGCCGCGGGCCGGAGATCCGTACGGGCGCGGGCCGCTTCCAGCAGTGCGGGCAGCAGGGCGGCTGGCGCTCGGTAGCCGTACCGGTTGGCGGCGGTCAGCCACTGCGGCAGCAGCTCCGTGAGATCGGGCGCGCCGATCCGCCGTCCCGCGCCGCTCCCGCCTCCGGAGCGGTCGGCGAGCAGCAGGGCCAGCCGGCGCCGCGCGGCGGGCGGCAGCGCGGGCCGGGGGTCCTCGGGCGCGGGCTCCGGCCGCGGCCGAGCGGCGGCGGGCACGAGCCCCGCACGCAGCCGGACGGTGTGCAGGGCCGCGGCGTCCAGCAGGGCCATGGCGGCGTCCTGGCCGTCCCGCGGCCGCACGGGCGGTGTGCGCCGGGCGGTGCCGAGCAGGGCGGCGGAGACCAACTCGTCCCAGGTGGTGTTCATGCGGTTGCCCTTTCGCTGCGCTGTGCCGGCGGTTCGTCGTGAGAGCGCGCACCCGGAGGCGGTCGATCCGCCGCACCCGGACCCCGGCAGGTGTCCCAGATCGGCAGGTGTCTCAGAGCTGTACGCATTCAGGGGCCCACGTGGACAACGGCGTGAAGCCCTGGTGGCCGCACTCGCCGAAGACCGTGACCGGTCGGCCGCCGGACAGCGCGGTGAGCTGCCACAGGCCGGAGCGGTCCCGGTGGCGGGGGTGGACGGGGAGGGCCGAATCGCCGTCGGCGTCCGCCAGTTGCCAGCCCGCCTCCGGGCCCGGTATCGGGACCACGGCATCGAGGATCACCGGCCAGGCGTCGAGCCACGGGTCGTCGCGCAGGGCCTCGCCGTACGTCTCCAGCGCCCGCCGGACGTCACCGCCCGGCGGGGGAGCGGGGCTGGGCTCGAAGGTCGCGTACCGGGTGCCCAGGGCGGCGCGCAGCGGTCGCGCCGCCGGGTAATACGCGAGGTCCGCGTCCAGCGAGAGGCCGGTGGGAAGCGACAACTCCGGTGCCCGGCCGCCCGCTCCGTACGAGAGGAGCAGCGCCATCCGCCCCGTCTTCCGGCCGCGTAGCCAGGTCCGCCGGGTGATCAAGTGGCCGTCGTCGCTGTCCGACCGCGCCAGGACCAGCCAGTGGTCGCGGACGGGCGTGGCGGAAGCGAGCAGGGCCGAGGAATCCGCCGCGATACCGACGCGCGTGCGCACCGTGGCGGCCAAGGGCTCGGGGAGGCGGTCGAGGCGCAGGAAGCCCTGGTTGAGCGTGTGCAGCAGAGCGCACTCCGCCAGCAGCCGCGACGCCCAGTCGCCGCCGGAGGCACGCGCGGCCGCCAACTCCCGTACTCGCGCGGCCAGTCCGGGCGCCTGCGCGTCGACCATGCGGGCCGCCGTCTCGTCCCACTGCCCGTACTGCGAGCCGTCGGCCGCGAGGCCGGCCCGCAGCAGGTCGCCGAGCCGCTGCTCCAACTCCCTCGCCCCTGCGGCCATCCGCTGCGACCGGCGCTCCGCCCTGCGCCGCGCCGCGTCGGCCCCTGCCGGCGCGGAAGGCAGTGCTCCGGGCTCCGCTCGCCGCCGGTCCAGCCACTGCCCGGCCCAGCCCGGCGGCCGGCCTTCCGGGACCGGATCCCCGCCCGCCGACCACAGCAGCAACAGCCCGAGCGCGTGCTCGCACGGGAACTCGCGGCCCGGACACGAGCAGTGGAACGCGGGGCCGCCGGGGCTGTCGAGGTCCACGACCGTCCGGCACGGCGAGCCGCCGCCCTCGCACTCCCCCCAGACCGCGCCCGCGCCCCGCGCCCCCGCGCCCGACCACCGGCCCGGCACCGCGAGCCTGCCGCCCGCCATGCGTGACGGTCCGTCAGGCGCCAGCGCGAGCACCCGGTCCTCCGTCCAGCGTTCCCCCTGCGGATTCATGCCGCAAACGCTACGACCCCCCACTGACAATCGCCCTGACCTGCGGATTTCCGACGCCGGGGCCGATTGTCAGTGGTGTGGTGCAGGGTTGTTCACGTGACCCGGAACCGCACGACCGAGGGGGACTTGTGACCGTGCCCGGAATCGAGACCGAAGCGCTGCGCCCGCACGCCGAGGACGCCTTCGCGGGGGAGCTCAAGGCGCTCGCGGCCGCCGACGACCGGCCCCGCCCCGCCCGTTGGCGGCTGTCGCCGTGGGCCGTCGCCACCTACCTGCTCGGCGGCACCCTCCCCGACGGCACGGTGATCATCCCGAAGTACGTGGGCCCGCGCCGCGTCGTCGAGGTGGCCGTGACCACCCTCGCCACCGACCGCGCGCTCCTCCTGCTCGGCGTGCCCGGCACCGCCAAGACCTGGGTGTCCGAGCACCTGGCCGCCGCGGTCAGCGGCGACTCCACCCTGCTGGTGCAGGGCACGGCCGGCACCCCGGAGGAGGCCATCCGCTACGGCTGGAACTACGCCCGGCTCCTCGCCGAGGGCCCCAGCCGCGCCGCGCTCGTCCCCAGCCCCGTCATGCGCGCCATGGCCGCCGGCGCGATCGCCCGCGTCGAGGAGCTCACCCGCATCCCCGCCGACGTGCAGGACACGCTCATCACCGCGCTGTCCGAAAAGACCTTGCCCATCCCCGAGTTGGGGGAGGAGGTGCAGGCGGTGCGCGGGTTCAACCTGATCGCCACCGCCAACGACCGCGACCGCGGGGTCAACGAGCTCTCCAGTGCCCTGCGCCGCCGCTTCAACACCGTCGTCCTGCCCCTGCCCGCCACCGCGGAGGCCGAGGTCGACATCGTCGCCCGGCGCGTCGACCAGATCGGGCGCTCCCTCGACCTGCCCGCCGTACCCGACGGCGCCGACGAGATCCGGCGCGTGGTCACCGTCTTCCGTGAGCTGCGCGACGGCGTCACCGCCGACGGCCGCACCAAGCTCAAATCCCCTTCGGGGACGCTCTCGACGGCCGAGGCGATCTCCGTCGTCACCGGCGGGCTCGCCCTCGCCGCCCACTTCGGTGACGGCGTGCTGCGCGCGAGCGACGTGGCCGCCGGGGTCACGGCCGCCGTGATCCGCGACCCGGCGGCGGACCGCCTGGTCTGGCAGGAGTATCTGGAGGCGGTCGTCCGCGAACGGGACGGCTGGAAGGACTTCTACCGCGCGTGCCGGGAGGCCGCCGCATGACCGGGACCGGCCCGGCCCTGCTGGGCATCCGCCACCACGGCCCCGGCTCCGCGCGGGCCGTCGGGGCCGCGCTCGACCGGTGCGGGCCGCGGGCCGTGCTGATCGAGGGGCCGCCCGAGGCCGAGCCGATCGTCCACCTCGCCGCCGACGAGGGCATGCGCCCGCCCGTCGCCCTCCTCGCCCACGCCGTCGACGACCCCGGGCGGTCCGTGTTCTGGCCGCTCGCGGCGTTCTCCCCGGAGTGGACCGCGATCCGCTGGGCCCTCGCCCACGGCGTCCCCGTCCGCTTCGTCGACCTGCCGGCGGCCCACACCCTCGCCCTGCGGGGGCAGGCCGGACCACCCGGCGGGGAAGGCCGGACGGAGCGGGCCGACCCGCTGGCCGTGCTCGCCGCGGCCGCCGGTCACGACGACCCCGAGCGGTGGTGGGAGGACGCCGTCGAGCACCGGAGCGGGCCCCGCGCGGGCGACGCGCTCGCGCCGTTCCACGCCCTCGCCGAGGCGATGGCGGAGCTGCGGGCCGCCCACGGGGAGGGCGTCGGCCACGACGCCGCGCGCGAAGCGCACATGCGGCTGCGGATCAGGGAAGCGCGGCGGGAGTTCGGCGACGCGTTCGCCGTCGTCTGCGGCGCGTGGCATGTACCGGCGCTCGCGGAGAGGCGCACCGTCGCCGCGGACCGCGCGGAGCTCAAGGGCCTGCCCAAGGTCAAGGCCGAGCTCAGCTGGGTGCCCTGGACGCACCGGCGCCTCTCCCGCCACAGCGGTTACGGCGCGGGGATCGACGCGCCCGGCTGGTACGGCCACCTCTTCCACGCCCCCGACCGGCCCGTCGAGCGCTGGATGACCGAGGTCGCCCGGCTGCTGCGCGCCGAGGACCACCCCGTCTCCCCGGCCCACGTCATCGAGGCCGTACGGCTCGCCGACACCCTCGCCGCCCTGCGCGGCCGCCCGCTCGCCGGGCTCACCGAGACGCTCGACGCGGTCCGGGCCGTCATGTGCGACGGCTCCGACGTGCCCCTCGCCCTGGTGCGGGAGCGCCTCGTCATCGGTGACGACCTCGGCGAGGTGCCCGACGCCGCGCCCGCCACTCCCTTGCGGCGGGACCTGACCCGTCTTCAGCGCACCCTGCGGCTCAAGCCGGAGGCCACCGCGCGGGACCGCGAGCTCGACCTGCGCAAGGACACCGACGCCGCCCGCAGCCGGCTCCTCCACCGGCTGCGGCTCCTCGGCGTCGACTGGGGTGAGCCGGTGCCCTCCCGCGGTGGCACGGGCACCTTCCGGGAGACCTGGCGGCTGCGGTGGGACCCCGAGCTGTCCGTCCGGATCGCCGAGGCGGGCGCGTGGGGCACGACCGTGGAGGCCGCCGCGACGGCGAAGGCGGAGTCCCAAGCGATCGGCACCCCGGCCCTCGCCGGGCTCACGTCCCTCGCCGAGCGGTGCCTGCTCGCGGGGCTGCCCGACGCCCTCCCCACCGTGATGCGCGTCCTCGCCGACCGCGCGGCGCTCGACGCGGACGTCGCGCACCTGGCCGCGGCCCTGCCCGCGCTGGTCCGCTCGCTGCGGTACGGCGACGTGCGCCGCACCGACACCGCCGCCCTCGGCGAGGTGGCCGCGGGCCTCGCCGAGCGGGTCTTCGTCGGCCTGCCCGCCGCCTGCCACGGCCTGGACACGGACGCGGCGGCGGACATGCGCGGCCACCTGGACGCGGTGCACCACGCGGTCGGCCTGCTCGCCGGTGCGCAGGCTCCGCCCGGCGGCGTACGCGAGCGCTGGTCCGCGGTGCTGCGGCTGCTCGCCGGGCGGGACGGCCTGCCCGGCGGGATCCGGGGGAGAGCCGCGCGACTCCTCCTGGACGAGGGCCACCTGACGGAGGACCGGGCCGCCCGGCTCATGGGACTCGCGCTCTCGGGCGCGGTCGCACCGGTGGAGGCGGCGGCGTGGATCGAGGGGTTCCTGGGCGAGGGCGACGCCGGCGGCATGCTGCTCGTCCACGACAAGCGGCTGCGCGCGCTGGTGGATTCGTGGCTCGTGGCGGTGCCCGGCCGCGAGTTCACGGGGGTGCTGCCCCTGCTGCGGCGGACGTTCTCCGCGTACGGGGCGGGAGTGCGGCGGACGCTGGGCGAGCTCATCCGCCGGGGCACCGTGGCCGCTTCGCGGGGCGTGCCGGGATTCGGGGCGGGGGCGGACGAGGAACGGGCGGCGGCGGTGGTGCCGGTGCTGCGCGTGCTGCTGGGGTTGGACGGCGGGACGGCCGGCCCGCTGCTTCCGGAAGTGGGTTCCCGGGCTCTGGATGTGGCCCCGCTCCTTCCGGAATCGGGGCTCCAGGCCCCGGACGCTGCCCGGCTTCTCCCCTCGGGCGGCGACCGGCCGCTCCCTCCGGACGCCGGACGGATGGATTCCGCTGCCCGGCCCCTCCCCTCAGACGCGGCTCGGCCGCTCCTCCCGGATGCCGACCGGGCCGATGCCTCCGCCCGGCCTCTTCTCCCGGCCACCCGGCAGGCCGATGCCTCCGCCCAAGCTCTCCTCTCGGACGCCGCCCGCGCCGATCTCCCCGCCCAGCCCCTCCCTCCGGCCACCCGCCAGGCCGATGCCCCGCCGTCGTCCCCCGAGCGGCTTCGCCGCTGGCGGCTCGTGCTCGGGGATGACGGCCGCGACAGCGGCCCCCCGCTCCGCGGCGCCGACATCGCGCTGGACCGCACGCTCGACGCGCTCTACGGGGACGCGGGCGGGAGCGCGGGGCTCGGGGCCTCCGTGCCGTACGCCGCCCGCTGGCTGGGGGACATCCGTACGTATTTCCCGGCGTCCGTCGTTCAGGTGATGCAGCGTGATGCCATCGACCGGCTCGGGCTGGCCGCGCTGCTGCTGGAGCCGGAGATGCTGGAGGCCGTGGAGGCGGACGTACGGCTCGTCGGCACTCTGCTGTCTCTCGCCAAGGCCATGCCGGAGACGACGAAGGAGACCGCGCGGGCCGTCGTCCGCAAGGTCGTCCAGGAGCTGGAGAAGCGCCTGACGGCGCGGACCCGAGCCGTGGTCGGCGGCGCCCTGGACCGGTCGGCCCGCGTGGCGCGCCCCCGGCACCGGGACATCGACTGGGACCGCACCGTCCGGGCCAACCTCAAGAACTACCTGCCCGCTCACCGCACCGTCGTCCCCGAGCGGCTCGTCGGCCACGGGCGGGCGGCGCGAGCGGTGCGCAAGGAGGTGATCCTCTGTGTCGACCAGTCCGGTTCGATGGCGGCCTCGGTCGTCCACGCCGCCGTGTTCGGCGCCGTCCTCGCCTCGACGCGGTCCCTCGACACCCGGCTCGTCGTCTTCGACACCGCGGTCGCCGACCTCACCGACCGGCTGGCCGACCCCGTCGACGTGCTCTTCGGCACCCAGCTCGGCGGCGGCACCGACATCAACCGGGCGCTCGCCTACTGCCAGTCCCGCATCACCCGCCCGGCGGAGACCGTCGTCGTCCTCATCAGTGATCTCTACGAGGGTGGGATCCGCCACGAGATGCTGCGGCGGGTCGCGGCGATGAAGGCGTCCGGAGTGGTGTTCGTGACGCTGCTCGCGCTGTCCGACGAGGGCGCCCCGGCGTACGACCGAGAGCACGCGGCGGCGCTGGCGGCCCTGGGCACGCCCGCTTTCGCCTGCACTCCGGACCTCTTCCCGGAGGTGATGGCCGCCGCGCTGGAGAAGCGCCCACTGCCCGTCCCCGAGCCCTGACCGGAGGGGTCGCCGGGTGCGATCCGTGAGCGATCCGTGTGCGATCTGTGAGGGTAATCACGGCCGGAGTGTGACCTGCGATTTAGGGACCTCCGTCCCTCGGGGATAACCTGCGAGACGGACATGCCGCGTCAACGGTGAACGTGTGCCGCCCTCGTAAAAGATCGCGTCGTCACGCTGGCCTGCGGCACGCCCGCGCAGACACTGAACCGCGATATCCATGGAAAAGGGACGGACGCGCGTGGACCTGTTCGAGTACCAGGCGAGGGACCTCTTCGCCAAGCACGGTGTACCGGTGCTGGCCGGTGAAGTCATCGACACGCCTGAGGCGGCGCGCGAGGCCACTGAGCGGCTGGGCGGCAAGTCGGTCGTCAAGGCTCAGGTGAAGGTCGGCGGCCGCGGCAAGGCCGGCGGCGTGAAGCTGGCCGCCACGCCGGACGAGGCCGTCGCCCGCGCGACGGACATCCTCGGCATGGACATCAAGGGCCACACGGTCCACAAGGTGATGATCGCCGAGACCGCTCCCGAGATCCTCGAGGAGTACTACGTCTCGTACCTCCTCGACCGCACCAACCGCACCTTCCTGGCCATGGCCTCGGTGCAGGGCGGCATGGACATCGAGGAGGTCGCGGAGAAGACCCCCGAGGCCCTCGCGAAGGTCCCGGTCGACTCCAACGAGGGTGTGACCATCGAGAAGGCCCGCGAGATCGTCGCCCAGGCGAAGTTCCCGGCCGAGGTCGCCGAGAAGGTCGCCGAGGTCATGGTGACCCTGTGGAAGACCTTCGTCGCCGAGGACGCGCTCCTCGTCGAGGTCAACCCGCTGGCCAAGGTCGCCAATGGCGACGTGCTGGCCCTGGACGGCAAGGTCTCGCTCGACGAGAACGCCGACTTCCGCCAGCCGGAGCACGAGGCGCTGGAGGACAAGGCCGCGGCCAACCCCCTCGAGGCCGCCGCCAAGGCCAAGGGCCTCAACTACGTCAAGCTCGACGGCGAGGTCGGCATCATCGGCAACGGCGCGGGTCTCGTCATGAGCACCCTGGACGTCGTCGCGTACGCCGGTGAGAAGCACGGCAACGTCAAGCCGGCCAACTTCCTCGACATCGGTGGCGGCGCCTCCGCCGAGGTCATGGCCAACGGTCTTGAGATCATCCTCGGCGACTCGGACGTCAAGTCCGTCTTCGTCAACGTCTTCGGTGGCATCACCGCGTGCGACGAGGTCGCCAAGGGCATCGTCCAGGCCCTGGAGCTGCTGAAGGCCAAGGGCGAGGACGTCTCCAAGCCGCTGGTCGTCCGTCTCGACGGCAACAACGCGGAGCTGGGTCGCAAGATCCTGTCCGACGCCAACCACCCGCTGGTGCAGCGCGTGGACACCATGGACGGCGCGGCCGACAAGGCCGCCGAGCTGGCTGCGAAGTAAGGGACGAGGACTCCACAACCATGGCTATCTTCCTCACCAAGGACAGCAAGGTCATCGTCCAGGGGATGACCGGCGCCACGGGCATGAAGCACACCAAGCTCATGCTGGCCGACGGCACCAACATCGTCGGTGGCGTGAACCCGCGCAAGGCGGGCACGAGCGTCGACTTCGACGGCACCGACGTGCCCGTCTTCGGCTCCGTCGCCGAGGCGATGGAGAAGACCGGTGCCAATGTCACCGTCGTCTTCGTGCCGCCGGCGTTCGCCAAGGCCGCTGTGGTCGAGGCGATCGACGCCGAGATCCCGCTGGCCGTCGTGATCACCGAGGGCATCGCCGTCCACGACTCCGCCGCCTTCTGGGCGTACGCGGGCTCGAAGGGCAATAAGACCCGGATCATCGGCCCGAACTGCCCCGGTCTCATCACCCCGGGCCAGTCCAACGCCGGCATCATCCCGGGCGACATCACCAAGCCCGGCCGCATCGGTCTGGTGTCCAAGTCGGGCACGCTGACCTACCAGATGATGTACGAGCTCCGTGACATCGGCTTCTCCTCGGCCGTCGGCATCGGTGGCGACCCGGTCATCGGCACCACGCACATCGACGCGCTCGCCGCGTTCGAGGCCGACCCCGACACCGACCTGATCGTCATGATCGGTGAGATCGGCGGCGACGCGGAGGAGCGGGCCGCGGACTTCATCAAGGCCAACGTCACCAAGCCGGTCGTCGGCTACGTGGCCGGCTTCACCGCGCCCGAGGGCAAGACGATGGGCCACGCCGGCGCGATCGTCTCCGGTTCGTCCGGCACCGCCCAGGCGAAGAAGGAGGCCCTCGAGGCCGCGGGCGTGAAGGTCGGCAAGACGCCGTCCGAGACCGCTCTGCTGGCGCGCGAGGCGCTGTCCGCCTGAGCCGTACGGTTCCACGGTGTGGGCCCGCGTCCCGGAAGGGGCGCGGGCCCACACCCGTTCCGGCGGGCCCGTCCGGGTGAAGCTGTCCACCCGTCAGGCTTAAAAGGTGCATAAGCGAATGCGGGCGACACGACGGCTATTTGCCCGCTACCCGTACGAAAGCCATCTTGTTGGCAGCATGGGGCCGTGACCCCTTTTGCCGATCACAGCCCGCAGTTGCCTTCGCGGAGCAGGTCCACCGCCGCGGGGCCACCTCCGATGGCGGGCGCGGTGTTCCTCGGCGGGATGGTCGCCGCGGGTCTCGGGCTCGGCACGCTCGCCGTGGTCGTCCTCTCGCTCTGGATCTCCTCCCCCTACCCGGACAGCGGCCCCGCGACGGCCCTGCGCGTCGCCGCCGCCCTGTGGCTTCTCGCGCACGGCGCGCACCTCGTCCGCACCGAGACGCTCACCGGCGCCCCGGCGCCGATCGGCCTGACGCCCCTGCTCTTCACCGTGCTGCCCAGCTGGCTGCTCTACCGGGCGACCCGGCACGCGCTCGACCCGGTGGAGGACCAGCCGTCGGACGACGCGCCGGACGGCCCGGCGGGGGAGTCCGCCGCGGGACACGCCGTCCTGACCCCGCGCAAGGCGATCGCGGCCCTGCTCGGCGGCTACTTCTCCGTGGCCACGGCCGCCGCGCTCTACGCCTCCTCCGGCCCCCTCCCCGTCGATCCCCTGAGCGCCCTGCTGCACCTGCCGCTGTTCGCGGGCGTGGCCGTGGGCGGGGGCGCGTGGGCGGCGGCGGGCTTCCCCGGCATGACGCCCCCGCCCTTCGCGCGCCGGACGCTCGAGGGGCTTCCCAGGGGCGTACGGCGCTGGTTCACGCGCCCCCGGCTGACGGAGGTCGTACGGACCGGGGCCGTCGGCACCGGCGCGCTGCTCGGCGGCGGCGCGCTGCTGCTCGCGGGCGCGCTCCTGCTGCACGTGACCGTGGCCCAGCAGTCGCTCCTCCAGATGACCTTCGCGTGGTCCGGCCGCGTCGCCGTGCTGCTGCTGTGCGTGGCGCTGCTGCCGAACGCGGTCGTGTGGGCGGCGGCGTACGGGCTGGGGCCGGGGTTCATGGTCGGCGTGGACGGCGTCGTCGGCCCGCTCGGGGTGGCCGGCTATCCGCTGCTGCCCCGCTTCCCGCTCTTCGCGGCCCTGCCGCCGCCGGGCCCCTCCGGCCCGGCGGCGCTGGCGTTCGCGTCGGCGCTGTCGGCCGGCGCGGGGGTGGCGATCGCGTACGCGACCGTCCCCCGGGAGCCGAAGGCCCTGCGCCGCTCGAAGGCCGGCCGCACGGCCGCGACCGCGGCGCTGGGCGGGGTGCTCTGCGCGGTGCTGATGTCCGTCCTGTCCTACGTGGCGTCCGGCCCGCTCGGTGAGGACACGCTCACCGACTTCGGCCCGCCCTGGTGGCTCGTCGGTGGCGCGGCGCTGGTCTGGACGACGACCCTCGGCGTGCCGGGCGCGCTGATCCTGCGCTGGGTCCGCCGCCGGGCCCGCCCGAAGCCGGCGCCGCGCGCGGTGGTCGCGACGACGGCCGCGCCGCGCCGGACGCGCCACCCCGAGCTCGTACCGACGTGGTGCAAGGGCCCCGTGGCGGCGCTGGGCCTGGTCCCGCCGGGCTCCGGCGAGCCGGCACCGGCACCGGAGCCGGTGGCCGAGCCGGTCGCGCGGTCGCGCCGGGTCCCGGGCGGGGCGGTGGTACGGGCGGCGGGGGCGTGGCTGGGGTTCGCGGCGCCCGCGGAGGAGGCCCCCGCCCCGGAAGAGCCGGTTGCCGAGGCTCTTGCCCCTGCCACGGAGACGCCGGCCGCCTTGGAGGGTCCCGAGCCTGTGCGGGAGCCGGTGGAGCGTGCGGCCGCGCGGCGGGAGGCGTCAGTGGCCCGCGGGGCCGCGAGGCGCGAACGGCGGCGCGGGGGGCGGGGGCGTCGTGAGGGCGCGGAGGTTCGTGAGCCCGGGGGGTGCGAGCCCGGGGTGCGCGAGGCCGAGGGCCGTGCGGCCGGGACGGAGGTTCCGGAGCCTGGGGCTCGTGAGGGGCGGGGGTCCGGAGCGCCCGCGGCTGAGCCCGACGTGTGCGAGCCCGTCGTCGACGAGAGCCAGGCCGTGGAGGAACTGCCGGTCCGGGCCGGGCCCTCGCCCGCGCCTCTGGGCCTGCCGCTGCCCGGTCCTGCCGTCCGGCAGCGGGAGGGGGCCACGCTCCTGGACGCCCTGCGCGAGCCGAGGTGGTCGCGGGCGCGCGGGTGGTGGTGGCGGGCCACGGCGAGAAGGGGGCGGGGGAGGCATGCGGCCGCGGCATCGGGCGCCGCCGTGCCGGGCGGGGTGCCCGGCGGGGTGGAGGCGGGGGTGCCGGTGGAGGGGGTGGTCGTGGGGGCCTGCGACTCGTCTGGGGTGGCGGCTTGGCATGAGACGGGGGCTCGGCGGGTTCGGTGGGCGGCGTTGCGGGAGTCGGGGGGTGGGTTGGTGCCGGAGTTCGAGCCGCGGGATGTGGGCCGGCCGTCTGAAGGTCCGTGATTCCCTGTTCCCCACCCGCCCGCCCTGAACTGGGGCGCGTGCCCCAGCCCCCCGGCTGCGGGTCCATGGCGCCTGCGGCGGGCTTTTTCCCCTACCCGCCCCTTCCCGAAACTGGGGGCGAGCCCCCAGACCCCCCGCAACACGCTTCGCGCGTTGTCCTCAAACTCCCCCAGCTACCTCCCCCAGACTCCGTCCGAGGGTGCCCCCAGAGGTGCCCCCAACGGGCTGATTGGTTGCCCGGAATGGACCCTGAACGTGCCCCCCGGCACCCACCACAAACCCAGCCCGGCCGATGTCTGAGGCCACCCCGCCGCAAGCACAACGAACCCGCACCCGACAGACGAACCGCCCCACCAACCCCACAAGCCAGCGCAAGCGCACCCGCACTCAGAACTCAGTCCTGAGCCCCCAGCAACGGTCGCAACTCCTTCGGCAGATGCGACTCACAAGCCTGCCGCGACGACTGCGTCAGCGCATCGTCCACGCACGTGTAGTAGTCCTTGTAGACGATCTGGAAGGCGAACGTCGCCGCCACGATCGCGAGGGACAGGCCGCCCATGACCAGGCCGCTCACGGCCGCCGTGGTCTGGGGGCGGGGAGCACCGGGCGCGGGCGGTGGCGGGGGCGGGATGTCCGGGTCCGTGCGCTGTTTCTGCTGTGGCTTCGCGCGCAGGGAGCTGATGGCCCAGTAGACGGAGAGGGCGCCGAGGAGCAGCGCGACCTGCGGGATGCTGAAGAGGGCGAAGAAGAAGCCCCACAGGCCGGCCAGCAGGGCGTAGCGCGCGCGGCGCTGGGCCGGGTCGGTCGGGTCCCAGCGGAGGCCGCCGCCGGCGCCGCCGCTCGGGGGGCTCGAGGGGCGCTGGCCTCCGAAGCCGCCGCCGTGGGGGCCGGGCTGTCGGCTGCTCCACTGGCTGCCCCAGGCCGGGGGCTTCTCACCGTCGGCGCTGTCAGCACCGTCAGCGCCGCCGCCGTCCTCACCACCGCGCCCCTCGGGCCGCTCGCGCGGCTCCCAGGGCCGGTCCGGCCGGTCCTCCGGCGGGGGCGCGAACGGATTGTCCCGCTGGTCACCCGAGGACTGGTCACCCGAAGGCTGGTCACCCGAAGACGACGAAGGCGAAGGCGGCCGCTTCTCCAGGGACGGCCGCCCGTCCGGGGACGGCGACGAGGGGCGCTCGTGCGCCATGCGGGCGTTCCCTGCCGCGGCCCGGAAATCCCCGAAGGCTTCGGAGGGCTCGGTGGACAGCGGGAAGCGGTGAGCCGCGTGGAGGCGTCGGTCCGGCATGTGGAGTGTGTCTTCCCCTTGTGTCGTCGTCCTGTACGTCGCAGGCGTGCCCCGCACGCCATGACGTACTGCACACCGAACGTACGGCGTCGCGCTCGGATTCCATGCGCGTGGCCCGCGCTTTCCGTGCGCTGCTTCCAGACGCTACCTCCCGCGCGTGCCCCCGTCCCGTGGGGGCCGTTCCGCGTGCCGGTATCGTTGCTGGCGGTCGGCGGCTTCGTAGAGTCCCCCGTATTCGGGGACCCCTCCGGCTTGTACGACCATACAAACCGCACCACCCGCGAGAAAGGGCCCCACCGTGGCCTCCCCGCCTCCCGCGCTTCCCGCCCGGCTCGTCGTGCTGGTTTCCGGCTCGGGCACCAATCTCCAGGCCCTGCTCGACGCGATCGCCGCCGACCCGGAGGGCTACGGCGCGCGGATCGTGGCCGTGGGCGCCGACCGGGACGGCATCGCCGGCCTCGAGCGCGCCGAGCGCGCCGGGCTGCCGACCTTCGTCTGCCGGGTGAGGGACCACCCGACGCGTGACGCCTGGGACCGGGCGCTGACCGAGGCGACGGCGGCGTACGCGCCGGACCTCGTGGTCTCCGCCGGTTTCATGAAGATCGTGGGCAAGGAGTTCCTGGCCCGCTTCGGGGGGCGGATCGTCAATACGCACCCCGCCCTGCTGCCCAGCTTCCCCGGCGCCCACGGCGTGCGCGACGCGCTCGCGTACGGCGCGAAGGTGACCGGGTGCACCGTCCACTTCGTCGACGACGGCGTCGACACCGGCCCGATCATCGCGCAGGGCGTGGTCGAGGTCCGGGACGAGGACGACGAATCCGCGCTGCACGAGCGCATCAAGGAAGTCGAGCGAGCGCTGCTCGTCGATGTCGTGGGGCATCTGGCCCACAACGGCTACCGCATAGAGGGACGAAAGGTAAGAATCCCGTGACTGCCGAAGGCACCAACGGTACGAACGGCGCGAAGCGGCCCATCCGCCGCGCGCTGGTCAGCGTCTACGACAAGACGGGGCTCGAGGAACTGGCCCAGGGGCTGCACGCGGCCGGCGTCCAGCTCGTCTCGACCGGTTCGACGGCCGCGCGGATCGCCGCCGCGGGCGTCCCGGTCACCAAGGTCGAGGAGCTGACGGGCTTCCCCGAGTGCCTGGACGGCCGGGTGAAGACCCTCCACCCCCGCGTCCACGCGGGCATCCTCGCCGACCAGCGGCTCGCCTCGCACCGCGAGCAGCTCGCCGGGCTGGGCGTGGAGCCCTTCGAGCTCGTGATCGTCAACCTCTACCCCTTCAAGGAGACGGTCGCCTCCGGCGCCTCGCCCGACGAGTGCGTGGAGCAGATCGACATCGGCGGCCCCTCGATGGTCCGCGCCGCCGCCAAGAACCACCCCTCCGTCGCCGTCGTGGTCAACCCCGGCCGCTACGCCGACGTGCTCGACGCCGTGCGCGCGGGCGGGTTCGACCTGGCCGCGCGCAAGCGGCTCGCGGCCGAGGCGTTCCAGCACACGGCCGCCTACGACGTGGCGGTGGCCAGCTGGTTCGCCGACGGTTACGCGGCCGACGAGGGCCCCTGGCCGGACTTCGCCGGTGTCGTCCTCAGCCGCAAGCAGGTCCTGCGCTACGGCGAGAACCCGCACCAGCCCGCCGCGCTCTACACCGACGGCACGGGCACCGGTCTCGCGGTCGCCGAGCAGCTGCACGGCAAGGAGATGTCGTACAACAACTACGTCGACACCGAGGCCGCGCGCCGGGCGGCGTACGACCACGACGAGCCCTGTGTCGCGATCATCAAGCACGCCAACCCCTGCGGCATCGCGGTGGGTTCGGACGTCGCCGAGGCGCACCGCAAGGCGCACGCCTGTGACTCGCTCTCCGCGTTCGGCGGCGTGATCGCCGTCAACCGCCCGGTGTCCGTGGAGCTGGCCGAGCAGGTCGCGGAGATCTTCACCGAGGTCATCGTCGCCCCCGGTTACGAGGACGGCGCGGTCGAGGTGCTGGCCCGCAAGAAGAACATCCGCGTGCTGAGCTGCCCCGACGCCCCCGGCGCGGTCGGCGAGTACCGGCCGATCGAGGGCGGCGCGCTCGTCCAGGCCAAGGACCGCCTCCAGGCGGAGGGCGACGACCCCGCCAACTGGACGCTCGCCACGGGCGAGGCGCTCCCCGCCGACGAGCTGGCCGAGCTGGCCTTCGCCTGGCGCGCGTGCCGCGCGGTGAAGTCCAACGCGATCCTGCTGGCCAAGGGTGGTGCCACGGTCGGCGTCGGCATGGGCCAGGTCAACCGCGTCGACTCGGCGAAGCTCGCGGTGCAGCGGGCGGGCGAGGAGCGTGCCGCGGGTTCGTACGCCGCCTCCGACGCCTTCTTCCCCTTCCCGGACGGCCTGGAGGTCCTCCTGGAGGCGGGCGTCAAGGCCGTGGTCCAGCCGGGCGGTTCGGTCCGTGACGAGCAGGTCGTCCAGGCCGCGAAGGCGGCGGGCGTGACGATGTACCTCACGGGCACGCGTCACTTCTTCCACTGATACCGCCGATACGACTGATACCGCGGATACGACGAGGCCGCGCCCCGGAACCCCGGGGCGCGGCCTCGTGCTGCCGTGACCGGACGGTCACTTGACGCGGACGACCACCGTGCTGACGATCTTGTCGGCGAAGGTCTGCTTCTTCTCGTCCCACAGCGGCCACAGGTAGCCGAGGTAGAAGAAGCCGTCGACGATGTGGCAGAGGTTGCGGACGAAGGCCATGCCGAAGCCGGTCGGCATGCCGTCGCGCTCGCGCAGGACGCTGATGCCCACGATCTTCTTGCCGAGCGACTGACCGGTCTTGCCCTGGCGGTAGAGCATCCAGAGGCCGAGCACGAAGCCCACGACGACGCCCAGGAGCACCAGGATCACGCCCGCCATCGGCGAGCTCGTGCTCCGGGTGCACAGCCCCTGGTCGGCGCTGAACTGCGAGCAGCTGCCGTCGGCCTGCGAGGAGACGATCATGATCATGCCGACGATGAACAGGATCATCGGGACCGCGCCGCTGATCAGGCCGTCGAGCAGCGAGGCGCCCACGCGCGAGCCCCAGCCGGCGAGCGGCGGGCGCTGCGTGCCGTACGGGTCCTGGCCGGGGTAGCCGTAGCCGCCGCCCGGGTACTGCTGGCCCGGGTAGGGCTGCTGGCCCGGATAGGGCTGGCCGGGGTAGGGCTGGCCCGGGTACGGCTGCTGCGGGATCTGCCCGTAGGGCTGGCCCGGCTGCTGCTGGGGGTAGGACGGGTACGGTCCGGGCGGGTTCGGGTGGGTCACCTGGGGTCCTTCGAGCGGTGGTGCCGGGCTTGTTGCGTGGGGACTGCCGCGGTGTCCGCCGCGGCGCGGATCATCGTAGGCACAGCGAACGCGTGATATACGGCGCGCCTGCGGACGTGACCTGATTGGAACGAGCGCCGGTCCATCCGGGAGTATGGGTGCCATGACCGCCCAGATTCTCGATGGCAAGGCCACCGCAGCCGCGATCAAGTCCGAACTCACCACCCGCGTGGAAGCGCTGAAGGCCCGGGGCGTCACGCCCGGTCTCGGCACTCTCCTCGTCGGTGACGACCCCGGCAGCAAGTGGTACGTGGCCGGCAAGCACCGCGACTGCGCCCAGGTCGGCATCGCGTCGATCCAGCGCGAACTGCCCGACACCGCCACGCAGGAGGAGATCGAGGCGGTCGTACGCGAGCTCAACGACAACCCGGAGTGCACGGGCTACATCGTCCAACTCCCGCTCCCCAAGGGCATCGACACCAACCGCGTGCTGGAGCTGATGGACCCGGCCAAGGACGCGGACGGCCTGCACCCGATGAGCCTCGGCCGCCTCGTGCTGAACGAGACCGGCCCGCTGCCCTGCACCCCCCACGGCATCATCGAGCTGCTCCGCCACCACAAGGTGGAGATCAACGGCGCGCACGTCGTGGTCGTCGGCCGCGGCATCACCGTGGGCCGCTCCATCGGGCTGCTGCTGACCCGCCGCTCCGAGAACGCCACCGTCACCCTCTGCCACACCGGCACCCGTGACCTGTCGGCCCAGCTGCGCCAGGCGGACATCATCGTCGCCGCGGCCGGCGTCGGGCACCTGATCAAGCCGGAGGACGTCAAGCCGGGCGCCGCGGTGCTCGACGTGGGCGTCAGCCGGGACGGCGAGGGCAAGATCATGGGCGATGTGGACCCGGGCGTCTCCGAGGTCGCGGCCTGGATCTCCCCGAACCCCGGTGGCGTCGGCCCGATGACCCGCGCGCTGCTGCTGGTCAACGTCGTGGAGGCCGCCGAGCGCGCCGCCGGAATCGGCAATGCGGGCTGAGATGGGCGCCGCCCCCGGCAAGTCGCGCCGCTTCCAGCTCACCCGGGACACGGCCCGCCCCGAGGGGGGCGGGCGCGCGGCCCCCGGTGACGCGCCCGCGCCCGCGCGCCAGTGGCCGCTGCTCGCCGTGCTGGGGCTGACGGGCCTGGGCCTGCTGCTCGTCGCGTTCGACGTCTTCCGGGTCGGGACGCTGCTGATCGGCGTGGCGATGATCGGCGGCGCGGTGCTGCGCTGGACGCTGCCGTCGGTGGGCATGCTGGCCGTGCGCTCGCGGTTCACCGACATCGTCACGTACGGCGGGCTGGGCGCGGTGATCGTCCTGCTCACGCTGATGGCGCAGCCGCACGCGTGGGTGAAGATCCCGTTCCTGGAGGACGTCCTGCACTTCACGGTCTGATCCGGTGGGCAGGGGTGCGGGCCGGTCATGGGTCCGCACCCGGCGGAAAGCGCGCGCGTGGGGTACGTGACTGTCCGACCGGGCGGGACGAAGATCTCCCCATGGCCAAGATCAAGGTTGCCCGCCCCGTCGTCGAGCTCGACGGCGACGAGATGACCCGCATCATCTGGTCCTTCATCAAGGACAAGCTGATCCTTCCCTACCTCGACATCGAGCTGAAGTACTTCGACCTGGGGATCGAGCACCGCGACGCCACCAGCGACCAGGTGACCGTCGACGCCGCCAAGGCCATCCAGGAGCACGGCGTCGGCGTGAAGTGCGCGACGATCACGCCGGACGAGGCGCGGGTCGAGGAGTTCGGCCTCAAGGCGATGTACCCCTCGCCCAACGGCACGATCCGCAACATCCTCGGCGGGGTGATCTTCCGCGAGCCGATCATCATGGCGAACGTGCCGCGGCTGGTGCCGGGCTGGACCGAGCCGATCGTCGTCGGCCGCCACGCCTTCGGCGACCAGTACCGCGCGACCGACCTGAGGATCCCCGGCCCCGGCACCCTCACCATGACCTTCACCCCGAAGGACGGCTCCGAGCCGGTCGAGGTGGAGGTGCACGACTTCCCTGGCCCAGGGGTGGCGCTCGGGATGTACAACCACGACGACTCGATCCGCGACTTCGCGCGCGCCTCGTTCCGCTACGGCCTGGCCCGCCGCTACCCCGTCTACCTCTCGACGAAGAACACCATCCTGAAGAAGTACGACGGGCGGTTCAAGGAGCTCTTCCAGGAGGTCTTCGACGCGGAGTTCCGGGCGGAGTTCGAGCGGGCGGGGCTCACCTACGAGCACCGGCTGATCGACGACATGGTCGCCGCCGCGCTGAAGTGGCCGGGCGGCTATGTCTGGGCCTGCAAGAACTACGACGGTGACGTGCAGTCCGACATCGTCGCGCAGGGCTTCGGCTCGCTGGGCCTGATGACCTCGGTCCTGATGTCGCCCGACGGCCGCACCCTGGAGGCCGAGGCCGCGCACGGCACGGTCACCCGGCACTACCGCCGGCACCAGCAGGGCAAGGCGACCTCGACCAACCCGATCGCCTCGGTCTTCGCCTGGACCCGCGCCCTCGCCCACCGCGGCAGGCTCGACGGCACCCCCGAGGTCACCGCCTTCGCGGAGGAACTGGAGCGGGTCTGCGTCGAGACCGTCGAGAGCGGCCGGATGACCAAGGACCTGGCGACGCTGATCTCCAAGGACACCCCCTGGCTGACCACGGAGCAGTTCCTGGACGCGCTGGACGAGAAGCTCGGGGAGCGGATGGCCGCCCGCTGAACCCCCTTGCGCGAGGAGGCGGTCCGCACGCACCCTGGCCGGGTGCCGCGGACCGCCTCCCGCCGGGTGAGCGGCCACGGTGCCCCCTCTTCCACCCCCGTGGGAAAACGGGACACCGCCCGAAACGAGAATCGTGAGCGGAACGGACCCGAGCAAGATCTTCAAGCCTGCTGTGGCCGGGAAGTGACGGTTCTGGGACGAGGTCCCTGTTCCGTATCAGTTGCGCCCCCGGCGTGACAAGGGTGCATATCGGCCCGCTGATCACTCCAAATGCCACCGTGCGCCCCGGGGTTGGGAACTGCCATGCTGGTGTATGGCATCCCCTTGGGTAGCCAGCACCGGGACCGCGGGGGACAACCGCACGCATCGGGGGAACAGGGGGGACGGCAATGCCTCGCTGGAGGGCGCTACCGGAAGAACTCGATCCACAAGTCGGCGAATTCACCGAACAGCTGCGCAGACTCGTCGAACGCAGCGGACTGAGCCTAGGTGCCGTGGCCGACCGCACCGGCTACAGCAAGACGTCCTGGGAGCGGTATCTGAACGGGCGGCTGCTGCCGCCGCTCGGCGCCGCCGAGGCCCTCGCCGGGGTGACGGGCGTCGACGTCGGGCATCTGAGCACCATGTGGGAGCTGGCCGAACGGGCCTGGAGCCGCGCCGAGCTGCGGCACGATGTGACGATGGAGGCCGTCCGGGTCGCCCAGGCGCGGGCCGCGCTGGGCGAGTTCGGCCCGCCGGCGCGGTCGGTGCCGCCGCCGCAGCCGCCGCCGCTCTGCTGTGCGGCCCCGGAGCCACGCGACACGTCCGCCCCGTCCGTGCCGCGCTCGCCCCGGCCGCCCGACTACCGCGCCAAGGCAATCCCCGTCGGGCAGCGGCCGCGCCGCCGGGCCGCGCTCTTCGTCACCGGCGTCGTGGGCGCCCTTCTCGTCGTCGCCGCTGCCGCGCTGCTGCTCGGCACGGGCGGCGGCAAACACAAGGGTGCGCAGGCGCCGCCCGCCGCCTCGCCCGCCGCCAGCGCTTCCGCGGACCTGCCGACCGGTGTGAAGTGCGCCGGTGACAGCTGCGCGGGCAAGGATCCCGAGGCGATGGGCTGCGGCGGCGCCCGCGCGACGACGGCCGGCTCGGCGACGGTCGGCACGTCGTACGTCGAGGTGCGCTACAGCGAGGTCTGCCGGGCGGCGTGGGGCCGCATCACCCAGGCCGCGAGCGGTGACGCCATCCGCATAAACTCCCGCCCGACGGCCTCGGCCCCGGCCCGCACGGAGGCCGGCCGCGTCGGCGCCACGCCCGGCCACACGGCCGACGGCTACACCCCCATGGTGACGGTCTCGGCCCCGGACCAGGCGACGGCGTGCGCGACGCTTCTGACGGGCTCGAAGGGGTGCACGAAACCGCAGCGCTAGCCGCGTGGGTCCGCGGCGTGCTTTTCGGCTCCGCCCTCTGCGGGGCTCCGTCCCGCACCCCCGACTTCCTTCCTGGGCTCCGCGGGTCCTGGAGCCGGACGGGCTATGGGTGACCTGGTTGCGGGATGCGTCGGCTGACGCGCAGCGCCTGCGGCGCAGGTCCTCAAGCGCCGGACGGGCTGGGAGGTGCGGCGGTCGCGTCGTCGCGTACGTGCGCTGACGCGCAGCGGGTCCTTGGAGCTGGATGGGCTGGCCGTGTCCCGGCTGTCGGATGCGTCGGCTGACGCGCAGCGCCTGCGGCGCAGGTCCTCAAGCGCCGGACGGGCTGGAGGGGGTGAGCGTGAGGTGTCGCCTGACAGGGGGAGGGCGAGGCCCGCGCTGGGCCTGCCGTTCGTGGTTGGATCCCTGCGGCTGCCGCCTACGCGTACCCCATCCGAAGCCGGAGGCGCCGCGCGTCAGCGGACGCACTGCCGCAGCCGGTCAGCCGCCCGGGGGATTCCCCGCAGGCGAAGGGGCGCCCGCATTCTTTCGAGCCCGTCCGGTTCTGAGGGTCTGCCTTGCGTGGGTGGGCAGGCCGGCAGCCTGGACGTGGCCCGGCTACCCGCACCTTCCAGCCCGTCCGGCGTTTGAGGACAGCGCCGCAGGCGCTGTGCGTGAGCCGACGCACCCGGCAGCCGGGCCATCCACAGCCCGTCCGGCTCCGAGGACTCGCGTTGTGCGTGAGCCGAAGTACCCGGGTCAGGGCGCAGACCGGCTACCCGCACCCTTCCAGCCCGTCCGGCGTTTGAGGACAGCGCCGCAGGCGCTGCGCGTCAGCCGACGCACCCGGCACCCGGGGCCCCAGCCCGTCCGGCTCCGAGGACTCGCTCAGAGGACTCGTTCCAAGGACCCGGTCCGATGAGTCGCGTTCCACACCCACCGCGGCGTTCCCCCGCCGCCGCGTCGGATAGCCTGACGCCGGATCTCTTGACACCGAGAGAGATCCCCACAAATGGGCAGGGACACCCAACCCCAGTTCGCAGCAGGAGATCGCCATGACCCGCACTCCCGTCAATGTCACCGTCACCGGCGCGGCCGGTCAGATCGGCTACGCGCTGCTCTTCCGCATCGCCTCCGGCCAGCTGCTCGGCGCGGACGTGCCGGTCAAGCTCCGTCTGCTGGAGATCCCGCAGGGCCTGAAGGCCGCCGAGGGCACCGCCATGGAGCTCGACGACTGCGCCTTCCCGCTGCTGCGCGGCATCGACATCACGGACGACCCGAACGTCGCGTTCGCCGGTGCGAACGTCGCGCTGCTGGTCGGCGCCCGCCCGCGTAGCAAGGGCATGGAGCGCGGTGACCTGCTGGAGGCCAACGGCGGCATCTTCAAGCCGCAGGGCAAGGCCATCAACGACCACGCCGCGGACGACATCAAGGTCCTCGTCGTCGGCAACCCGGCCAACACCAACGCCCTGATCGCCCAGGCCGCCGCGCCGGACGTCCCGGCGGAGCGCTTCACCGCGATGACGCGCCTGGACCACAACCGCGCGATCTCGCAGCTGGCGCAGAAGACCGGCACCCCGGTCTCCGAGATCAAGAAGCTGACGATCTGGGGCAACCACTCCGCCACCCAGTACCCGGACATCTTCCACGCCGAGGTGGCGGGCAAGAACGCCGCCGAGGTCGTGAACGACCAGGCGTGGCTGGCCGACACCTTCATCCCGACGGTCGCCAAGCGCGGTGCCGCGATCATCGAGGCCCGTGGCGCCTCGTCGGCCGCCTCCGCCGCCAACGCCGCGATCGACCACGTGCACACCTGGGTCAACGGCACCGCCGCCGGCGACTGGACCTCGATGGGTATCCCGTCGGACGGCTCCTACGGCGTGCCCGAGGGCATCATCTCGTCCTTCCCGGTCACCACGAAGAACGGCACGTACGAGATCGTCCAGGGCCTGGAGATCAACGAGTTCTCCCGCACCCGCATCGACGCCTCCGTGCGGGAGCTCGTGGAGGAGCGCGACGCGGTGCGCGCCCTCGGCCTCATCTGACCGACCCTTTTCGTACGGGCGTTTTGACGTACGCCTGTACGCGTCGAATTCCGGCCCGCTATTCGTTCCCCGACGGGGACGGTGGCGGGCCGTTCGGCATATTCTGAGTTCTCCGAAAGAGTGTCAACTCCTGCTTACTAGCAGGTGAGTTCGACAATCGGGGGACGTATGTCAACTCCTGTTGGACGTGAGTCCCGCACAGAGGCCACGAGACTTCTCTGCGCGGGCGCCTACCTGGACATCGGGTTCCGCCGCCGGGTCATCGAAGAGCTGGTGGAGCACGAGGAGCGCCCGATAGCGCCCTCGCTCGGTGTCGATATCGTGCCGGTGCTCGCGCACGCGCTGCGCGCCCGCGCGCAGGACGCGCAGACGGCGCTGTGGCTCCTGCTGATCTGGGGCCTGTTCATCGGTATCGAGGTCGGCACCGCCGACGATGCCGTCGACCCCGGCGTCGGCATGGGCTTCCCACTGTGGGCCCTGCTGTACGCGGTGGTCTGCTTCGTGCAGTGGTGGGTCGCTGCCGCCGCCGGGCGCGGTTCGTCCGTGTACGTGGTCGACAAGCGCACCATGCGCGAGGCGATGAAGGGACAGGTGCGGGTCCTGATACCCGCGGTCCCGGTGGTCCTCGCGCTCGCCTACTGGGCGTACGCGCTGCTGCGGCTCTTCACCGGCTCGGGCAGCTGGATCTCGATCGTCTTCCCGCTGCTGCTGGCCCTCCCCGTCTGGGCGCACCGTACGCGGGTCGCGGACGTGATGCGCGCCGAGCTGAGCCGCCAGGAGTTCGCGCGCCGGGACCGGGCGTTCCCGTCCACCGAACACCACCGGCGGATCGCCGAGGCCATCGACCGCGAGCAGTACGCGGGGCTGACCATCTACGACTCGGGCCGCCCGTTCCTCGGCATGGGGCGGCCGTACGAGCCCTGGTCGCTCGCCCTGGAGCTCAAGCGGCGCCCGGACGCCGGCCAGGAGCCCACGAGCCCGGCGCCCTTCACCGCCCGTACGGTCGTCGAGCTGATCCGGCCCCGGCTGGAGGCGCTGCGGGAGAGCGCCGCGCAGACCAGCCGGGACCGGCTGAAGGATCTGGAGATCGAGGAGTTCGTCTATCTCCCGGTGGGCCCGCCGCGACCGGAGGTGGACTACGGGGGCGGCACCGTCCTGCGGCACCTCGCGCAGTCCGTCGACGAGGGCGGCGAGGCCCGTCGCTACTTCCTCCGCATCCGCGTCGGCGCCTGGGACGAACAGGTCGTGGCGACCATCCTGGTCCGGGTGCACACCCAGGGCGGCATGCTGGTCCTGGAGGTCGTGCCGCATGTGCTGATGCCCATCAAGCCGGAGTTCCGCGCGGTCGACGTGATCGTGGCGCGCGGCGGGGACAACTTCCTGCGCGACGGGCTGCGTGCCCTGCTGAGCGGGCCGGCCGCCGGGTTCGCCTCCGCCGTCTCCACGGTGAGCTCCGCCGTCTCCGGCTTCCGCACCTGGCTGACGATGCCGCAGTACGGGATCCCGGACGGCCCGGCCACCTCGGTGCGGGAGCTGGCCGGCACGCAGACGCTGTCGCTGTTCCAGGAGATGGACATCAGCCGCTATGTGAAGACGGTCCAGGACCGCATCGCGAGCGGAGTACGGGACGCCCTGCGCGCGCAGGGCTACGAGACCGACCAGTTCGAGCAGCACTTCGTCCAGGTCAGCGAGGGCGGCGTCTTCATCGGCTCGATGAGCGGCGGCGCGGTCGCCAGCGGGGCCGGGGCGTCGGCCAAGAGCGGCACACAAAGCGGGGGATCATGACAGAGGCCAGGGATCAGCAGCACAAGGCCGGGGAGAAGAGCGGCGGGATCGCCATCGGCCGCATGACCGGCGGCGCGGCCGCCAGCGGCCGCGGGGCGCGCGCGGAGGACCGCTCGGAGCGGACCGCCCGGCCCGCCACGAGAGGGGGCGGGCCGGCTCCCGTCCCGCACCGGGCGCCCGGTGAAGGGAGCATCACCGTCGGGGAGTTGGGCGGCGGAGCGGTGGCCGCGGGGGAGCGGGCGGCCGCGGTGGACGCGTCCCGCGAGCCGCTGCCCGTACCGGCCGCGCTGCTCGTGGCGGTACGGGACCTGCGCGGTCAATTACCGCTGCTCGCGCGGACGGAGGGCGACGGCATCGACGAGGTCGAGGGTGAGCTCGCCGATCTGGAGGAGGAGGCCACGCGCACCGGCCGGGCCGACCGCGGCCGGCTGGAGCGGCTGCGGTCCCTGCTGACCGGCGGCGCCACGGTGGCGGCGGGCCTGGCGTCGGCGCTCGCCGTCGTCCAGGCGATCAGTCAGCTGCTGGCGTGAGGGGGCGGTCACGTGAGCCGCTGGGACGCGGATCTCCAGCAGTGGGTGGACGACGAGCCGCCACCGCGCGGCGCGCACCCCTCCGCCGCCTATGAGCCGACCGAGCCCGACCTCCCCCTGGTCCGGGTCTCCTCGGGCGCCCGCGCGCCGCGGGGCCCCTCGCGCCAGGCGATCCTGGCCGGGGCGGTGGCGGGCGTGGTGTTCGCGGGGGGCATCGGCTTCGGGGTCTGGAAGCTGACCCAGGACGACGGCGGGGACCACGCCGCCGGGCCGGGCGGCACCGCCTCCACCGCCCCGGCGACGCCCGGCCTGGGCGACGGCGGGGTGAGCGCCACGGGCGGCACCGGCGGCGCGGTCACCACGGGCGGCGGCACCGGTGCCACACCGGACGCGCCGGCGTACGGCTCGGGCGGCTCCTCGGTCTCCGCCGGATCGACCGGTACGTCGGGGTCGGCTAGCTCCTCCGGGTCGACCGGCACCTCGGGGTCGACCGGCTCCTCCGGTTCGACCGGCGGCTCCGGGGGTTCCGGTTCCTCCGGCGGCACGGGTGCCGCTCCCGCCGGATACCAGCGGGTCGGCGACCCCTCGGGGATCACGCTCGACGTGCCCCAGGACTGGCGCCGCACCGCGGACGGCATCAGCGTGTTCTACCGCTCCGCGCCCGACGGCCAGAACTTCATCCAGGTCTACCGGCAGAACGGACCGGAGAGCACACCGGCCGAGGCGGCCGCGGCGCTCGAGGCGACGATGTCCAAGAACCCGGGCTACCGCCGCATCAAGCTGGGCCAGACGCCGGACGGCTCGGAGGCGGAGCTGGAGTACACCTACACCCGTGACGGCGGCACCCGGCACGTCGTCCTGCGTGACGTGAGAGCACCCGATCACCAGATGTACGTCCTGCTGGTGACCGGGCCCGACGACGAGTGGTCCTCGTACGCGCGGGTCTACGCGGTGCTGCTGGGCTCGTTCTGCCCGACCGGATACTGCCCGGGCGGAGGCTGACCGCGCTCCCGACGGCCCGCCGCCCCTTGTCGGCGGCGGGCCGTCGGGCCGGCATAAGTGACACCCGTCACTCTTCGCGAAAGAAGTGGCATATGTTTCCGCCTTCTGGTTAGGCGCGCCTCGTTGCCGGGCCCCGCGAGGGCCCGGCGCGGTAGTGAGTGCCCAGTGGACCGGAAGGCAGAAGAGCATGTCGTCAGTCGAGACCATCCTTGTGGACGGGGTGTGGCGTGCCGCCGCGTCCGGCGCGCAGCGGGAGGTCCTCGACCCCGCAGACGCCAAGACCCTGGCCGTCGTGGCCGAGGGTGGTGCCGACGACACCGACGCCGCGATCGCCGCGGCCCGCCGCGCCTTCGACCACGGCGCCTGGCCGCGGACGCCCGTCGCCGAACGGGCCGCGCTGCTGCGGCGCGTGGCCGACCTGCTCCAGCGCGACCGCGAGGAGATCGCGCTGACCGAGAGCCGGGACACCGGCAAGACCCTGGAGGAGGGCCGGGTCGACGTCGACGATGTCACCAACGCCTTCCGCTACTTCGCCGACCTCGTCATCGGCGAGGGCGGCGGCCGCGTCGTGGACGCGGGCTCGGACGAGGTGCACAGCGTCGTCGTCCACGAGCCGGTCGGCGTCTGCGCGCTGATCACCCCGTGGAACTACCCGCTGCTCCAGGCGAGCTGGAAGATCGCCCCGGCCCTGGCCGCGGGCAACACCTTCGTCATCAAGCCCAGCGAGGTCACCCCGCTCTCCACCGTGCACCTCGTCCGGCTGCTGGCCGAGGCGGGCCTGCCCGACGGTGTCGCCAACCTCGTCACCGGCGCGGGCGACCCCGTCGGCGCCCGGATGTCCGAGCACCCGGACGTCGACCTCGTCTCCTTCACCGGCGGCCTCACCAGCGGCGTCAAGGTCGCCCAAGCGGCCGCGCCGACCGTGAAGAAGGTCGCCCTCGAACTCGGCGGCAAGAACCCCAACGTCGTCTTCGCCGACGCCTGCGCCACCGACGAGGACTTCGACACCGCCGTCGACCAGGCCCTCAACGCCGCGTTCATCCACAGCGGCCAGGTCTGCTCGGCCGGCTCGCGCCTCATCGTCGAGGAGTCGGTCAGTGAGCGCTTCGTCGCCGAACTCGCCCGCCGCGCCGAGAAGATCAAGCTGGGCCGGGGCACCGCGGAGGGCGTCGAGTGCGGCCCGCTCGTCTCCGCCGCGCAGCTCGACAAGACCGAGGCGTACGTCGCCTCCGCGCTCGCCGAGGGCGCCGCGCTGCGCTGCGGCGGCGGCCAGCCCGAGCCGAACGCCGTCCGCCCCGCGACCGGTTACTTCTACTCGCCGACCGTCCTCGACCGCTGCCACCGCGGCATGAAGGTCGTCCGGGAGGAGACCTTCGGGCCGATCCTCACCGTCGAGACCTTCCGCACCGAGGACGAGGCCGTCGAGCTCGCCAACGACACCGAGTACGGGCTCGCGGGCGCCGTGTGGACCAAGGACGCCGGCCGGGCCCGCCGGGTCGCCGGGCGGCTGCGCCACGGCACCGTGTGGATCAACGACTTCCACCCCTACCTGCCGCAGGCGGAGTGGGGCGGCTTCGGCAAGTCGGGCACGGGCCGCGAGCTCGGCCCCGCGGGCCTGGCCGAATACCGCGAGGCCAAGCACATCTACCAGAACCTCGCCCCGAAGCCCGTCCGCTGGTTCGCGGGCTGACGCCCGCGCCGCCTGACGAAACGCCACGCGAAGAACCTTCCCTGCCCTCCGAGGAGTACCCCCATGCCCCCCGCTGTCGAAGAGACCCGCGCGAAGATCACCGCTGACTACGTCGTCGTCGGTGGCGGCACCGCCGGATCGGTGATCGCCTCCCGGCTCGCCGAGGACCCCGGCACGTCCGTCGTCGTCATCGAAGGCGGCCCGACCGACATCGACCGCCCCGACGTGCTCACGCTGCGCCGCTGGCTCGGTCTCCTCGGCGGCGACCTGGACTACGACTACCCGACGACCGAGCAGCCGCGCGGCAACTCCCACATCCGGCACAGCCGGGCGAAGGTCCTGGGCGGCTGCTCCTCGCACAACACCCTGATCTCCTTCAAGCCGCTGCCCGGCGACTGGGACGAGTGGGTGGCCGCGGGCGCGGAGGGCTGGGACGCTGCGTCCATGGAGCCGTACTTCGCCCGGCTGCGGAACAACATCGTGGCCGTGGACGAGAAGGACCGGAACGCCATCGCCCGCGACTTCGTGGAGGCCGCGCAGGCCGCCGTCGGGGTGCCGCGCGTGGAGGGCTTCAACAAGAAGCCCTTCCACGAGGGCGTCGGCTTCTTCGACCTCGCGTACCACCCGGAGAACAACAAGCGCTCCTCCGCGTCCGTCGCCTATCTCCACCCGCACATCGAGGCCGGTGACCGCCCCAACCTCCGCATCCTGCTGGAGACCTGGGCGTACAAGCTCGAACTGGAGGGCACCCGCGCCACCGGCGTGCACGTGCGCACCAAGGACGGCGAGGAGATCTTCGTCGAGGCCGGCCGCGAGGTGCTGCTGTGCGCCGGGGCCGTCGACACCCCGCGCCTGCTGATGCACTCGGGCATAGGCCCCAAGGCCGACCTGGACGCGCTGGGCATACCCGCCGTCCACGACCTGCCGGGCGTCGGCGAGAACCTCCTCGACCACCCCGAGTCGGTGATCGTCTGGGAGACCGACGGGCCGATCCCCGACAACTCGGCGATGGACTCCGACGCGGGGCTCTTCGTGCGCCGGGACCCCGAATCCCCGGGCCCCGACCTGATGTTCCACTTCTACCAGATCCCCTTCACCGACAACCCCGAGCGCCTGGGCTACGAGAAGCCCGAGCACGGCGTGTCGATGACGCCCAACATCCCCAAGCCGCGCAGCCGCGGCCGGCTCTACCTCACCAGCGCCGACCCGGCCGTCAAGCCCGCCCTCGACTTCCGCTACTTCACGGACGAGGAGGACTACGACGGCCGCACCCTGGTCGACGGCATCAAGATCGCCCGGGAGATAGCCAGGACCGAGCCGCTGGCGGGCTGGCTCAAGCGCGAGGTCTGCCCCGGCCCGGAGATCACCTCCGACGAGGAGATCAGCGAGTACGCGCGGAAGGTCGCGCACACCGTCTACCACCCCGCCGGCACCTGCCGGATGGGTGCCGCCGACGACCCGCAGGCGGTCGTCGACCCCGAGCTGCGGATCCGCGGCCTGGAGGGCGTCCGGATCGCCGACGCCTCCGTCTTCCCGACCATGCCCGCCGTGAACCCGATGATCGGCGTCCTGATGGTGGGGGAGAAGTGCGCGGAGCTGCTTGTCTCCGATACCGACAGGGGCGATGCCCGATGAACGGCGGCAGTGGCACAACCGACGCGCCCGTCTTCTCCGTCCGCAACCTCTGGAAGGTCTTCGGGCCCAAGGCCGAGCGCGTGCCGGGCGGCCCGCTGGCCGACCTCTCGCCCGAGGACCTGCGCGCGCAGGCGAACTGCACCGTCGCCGTCCGCGACGTGTCCTTCGACGTCCGCCAGGGCGAGGTCTTCGTCGTCATGGGCCTCTCCGGCTCCGGCAAGTCCACGCTGGTGCGCTGCCTGACCCGGCTCATCGAGCCGACGTCCGGCACCATCGCCATCGACGGCGAGGACGTGTGCGGCATGGACAGCGGCGCCCTGCGCGAACTGCGCCGGCACCGCGCCGCGATGGTCTTCCAGCACTTCGGCCTGCTCCCGCACCGCACCGTCCTCGACAACGTCGCGTACGGCCTGGAGATCCAGGGCGTCGGCCGGGCCGAACGCCGGGCCAAGGCCGGGGAGATGGTGGAGAAGGTCGGCCTCGCCGGGCTGGAGGGGCGCCGCCCCACCCAGCTCTCCGGCGGTCAGCAGCAGCGCGTCGGGCTCGCCCGCGCGCTCGCCGCGGACCCCGAAGTGCTCCTGTTCGACGAGCCGTTCAGCGCGCTCGACCCGCTGATCCGGCGGGACATGCAGGAGGAGGTCGTCCGCCTGCACCGCGACGAGGGCCGCACGATGGTCTTCATCACCCACGACCTGTCCGAGGCGCTGCGCGTCGGCGACCGGATCGCGCTGATGCGCGGCGGGCGCGTCGTGCAGTGCGGCACCCCGGAGGAGATCGTCGGCTCCCCGGCGGACGACTACGTACGGGACTTCGTCCGCGACGTCCCCCGCGAGCAGGTCCTCACCGTCCGCCGCGCCATGCGCCCCGCCCGCGCGGGCGAGGCCGACTCGGGCGCCGCGCTCACCCCCGCGACGACCGTCGCCGACGCGATCGAGGCGGTGGCCCGCACGGGCGCCCCCGCGCGCGTCGTCGAGGGCGGCCGCTGCCTGGGGGTGGTCGACAGCCAGGCCCTCCTCGGCGTGGTGGCGGGCCTGGACCGGAAGGCGGCCGCGTGAACGCACTCACCACCCATCGGATGACCGGAAGGGGCCGCGCATGAGCACCACCGTCTCCCCTCCCGCGTCCGCCCGTCCGGCCGCGCCCGCCGCCGACGCCGCGGGCGCCAAGCCCGCCGCGCGCCCGCAGCCCGTGGCCGCCGAGCCCACAGGCCGCGCGTCCGCCGTCCGGCAGGCCCTGCGCGAGCGGCCCGCCGCGCGCAAGCTGCTCGTGCTCGCCGTCGCCGCCGCCGTGCTCGTGCCGTTCGCCGCCGCCCTCTGGGGCAGCGGCGGCTGGCCGCACGCGCTGACCGTCGACCTGAGCGGGCCGCTCGGCCGCGCCAACGACTGGATCATCGACAACCGCGACAGCCACTGGCTGTTCCTGTACTTCTTCGGCTACATCAGCGGCGGCATCATCGACGCCGTCCACGCCGTCTACACCGTGCTCCTCGCCCTCGGCTGGGCCGGCGTCACCGCCGGTGCCACGCTGCTCGCCTGGCGGGTCGCGGGCGTACGGGTGGCCGTCACCACCGTCGTGTCGTTCGCCGTGTGCGGGCTGCTCGGCATGTGGGTGCCCACGATGCGCACGCTCGCGCTGATGATCGTCGCCGTCGCCGCGTCCGTCGCGGTGGGCGCGCTGCTGGGCCTCGCGGGCGGTCTCTCGGACCGTGCGTTCCGCGCCATGCGCCCCGTCCTCGACACCATGCAGGCGCTGCCCGCGTTCGCCTACCTGATGCCCGTCGTGCTGATCTTCGGCATCGGTGTGGCACCGGCCGTCCTCGCGACCGTCGTCTACGCGGCCCCGCCGATGGCCCGCCTCACGGCCCTGGGCCTGCGCTCGACCGACCAGGGCGTCATGGAGGCCGTGGAGTCCCTCGGCGCGACCGGCCGGCAGCGGCTGCTGACCGCACGCCTGCCGCTGGCCCGCCGCGAACTCCTGCTGGGCGTCAACCAGACCATCATGATGGCCCTGTCCATGGCCGTGATCGCGTCCGTCATCGGCGCGGACGGCCTCGGCGACCGCGTCTACCAGGCCCTGTCGACCGTCGACGTCGGCAGCGCGCTGGCCGCGGGCATCCCCATCGTGCTGCTCGCGATCGTCATGGACCGCACCACGGCCGCCGCGGGCGCCGAAGGCCGCGCCCCCGGCACGCGCATCGGCGGCCGCACGGCCTGGCTGATCGCCGCGGCCGGCACCGCCGCCGTCGCCCTCGGCGGCCGGGCGCTCTCCGCGCTCAACTGGCCCGACAGCTGGAACGTCGCCATCGCCGGTCCCGTCAACGACGCCAAGGACTGGATGGTCGACCACCTCTACTCCGGCCTGCCCGGCGTCGGCGGCACCGCCGACTGGGCCGCGCACTACACCGGCTGGATCCTCGACCCGCTGCGCGACGGCCTCCAGGCCCTCCCCTGGTGGGGCGCGCTGCTGCTGGTCGCCGCGCTCGCCTGGCTGATCGGCACCTGGCGCACCGCGCTGACCGCCGTGCTCGCGCTGGCCGCGATCGGCGTGCTCGGCCGCTGGGAGATCTCCCTGGACACGCTCTCCCAGGTGCTGGCGGCCGTCGCCGTCACGCTCGTCCTCGGCTTCGCGATCGCCGTGCCCGCCGCGCGCAGCGCCCGGGTGGAGCGGCTGCTGCGCCCGGTCCTCGACGTGTGCCAGACGATGCCGCAGTTCGTCTATCTGATCCCCGTCGTCGCCCTCTTCGGCGTCGGCCGGGCCCCGGCCGCGGCGGCCGCGATCGTCTACGCGCTGCCCGCCGTCGTCCGCATCACCAGCCAGGGTCTGCGGCAGGTCAACCCCGGCGCGCTGGAGTCCGCGCGCTCGCTGGGCGCGACCAGCGGGCAGCAGCTGCGCCAGGTGCAGTTCCCGCTGGCCCGCCCGCAGTTGCTGCTGGCCGTCAACCAGGCGGTCGTGCTGGTGCTGTCCGTCGTCATCATCGGCGGCCTCGTCGGCGGCGGCGCGCTCGGCTACGACGTCGTCTTCGGCCTCGCCCAGGGCGACCTGGCCACCGGCCTCGTCGCGGGCGCGGCGATCGTCTGCATGGGCCTGATGCTCGACCGGGTCACGCAGCCGACGAAGAAGGGAGGCTCCCGTGAAGGCGCGTAAGTGGATCGTGGCGGCGGGCGCGCTCGGCCTGCTGGCCGCCACCGGCTGCGGTGCGGCCGACATGACCAAGCAGTCCTCGCCGTACGCCAACGCCCAGGGCACGAAGTCCATCACGCTGTCCGTGCAGTCGTGGGTGGGCGCGCGGGCCAACGCGGCCGTCGCCAAGTACCTGCTGGAGCACGAACTCGGCTACCGCGTCGACACCGTGCAGGTGGACGAGGTGCCCGCCTGGGACGCGCTCAGCCAGGGCCGCGTCGACGCGATCCTGGAGGACTGGGGCCACCCGGACCAGGAGAAGCGGTACGTCGAGGACAAGAAGACGATCGCGCCCGGCGGCGACCTCGGCGTCACCGGGCACATCGGCTGGTTCGTCCCCAAGTACTTCGCCGACGCCCACCCGGACGTCCTGGACTGGAAGAACCTCAACAAGTACGCGTCCCAGCTGCGCACTCCCGAGAGCGGCGGCAAGGGCCAACTGCTCGACGGCTCCCCGTCGTACGTCACCAACGACAAGGCGCTGGTGAAGAACCTCGGCCTGGACTACCAGGTGGTCTTCGCCGGCTCCGAGGCCGCGCAGATCACCCAGATCAAGCAGTTCGCCAAGGACAGGAAGCCCTTCCTCACCTACTGGTACGAGCCGCAGTGGCTCTTCAACGAGGTGCCGATGGTGGAGGTGAAGCTCCCCGAGCACACCACCGCCTGCGCGGACAAGGGCACGGCGGATCCCTCCACCGTCGACTGCGCGTACCCGACGTCGTCGCTGAAGAAGTTCCTCAACGCCGACTTCACCCGCAAGGGCGGCAAGGCGGCCCGCTTCCTGAAGAACTTCAACTGGACCAAGCAGGACCAGAACGAAGTGGCCCAGATGATCGCGGAGGAGAAGCTCTCCGCCGACGACGCGGCCAAGCGGTGGGTCAAGGAGCACCCGGACGTCTGGAAGCGGTGGCTCCCCTAGCGGACGCCGTGGACGCGGCCCCCGCCGGCCGGCCGGGACGGACCCCCGTGCCGTCCCGGTCCGTCAGCTGGGGTCGTACGCGCCCGGCGCCAGCCGGGTCGTCACGGCGATGCGGTTCCACGAGTTGATCGTGATGATCGCCGAGATCAGGTGCGCGAGCTCCTGCTCGGGGAAGTGGCGCGCGGCGCGCTCGTAGACCTCGTCCGGCACGAAGCCGTCCGTCAGGACGGTGACGGCCTCGGTGAGGGCGAGGGCCGCGCGCTCCTTCTCGGTGTAGAAGCCGTGCGCCTCCTCCCACGCGGGCAGGAGGTGGATCCGCTCCTCCGTCTCGCCCGCCTTGCGCGCGTCCTTCGTGTGCATGTCCAGGCAGAACGCGCAGTGGTTCAGCTGCGAGGCGCGGATCTGGACGAGCTCGACGAGGGACGGCTCCAGGCCCTTCGTGGCGGCCTTGTGCAGGGCGATCATCGCCTTCTGCACCTCGGGGGCGAGCTGGTGGAGGAACATCCGGGGGCTGTGGTCGTGCGTGTTCTCGTTCGTCATGCCTGCGACATTACGGCGCGGGCAGCCCACAGGTATGGTCCATTCCCGTGGAGAGAACGTGGGCCATTTCCGGCGACGGCGCGGGCGCCGACCTGCACCTCGACCTCACCGGCCCCGGCGGCGTACGGGCCTCGCTGATCCGGGCCCTGCGCGACGCCGTCCGTACGGGCAGGCTCGCCCCCGGCACCCGCCTGCCCGCCTCCCGCACGCTCGCGGCGGACCTCGGCCTGGCCCGCAACACCGTCGCCGACGCCTACGGCGAGCTCGTCGCCGAGGGCTGGCTCACCGCCCGGCAGGGCTCCGGCACCCGGGTGGCACCGCGCGCGGAACCCGGTGCCCCCGAGCGCAGGTCACCCGTGCCCCGGACGCGCCCGCGACCTCTCTACGACCTGCGCGGCGGCACCGCCGACGTCTCCGCCTTCCCGCGCACCGCGTGGCTGAGCGCCGCCCGGCGCGCGCTCGCGGCGGCGCCCGCCGAGGCGTTCGGCCACGTCGACGAGCGCGGCCGCGTCGAGCTGCGGACCGCCCTCGCGGACTATCTCTCGCGGGCGCGCGGCGTGCGCGCCGACCCGGAGCGGATCGTCGTCTGCGCCGGCTTCACCCAGGGCCTGGCCCTGCTGAGCCGGGTGCTGCGCGAGCGCGGGACGCGCGAGCTGGGCGTCGAGGCGTACGGGCTCTGGTTCCACCACGACGCGCTCGACCGGCACGGGCTCCGCACGACCGCGCTGACCGTCGACGAATCCGGCGCCCGCGTCGAGGAGCTGGCCGGCCACGAGGACCTGCGGGCCGTCCTCCTCACCCCCGCCCACCAGTTCCCCACCGGCGTGCCCCTGCACCCCGACCGGCGCGCGGCCGTCGTCGACTGGGCGGTGCGCACCGGCGGACTGATCCTGGAGGACGACTACGACGGCGAGTTCCGCTACGACCGCCACCCCGTCGGCTGCCTCCAGGGGCTGCGCCCCGAGAACGTCGTCTACTTCGGCACCGCCAGCAAGTCCCTCGCCCCCGGGCTGCGGCTGGCCTGGATGGTCCTCCCCGAACACCTCGTCGGCGACGTCGTCGCGCTCAAGCGCGCGGGGGAGTGGAGCTCGGGCGCCCTCGACCAGCTCACTCTCGCCGAGCTCATCACCAGCGGCGCGTACGACCGCCACGTCCGCGCGATGCGGCTGCGCTACCGGCGCCGGCGCGACCAGCTGGTGTCCGCGCTCGCCGCGCACGCTCCCCATATCCGGGTCACCGGGATCGCGGCGGGGCTGCACGCGGTCCTCTCCCTGCCGGAGGGCACGGAACAGGACACGGTGCGGGCCGCGGCCTGGGAGGGTCTCGCCCTTGAGGGCCTCTCACGCTTCCGCCGGGGGGCTTCGGCAGGTCCGGACGGCTTGGTGGTGGGGTACGCGACGCCGCCGGCGCATGGGTTCGAGGGGGCGTTGGCTGCTTTGCTGCGGGTTTTGCCGGCGGGGTAGGGGGCGGGGTGGTGGTGCCTTGCGGTGCCGGGGGTGACATCGGGTTGTATTTCAGCCCGTCCGGCGTTTGAGGACAACGCGCGAAGCGTGTTGCGGGGTCTGGGGCGCAGCCCCAGTTCCGGGTCGCGCGACGTTGCGGGGGTCTGGGGGCTTGCCCCCCCCCACGCGGCGGAGCCGCACATCAGATGCAGCCGGGAAGGGGCGGGTAGGGGAAAAGCCCGCCGCAGGGGCCGACCGGCCCGCACCCGGAAAAGCCCGCCGCAGGCGGAAGGATCAATCACCCCCCACCTCCCCGAACCGCGCCAGCGTCAACGCCCCCAGCACCGCCAGCGAAAACCCCGCCACAGCGAGCGGTTCGAGACCGGCCCGCGTCCGGTCCCCCAGCCACGCCACCCCCACCAGAGCCGGCCCGAGCGTCTCCCCGATCACCATGCCCGCCGTGGCCGCCGTCACAGAACCCCGCTGCAGCGCGGAGGTCAGCAGCAGGAACGCCGCACCCCCGCCCAGCAGCAACGCGTAGACCGCCGGATTCGTGAGCACACCCCGCACCGAGAAGTCGTCGACGAGGCGGACGGCCACCTCCACGACGCCGAAGCCGATGCCCGCGCCCAGGCCGAGCGCCGCCGCCCGTGCCCGGCCCGGCAGGCGGCCGGCCGCGGCGCCCAGGCCCAGGACGGCGGCCGCGACGGCGAGGGTGCCCACGCGCAGCGCCGTGGAGCCCGTACGGTGCCCCTCCGCGCCCGAGGCGAGGCCGAGCATCGCCAGCCCGCCGCACACCACGCACACCGCGGCCCACTCCACGCCGCTGAGCCGTACGCCGAGCACCCGGGAGGCCACCACCGCCGTCACCGCGAGGCTCGCGGCGAGGGCGGCGCCCACGGCGTAGATCGGCAGGGAACGCAGCGCGACCAGCTCCAGCAGGAAGCCCAGGCCGTCGAGGGCGAGTCCGGCCAGATAGCGCCACTGCCGCAGCACCCGCAGCAGCAGCACCGGGTCCACGCCCGAGCCGCTGCCGGGCGCGGAGGCCCGGGCGGCGACGGCCTGGAGGACGGACGCGGTGCCGAAGCAGACCGCCGAACCGAGCGCGCAGAGCATCCCAAGAAGCACGCCCCGAACTGTAGGCCGCCCGGCGGCCGGCCACACGTCTTCCCCCTTTAGGGTGAACGCTTCAGCGGGAACCCGCTGCACGGAACGCATTCTGACGGGGGTCGGAAACATGGCGGAGAAAGCGCGCAGGCGCCTGCGCTCGTCCACGGTCGTACTCGGCAGCATGGGCGCCCTCGCGGCGGCCCTCACCTCCTGCGGCTCCGAGCCGGACAAGCGCTGCGTGGACCCGAAGAGTTACGACGTGGCCAAGGGCGGCTACCGCGTCCTCGACCGGAAGGCGTGCTCGGACAAGAGCACCGGCCACCCGGCGGGGACCTGGTACTACAACAGCGGCAAGTCCGGCACCTACACCGGCGGCGGCACGTTCGACAAGAGCAGCGCCGTGCACCGCGGCGGCTTCGGCTGCTCCGGTTCGAGCGGCGGCTGACCGGCCGTGCGCCGCCACCGCACCACCCCCCGCCCCGGCTGGCAGACCACCGTCGAGGAACAGGGCGTCGTCTATCCCCTCACCCGGCACCCGGACGGCTCGCTGCGCCCGTACTGGGACGAGAGCGCGTACTACTCCTTCTCGCTCGCCGAGGTCGAGGCGCTGGAAGCCGTCGTGGCGGAGCTGCACGAGATGTGCCTGGCCGCGGCCGCGCACATCGTCGACCGCGACCGCTTCGCCGACCTCGGCATCACCGACGCCCGGCTCGCCGGCCTGGTCGCCGAGTCCTGGCGGCGGCGGGACGAACTCCCGTCCGTCTACGGGCGGTTCGACCTGCGCTACGACGGGCGAGGCCCGGCCACGATGCTGGAGTACAACGCCGACACGCCCACCTCGCTCGTGGAGGCGGCGAGCGCCCAGTGGTTCTGGATGGAGGACCGCTTCCCCGACGGCGATCAGTGGAACTCCCTCCACGAGCGCCTCGTCGACGCCTGGCGGCGCCAGGCGGACCTGCTGCCGCCCGGCGCCCCGCTGCACTTCGCGCACTCCGTCGGCGACGAGATCGGAGAGGACCTCATGACCGTCGCCTATCTGCGCGAGACCGCCGCACAGGCCGGGATCGACACCCGGGCGATCTCCATGGAGGACATCGGCTGGGACCCGCTCTCCGGCCGCTTCGTCGACGAGCGGTACGCCTTCATCCGCGCCTGCTTCAAGCTCTACCCCTGGGAGTGGCTGGCCACCGACCGCTTCGGCGGGCACGCCCTGGACACCCTCGACAACGGCGGCGGTACGGGCTCCACCCTGTGGATCGAACCGGCCTGGAAGATGCTCCTCTCCAACAAGGCGCTGCTCGCCGTCCTGTGGGAGCTCTTCCCCGGCCACCCGAACCTGCTGCCCGCCTACCTCGACGGCCCCCGCGAGCTCGCCGCCGCGCGCGGCTACGTGGCCAAGCCTCTCCTGGGGCGCGAGGGCGCGGGCGTCACCGTCCACCCACCGGGCGCCGCCCCACCCGCCCCCGGCGAACCGTGCTGCTTCCAGGAGCTGGCACCCCTGCCCGACTTCGACGGCAACCACGTCGTCCTCGGCGCCTGGACCGTCGACGGCGAGCCCGCCGGCCTGGGCATCCGCGAGTCGGCCGGCCTGGTCACGGACGGCTACGCGCGCTTCCTGCCGCACGTCATCCGCTGACGAGATGCGGGTGATCGGGGCCTGTGTCAGCCTGGCCGCGAGAGGAGTGAGCGCGATGGCCGGTGGAGACAAGTCCCGGGACAAGGCGGCGCGGAAGAAGGACCAGACGAAGTCCAAGGCGGCCCAGGAGCGGGAGAAGGCGGACGATCGCGAGCGCCGCAGGACGGTGGACGCGGAGGCCGAGGAATGGAAGGCACGGGAGATCTTCGACCGGAACTTCGACGCGTAGCGGGTGGCGGTTTCCTGTCCTCAATCTCCCCCAGCTACCTCCCCCAGACTCCGTCCGGGGGTGCCCCCAGAGGTGCCCCCAACGGGCTGGATTGTGCGGACCGTAGTCGGCACTTTCAGCCCGTCCGGCGTTTGAGGACAACGCGGCGAAGCCGTGTTGCGGGGTCTGGGGCGCAGCCCCGGTCGGGAAGGGGCGGGACAGGGGAACAAGCCCGCCGCAGGCGCCACCGACCCGCACCCGGAAGCCGCGCCGCGCGCCGCTAAACCGCCAGAACCCCCCGCAACCGCTCCAGCCCCCAGTCCAGATCCTCCTTGCTGATCACGAGCGGCGGAGCGATCCGGATCGTCGACCCATGCGTGTCCTTGACCAGAACCCCCCGCTCCATCAGCCGCTCGGAGATCTGCCGCCCCGTGCCCACCGAAGGGGCGATGTCGACGCCGGCCCACAGCCCACGGCCCCGTACGGCCTCCACCGCGCCGCCGCCCACCAGCAGGCCGAGCTCGTGGTGGAGGTGATCGCCGAGCTCCGTCGCGCGCTGCTGGAACTCGCCGGACCGCAGCATGGCCACGACCTCCAGCGCCACCGCGCACGCCAGCGGGTTGCCGCCGAAGGTCGAGCCGTGCTCGCCGGGCCGGAAGACGCCCAGCACCTCGCGGGAGGCCACCACGGCGGACACCGGCACGACCCCGCCGCCGAGCGCCTTGCCCAGGACGTACATGTCGGGCACCACGTCCTCGTGGTCGCAGGCGAAGGTCCGGCCCGTGCGGCCGAGACCCGACTGGATCTCGTCCGCGATGAACAGCACCCCGCGCTCGGCCGTCAGCCGCCGCACGCCCGGCAGATAGCCGGGGGGCGGCACCAGCACCCCGGCCTCGCCCTGGATGGGCTCCAGCAGCACGGCCACGGTGTTCTCGTCGACGGCCGCGTCCAGCGCGGCGAGGTCGCCGTACGGCACGATCTCGAAGCCGGGGGTGTACGGGCCGTAGTCGGCGCGGGCCTCCTCGTCCGTGGAGAAGCTGATGATCGTCGTCGTGCGGCCGTGGAAGTTGTTCCCGGCCACGACGATCTTCGCCCGCCCGTCCGGCACGCCCTTGACGCGGTAGCCCCACTTGCGCGCGGTCTTCACGGCTGTCTCGACCGCCTCGGCGCCGGTGTTCATCGGCAGCACCATGTCCTTGCCGCACAGCGCGGCCAGTTCGGCGCAGAAGTCGGCGAAGCGGTCGTGGTGGAAGGCGCGCGAGGTGAGCGTCACCCGATCGAGCTGCGCCTTGGCCGCGTTGATCAGTCTGCGGTTGCCGTGGCCGAAGTTGAGGGCCGAGTAGCCGGCGAGCATGTCGAGGAAGCGCCGCCCCTCGACATCGGTCATCCACGCGCCCTCCGCATAGGCCACGACGACCGGCAACGGGTGGTAGTTGTGCGCGCTGTGGGCTTCGGCGGCTGCGATGCTGCGTTCCGTGGATGTCACCATGTGCTCCGTTCCGCTGTGCGGGGCAGGCTGCTGTGGCTTTTCTACACCCCCGTCCGCACCGCGGGGCCGAGTCCGGTTGCGCACCTGAGAGAATGTGCTCATGGCCCTCGATCGTCCGCGCGCTCTCTCCGGTATCCAGCCCACCGCAGGCTCGTTCCACCTCGGGAACTACCTCGGTGCCGTCCGGCAGTACGTGGCGCTGCAAGAGACCCACGACGCCTATTACATGGTCGTCGACCTGCACGCGATCACCGTGCCGCAGGACCCCAAGGAGCTGCGCGCCAACACCCGCACCGCGGCCGCCCAGCTGCTGGCCGCCGGGCTCGACCCCGAGCGCTGCACGCTCTTCGTGCAGAGCCACGTGCCCGAGCACGCCCAGCTGGGCTGGCTGATGAACTGCATCACGGGCTTCGGCGAGGCGTCGCGGATGACGCAGTTCAAGGACAAGTCGGCGAAGCAGGGCGCGAGCCAGACCACGGTGGGCCTGTTCACCTACCCCATCCTCCAGGTCGCGGACATCCTGCTCTACCAGGCGAACGCGGTTCCGGTGGGGGAGGACCAGCGTCAGCACATCGAGCTCACGCGTGACCTCGCCGAGCGCTTCAACGCCCGTTTCGGTGACACCTTCACCATGCCCTCGCCGCACATCGTCCGCGAGACGGCGAAGATCTACGACCTCCAGGACCCGACCGCCAAGATGAGCAAGTCGGCGTCCACCGCCAAGGGCCTGATCAACCTGCTCGACGAGCCCAAGGTCTCCGCGAAGAAGATCAAGAGCGCGGTCACCGACACCGACACGGTGATCCGCTTCGACGCCGAGAACAAGCCGGGCGTCAGCAATCTGCTGACCATCTACGCCACGCTCACCGGCACGGGAATCCCGGAACTTGAGCAGAAGTACGAGGGCAAGGGCTACGGTGCGCTCAAGACCGACCTCGCCGAGGTCATGGTGGAGTGGGTGACCCCCTTCCGCGCCCGTACGCAGGAATATCTGGACGACCCCGAGACGCTGGACGCGATTCTGGCCAAGGGCGCCGAGAAGGCCCGCACGGTCGCCGCCGAGACCCTGGCGCAGGCGTACGACAGGATGGGCTTCCTGCCCGCGAAGCACTGAGCGAACGACTGAGCACGGCGAGTACGCAGCAGGCATCGACCGAGCGCCGGGCGAACCGGTGGCGGCCGGACGCGCGCCCGGGACCACGGGTCCCGGGCGCGGACCAGGGGACCTGGCACCGGGGGCGGCCCAGCCGTCACACTGGCCACGGGGACACGCAGGCGCACAGGAGGGAGAACGCAATGGGGACCGTAACGCTCGGCGTTTCGATCGCGGTCCCGGAGCCGTCCGGCAGCTTCCTCCAGAAGCGCCGCGAGGGCTTCGGGGACCCGCACGCGCACGGCATCCCCACGCACGTGACCCTGCTGCCGCCCACCGAGGCCGACGCCTCGGCCCTGCCCGTGATCGAGCAGCACCTCGCCGAGGTCGCGGCCCTCGGCCGCCCCTTCCGGATGCGCCTGTCCGGCACCGGCACCTTCCGCCCCCTCTCGCCCGTGGTCTACGTCAACGTGGTGGAGGGCTCCTCCTCCTGCGCGTGGCTCCAGAAGCGCATCCGCGACAGCTCCGGGCCGGTGGCCCGCGAGCTCCAGTTCCCGTACCACCCGCACGTGACCATCGCCCACGGCATCGCCGAGGAGGCGATGGACCGGGCGTACGCGGAGCTGGCGGACTTCGAGGCCGCCTGGACGGTCACCGGCTTCGCGCTGTACGAGCAGGGTGACGACGCGGTGTGGCGCCTGGAGCGCGAGTATCCCTTCGGGGCGCCGGTGGAGAGCGCCGTCCCCACCCAGTCGAACGCGGCCTTCCCCCCGGCCCCGTCCCGCTGAGTCCCGGAGGGTTCGCGGGGCCCGTACGTGGCAATGTGTGGGTCCATGCAATGGCTGACCCGGCTGCCCTGGATCGGGCCTCTGATCGCCCGCCTCATGCGCACGCACGCATGGCGTTCCTACGAGACCCTCGACCGAGTGAAGTGGACCCGGCTGGCCGCCGCGATCACCTTCACCAGCTTCCTCGCGCTCTTCCCGCTGCTCACCGTCGGCGCCGCCGTCGGCGCGGCCGTGCTCAGCAAACAGCAGATGCAGGACCTGGAGCACAAGCTCGCCGCGCAGGTGCCCGGGATCTCCGGCCAGCTCGACCTCAGCGGCCTCGTCGACAACGCCGGCACGGTCGGCGTCCTCGCGGGCGCCGCGCTGTTCTTCACCGGCCTCGGCTGGGTCGGCTCCCTGCGGGAGTGCCTGCGCGCGGTGTGGGAGTGCGAGGAGAGCCCCGGCAACCCCGTCCTGCTGCGGCTGAAGGACGGCGGCGTCCTGCTGGGGCTCGGCGGGGTCGCCCTGGTGTCGCTGGGCTGCTCCGCGTTCGCCTCGGCAGCGGTGGGCTGGGTGGTCCACCGCGCCGGCCTCCAGGGCGTCGGCGGGCTGCTCACGGCGCTGGGCTTCTGCATCGCCGTCCTCGCGGACTACGTCCTGCTGCTCTACGTCCTGACCCGCCTCCCCGGCGTCCACCCCACCCGGCACCGCCTGCTGGTGGGGGCCCTGATCGGCGCGGTCGGCTTCGAGCTGCTGAAGCTGCTGCTCAGCGGCTATCTCCAGCATGTGGCGGCGAAGAGCATGTACGGCGCGTTCGGCACGCCGATCGCTCTGCTGCTGTGGATCAACTTCACGGCGAAGCTTCTGCTTTTCTGCGCGGCGTGGACCGCGACGCCGTCGCGGAAGGCGTGATCGGCTGCGGGTTCCGTCGCCGCCTGCGGCGGAGAGCGCCCTGCGGCCGGGTCCTCAAACGCCGGACGGGCTGAACATCCAGCCCGTTGGGGGCACCTCTGGGGGCACCCCCGGACGGAGTCTGGGGGAGGTGGCTGGGGGAGTTTGAGGACAACGCGCGAAGCGTGTTGCTGGGGGGCTGGGGGCTTGCCCCCCCACGCGGCGGAGCCGCACATCAGATGCGGCGGGAGGGGGCGGGGCTGGGGAAAAAGCCCGCCGCAGGCCCCCGCACTCGGCAACGCACCCGCACCCCCCCACCCCGCTACCCCTTACGCCGCACAAGATCCGGCAGCGGATGCCGCCGGTGGACCATGAAGCCCGCGACCGCGAGGATCACGAGGACGGCCCCGGTGATGCCCATCGCCGTCCACATGCCCCCACCCGACCCGGCGACAGAAGCCTGCGTCCGGTCGGCGGACGGCTGCGCGCGGTCGCCGGACTTGCCCGCCGAGGACTTCGGCGCCACGAGCGTGCCGACGGGCTTGACGTGCCCGGCCGCCTCGAAGCCCCAGTCGAGGAGCTTCGCGGTCTCGGTGTAGACCTCGTACTGCTCGCTCTTCTCCGGGTTCATGACGGTCACCAGCAGCTTGCGGCCGTCGTGCTGGGCGACGCCGGTGAAGGTGTTGCCCGCGTTCGTGGTGGAGCCGTTCTTCACCCCGGCCATGCCCTTGTACGCGGGCACACCCTGTCCGGTGAGGAGCCGGTTGGTGTTGACGATCGTGGACGACGTCCGCTTCTCGCCCTTCTTCTCCTCGTCCGGGAACTGCGCGGTCACCGTCGAGCAGTATTCGCGGAAGTCCGCCTTCTGCAGCCCGGAGCGGGCGAAGAGCGTCAGGTCGTACGCGCTGGAGACCTGCCCCTCCTCGTCGTAGCCGTCGGGGCTGACGACGTGGGTGTCGTTCGCCTGGAGCTCGTCCGCGTGGGCCTGCATGTCCTTGACGGTCTGCGGGACGCCGCCGTTCATCGTGGACAGCACCCGCACCGCGTCGTTGCCGGAGCGCAGGAAGACGCCGAGCCACAGGTCGTGGACGGTGTAGGAGGAGCCCTCGCGGACGCCGACGGCGCTGCTGCCCGCGCCCATGCCCTCCAGATCGGCGGGCACCACCTTGTGCACCTTGTCGCGGGGGAGCTTCGGCAGCACCGTGTCGGCGAAGAGCATCTTGAGGGTGGAGGCCGGGGGCAGCCGCCAGTGCGCGTTGTTCGCGGCGAGGATCTCGCCGGACTCGGCGTCGGCGACCAGCCAGGAGCGGCCGCTGAGGCCCTGCGGCAGCTGCGGCGCGCCCGGGCCCAGCTGCACCTGGGGTCCGGGCCTGCCGAGCAGTTCGCCGCCCACCGTGGACATCCGGGCGGGCGGGGTCTTGGGAGCGCCCTTGCCGTCGGCCGGGTTGTCGGCGGCGGCGGGAGCGGCGGTCATCAGCGGGAGGAGCAACGAGGCGGCCGCCGCGAGGGCGGGGCGGTAGCGGCGCGTCGCGGCGTACCGCGGGGGGAGTGATGTCGTCGGCACGTCCGTGAACGTACCCCGACGCCCGTGGCCTGTGGATGGTGCCTCACCGGTGCGGGTGCCGCCCTGGGACCCGATAGGGGGATTCGAGACGGCCGAACGCATACTGAAACCCATGCAGAGTTCTTCCGGAGAGACCACCGGCGCCTCTCCCGCCCCCGCCGTCCTCTCCCGTCGCGTGTCCTGGTTCCTGCTCGCCTTCGGCGCGTGGTCGTGGGTCATCTGGATCACCTTTGCGAAGAATCTGTGGAAGGACGGCAGCGGGCTCGCCTTCGACGACTCGGGTGACCCGACCCCGTACTTCTGGGTCCATCTCCTGCTCGCGATCACCTCGTTTCTTCTGGGGACGGCCGTGGGGATCGTCGGGTTGCGCGGCGTGCGGGCGTTGCGGCGCACCTCATAGCGGGAGGTTTCCGGCCACCTCCGCCGGTCGGCGCCGATCGCTTGGCCGATTCCCGGGACGTACGGGCGCTCGTGTGTTTGGGTGATGCGCATCACGGGCGGAGGGGGCGCGAGGATGCGTGCGGGCCGGTTACGGACGGGTGCGGCGGCGGCCGCGGGAGCGGTGCTGCTGACGGTGGGGGCGGCCGGCTGCGGGCTGGGGTCACCGGGTGAGGCGGACCGGGGGCCGATCACCGTCGGCACGACGGACACGGTCACCGCGCTGGACCCGGCGGGCGCCTACGACGTGGGCTCCTGGGCGCTGTTCGGCAATCTCTACCAGTCGCTGCTGACCTTCACCCCCGGCTCCAGCACCCCGTTACCGGACGCGGCGAGCCGCTGCGGCTTCCAGGGCCGCGGCCTGATGACGTACGCGTGCACCCTGCGCGAGGGACTGAAGTTCGGCAACGGGCACGACCTCACGGCGAAGGACGTGAAGTTCTCCTTCGACCGGATCCGGCGCATCCACTCCGCCCAGGGCCCCGCGCCGCTGCTGTCCACGCTGGACGCGGTGGAGACGGCCGGCCAGACGGTCACCTTCCACCTGAAGGCGCCGGACGCCACCTTCCCCTTCAAGATCGCCACGGGCGCCGGGTCGATCGTGGACTCCTCGCTCTATCCCGCGGACGCGCTGCGGCCGGGCGACGAGGCCGACGGCTCGGGCCCGTACGTCCTCAAGGGCTACCGGCCGGGCGAGCGCGCCGAGCTGAAGCCCGCCAAGCACTACGAGGGCGCGGTCAAGCCCAAGGGGAACGCCGTGACCGTCCGCTATTTCGCGGGCCCCGACAAGCTGAGCGAGGCGTGGAAGCGGCACGGCATCGACGTCGCGGGCCGTCAGCTCCCCCCGGCGGACATCGCCCGGCAGTCCCCCTCGGATGCCGGCTCGAAGCTGATGGAGTCCACGGGCTCGGTGGCCCGCTCGCTCGTTTTCAACCTGCGGGACGGCTCGCCGATGCGGCAGGTGGCGGTGCGCAGGGCGATCGCGGCGGTCGTCGACCGGCAGGCCCTCGCGCGCGACGTCCACCTGCGCACCGTCGAGCCGCTGTACGCGCTCGTCCCGCAGGGCCTCACCGGCCACACCACGTCCTTCTTCGACGCCTATCCGACGCCGGACCCGGAGAAGGCCAGGACCCTGCTGCGCCAGGCGGGCATCGCCACACCCGTGCGCTTCGGCCTCGCCTATGCGCAGGGTGCCGCCACCGACCAGGAGGCGGCCCTGCTGAAGAGGCAACTACAGGCCACCGGCCTGTTCGAGGTCACCACCCGGCGCGTGCCGTGGGCGGAGTTCCTGGCGGGTTACGCCCGCGGCGCCTACGACACGTACTGCGTCAGCTGGCTCGCCGACTTCCCCGACCCGGACACCTTCACCACCTCCGTCGTCGGCAAGGACTCCGCCCTGCACTCCGGCTACTCCAACCCCCGTGTGGAGCAGCTCATCCGCGCCACCCAGCAGGAGGAGCAGCGCATCCGCACGGCCGACGACTTCCGGGCCATCCAGAAGATCATCGCGGAGGACGTGCCGCTGGTGCCGCTGTGGCAGAAGAAGGAGTACGTGCTGGGCGACGCGGACATCTCCGGCACGGAATACCTCTCGGACGGCACGGGCACCTGGCGCCTGTGGCAGCTGGGCCGGATGTGAGCGCCGCCGCCTGACGGGCGATCAGAGCCCGTGACGCGCAAGGAAGTCCAGGATCAGCTTCGACCACTGGTCGGGGCGTTCGGCCATGACTATGTGGCCGGTGTCGACCTCGGCGTACTCCGCGCCCGGGATGGCCTCCGCGAGGAGCCGGGAGTTCTCGGGGGAGACCAGGGTGTCCTGCAGGGTGGCGATGACGAGGGTGGGCACGGAGATGCCCGCGAGGTCGGCCGTGGTGTCCGTCGTCTGCACCACGGCCGCCTGCTCGGCGGCGCCGGCCGGGACGCCCTTGGCCAGCAGGCTGTAGAACGCCGGGAGCTGCTCCTCGGGCATCGCGTTGAAGAACCCCCCGCTGAAGCCGCTCAGCGCGGTGAACCGCGCGAAGCTCTCCAGGTCGCCGTCCTCCAGCAGCTTCTGCCACAGGTCCAGGGAGGCCAGCACGCGGTTGTCGGCCTTGGCCAGGCCCGCCGTCAGCACCAGCCCCCGCACCCGCTCGGGATGGCGAGCCGCGATCCGTACGGAGACCATGGTGCCCATCGAGTAACCGACCAGGGTGAAGGTGTCGAGGCCCGCGGCGTCGGCCTGGGCGACGAGCGCGTCGGCCAGCAGGTCGGCCGTCAGCGCGTCCGCGCGCGGCGTGGCGCCGGAGCCGGGGTAGTCGGGCGCCACCACGGTGTGGTGCGCGGCGAGGGAGGGGATCAGCGTCGTGAAGTTCCCCGCGACGCTGCCGCCCGCGCCGTGCGCGAGCAGCACACCGGGGCCGGAGCCGCGGACGGCCGTGGAGAGGGATATCGGAAGCTGCTGTGTCATGCCGTCGAGCGTGTCATGTGACACGGTGTCAAGGTCAAGCGATCTTGGGGCCGGATACGTGCCAGGCCCCGCTCCCTGGTGGGAGCGGGGCCTGGCACGTCGTGCGACCGGGATCAGTAGCGGCGCGTGATCAGAGCGCGCTTGACTTCCTGGATCGCCTTGGTGACCTCGATGCCACGGGGGCACGCGTCGGTGCAGTTGAACGTCGTGCGGCAGCGCCACACGCCGTCCTTGTCGTTCAGGATCTCCAGCCGCTGCTCGCCGGCCTCGTCACGCGAGTCGAAGATGAAGCGGTGGGCGTTGACGATGGCCGCCGGGCCGAAGTACTGCCCGTCGTTCCAGAACACCGGGCAGGACGACGTGCACGCGGCGCACAGGATGCACTTGGTGGTGTCGTCGAACCGCTCGCGGTCCTCGGCCGTCTGCAGGCGCTCACGCGTCGGCTCGTTCCCCTTGGTGATGAGGAACGGCATGACGTCGCGGTACGCCTGGAAGAACGGCTCCATGTCGACCACGAGGTCCTTCAGGACCGTGAGGCCCTTGATGGGCTCGACCGTGATCGGCTTGCTCGGGTTGAGGTCCTTGATCAGCGTCTTGCACGCCAGGCGGTTCTTGCCGTTGATCCGCATCGCGTCGGAGCCGCAGATGCCGTGCGCGCAGGAACGCCGGAACGTCAGCGAGCCGTCCAGCTCCCACTTGATCTTGTGGAGGCCGTCGAGGACCCGCTCCTTGGGGTCGATCTCCAGCTGGAAGTCCTGCCAGCTCGCCTCGGCCGAGACCTCCGGGTTGAACCGGCGGACCCGGAAGGTGACCGTGATGAGGTGCGAGGCGGTGGAGTCCGCCTCGAGCTTGTCCAGGGTCGGGGTTGCCATCAGTACTTACGCTCCATCGGCTGGTAGCGGGTCTGCACTACCGGCTTGTAGTCGAGGCGGATCGAGTCCTTGCCGTCCTTGCCGACCTCGCGGTACGCCATGGTGTGGCGCATGAAGTTGACGTCGTCGCGGTTCGGGAAGTCCTCGCGGTAGTGACCACCGCGGGACTCCTTGCGCGCCAGCGCGGACACGGCCATCACCTCGGCCAGGTCGAGCAGGTTGCCCAGCTCGATGGCCTCCAGGAGGTCGGTGTTGAAGCGCTTGCCCTTGTCCTGGATGGACACGTTCTTGTAGCGCTCGCGCAGCTCGGCGATCTTTTCGACGGCCGTCTTGATGGTCTGCTCGGTGCGGAAGACCATGACGTTGGCGTCCATGGTCTCCTGGAGCTCCTTGCGGATCTCGGAGACCCGCTCACCACCCGTGGAGCTGCGCAGCCGCTCGACCTGGTCGACGACGAGCTGGGCCGGGTCCTCCGGCAGCTCGACGAAGTCGGCCTTGGCGGAGTACTCCGCGGCCGCGATGCCGGCCCGCTTGCCGAAGACGTTGATGTCCAGCAGCGAGTTGGTGCCCAGGCGGTTGGCGCCGTGCACGGACACGCAGGCGACCTCGCCGGCGGCGTACAGACCCGGCACGACGGTGTCGTTGTCGGCCAGCACCTCACCCGCGACGTTGGTCGGGATGCCGCCCATGGCGTAGTGCGCGGTGGGCTGGATCGGGATCGGGTCCGTGTAGGGCTCGATGCCGAGGTAGGTCCGCGCGAACTCCGTGATGTCCGGGAGCTTGGCGTCCAGCTGCTCCGGCGGCAGGTGGGTGAGGTCGAGGTAGACGTGGTCGCCCTCGGGACCGCAGCCACGGCCCTCGCGGATCTCCGTGTAGATGGAGCGCGAGACGACGTCACGCGAGGCGAGGTCCTTCATGACGGGCGCGTACTTCTCCATGAAGCGCTCACCGTCCTTGTTGCGGAGGATGCCGCCCTCGCCGCGGGCGCCCTCGGTGAGGAGGATGCCCATGCGCCAGATGCCCGTCGGGTGGAACTGGAAGAACTCCATGTCCTCCAGCGGCAGGCCGCGGCGGTAGCAGGCCGCCTGGCCGTCACCCGTGAGGGTGTGCGCGTTGGAGGTCACCTTGAAGAACTTGCCGGTGCCGCCGGAGGCGTAGATGACCGACTTGGCCTGGAAGACGTGGATCTCGCCGGTGGCGAGCTCGTAGGCCACCACACCGGCCGACTTCTTGACGCCGTCGACCTCGGTGATCAGCTGGTCCAGGACGTAGAACTCGTTGAAGAACTCCACGCCCTCCTTGACGCAGTTCTGGTACAGCGTCTGGAGGATCATGTGGCCGGTGCGGTCCGCGGCGTAGCAGGACCGGCGGACCGGGGCCTCACCGTGGTTGCGGCTGTGACCGCCGAAGCGGCGCTGGTCGATGGTGCCGTCCGGGGTGCGGTTGAACGGCAGGCCCATCTTCTCCAGGTCGAGGACGGAGTCGATGGCCTCCTTCGCCAGGATCTCGGCGGCGTCCTGGTCGACCAGGTAGTCGCCACCCTTGATGGTGTCGAAGGTGTGCCACTCCCAGTTGTCCTCCTCGACGTTCGCGAGGGCGGCGGCCATGCCGCCCTGCGCGGCGCCGGTGTGGGAGCGGGTGGGGTAGAGCTTCGTCAGCACCGCGGTGCGGCTGCGCTTGGTCGACTCGATGGCCGCGCGCATGCCGGCGCCACCCGCGCCGACGATGACGGTGTCGTACTTGTGGATCTTCATGGTCGCGTCAGCCCCGGGCTCTAGCGGATGTTCGGGTCGAAGGTGAAGATCACCAGCGTGCCCAGCAGGACGGTGAACACCGTGGCGGCGTACAGCAGGTTCTTCAGCCAGAAGCGGGTCGTGGGCCGCTCCGCGTAGTCGTTGATGACCGTGCGCAGGCCGTTGGCGCCGTGCAGCATCGCCAGCCACAGCATGACCAGGTCCCATGCCTGCCAGAACGGCGAGGCCCAGCGGCCGGCCACGAAGGCGAAGCCGACCTTGGACACGCCGCCGTCGAGCACCAGCTGAATCAGCAGGTGACCGAGGACCAGCACGACCAGGACGATGCCGGACAGCCGCATGAACAGCCAGCCGTACATCTCGAAGTTGGTGCGGGTCGACTTCGGCGTCTTCTTGGTGCGCTTGCGGGGCGGCTCGATGACCGGAGCCGGGTGGTCCACGTCGTAGAGCGACACGGAGTCGTTCACAGCGGGGGTGGTGTCAGCGGACATTACGCGTCAGCTCCCGAACAGCGTGCGCAGCGTGTGCTGGAGCACGGGGTAGAAAGCGCCGGCCATGAGCACGACCCAGATCAGGACCACGGACCAGAGCATCTGCTTCTGGTAGCGCGCGCCCTTGGACCAGAAGTCCACGGCGATGACGCGCAGACCATTGAGGGCGTGGAAGAGGATGGCGGCGACGAGGCCGTACTCCATCACATTGACGACGGGCGTCTTGTACGTCGCGACGACATCGTCGTACGCCTCGGGAGAGACGCGAACGAGAGCGGTGTCGAGGACGTGCACGAACAGGAAGAAGAAAATGAGGACGCCGGTGACTCGATGAGCCACCCATGACCACATGCCTTCCCGGCCGCGGTACAGCGTTCCAGCCGGCACGGAAAACCCTCCGGGAGCGGGGATCGGGGCCTGCCGGCTTCACTGTCAGCGGGCCCGGCCGGGTACGGTCCACCGGCCCTGGCCATCGTAGCGACGCCTTGTCGGTTCTTTCGCCCGGGGTCGTCGGGTGTGGTCAATCACGCACGTACGGCCCAGTCCGGGGCCCGAAAGGGCCGTTCGGGGGCGTCTGGTGTGCCGGACAGACCCCGGTTCCATGATCTTTAGGCGTTATGTCCCGTGGTGCTGCGGGGTGCCGTGGCTCCGGGTGCACGGGATGTCGGGGGCGAGCCGGATCAGCCGGCCGCGGGCGAGGCGGGCGAGCTCGACGGCGGTCGTGGCGGCCTCCTCCGCGACGGAGCCCTCCAGCCGGGAGCGGAGCGCGGCGAGGGCGCGGCCCTGGGCCTCGGCGGGCCGGCAGCCGTCCAGGCACAGCACGAAGACATGGCCGAACCGGTGCTCATAGGCGGCCTGGCCGCGCGCCAGGGCGGCCAGCGCGGCGGAGCCGGCGGATATGCCGGGCCCCGCGCGCCGGACCAGCGCGGCATACGGGCCCCGCTCGTCGGCGAGGGCCTCGGCGAGGTCGGCAGGGGTGAGGGTGTGGGCGGCCCGGTCGGCGGCCCGCAGCAGGGCGGCCAGATCGGGGTACGGGCGTCCCGCCACCAGCTGCCGGGCCCACCGGCGGCTGCCGCAGCAGGCGAGGAGGGCGGCTTCGGCGGCGCCGGGCACCGCGGAGTTGAGGCGGTCGAGGCCATGGCGGGCGGGACCGTGCAGCGTGGGCTCCTCGGGAGTGCGGACCGTGGACGTACGAATCCGTGCACAGGGGGCGAGGGGCGGTGCACAGGGCCGTACGGGCGATGCGGGGCCGTGCGGGGCGAACCGGGCGTGGCGCGCGGTTCCGTCATGCGGTCGTGATGGGGTTGTGATGCGGGGACGCGTGAGAACTCCACGGTCCGGCGTGCACACTGGGCCGCCACCGTAGCGATGGTTATCGGCCACTGTCCGACGGATGCGCGAATTTCCTTCGTACGGGCCTTCCTGGGCGCGTGGTGGACGGCCGCGGCGGGCACAGTCGGATTACGGTCGCCTCATATTTGCCCTAAATAGGAGGCTTTGCTCCCATGGGTCCACCCTTCAGAATCACCCGGGCGAGCCTGGCGCGGGGCACCGTCGCCGGGGCGGCGCTCATCGCGACCATGACGATCATGGGCTGCCCCCGCGACGGCGCCGGCCACCCCTCACGGGACGACTCCCGCTCCGCGCAGGCATCCCCCTCCGCCTCTTCGGCCCACCCGCCCGGCCAGGCCCCCGTGGTGCAGGGCACCCCGCGCACCGTGCCCGCGCTGCGCTCCACGACGCCCGCCGCCGGGCCCGGCTGGCGCCCCGCCCCCGGCGCCCGCGTCGTCACCGACCCGGCCGGCCCCCTCGCCGACGAGGCCCGCCGCCTGGCCGACGAGCTCAAGCTGGGCACCGCCCCCGCCCCCGCCCACCCCGGCGACATCGAGCTCGCGCTGCGCCCCGGCCAGGGCGGCGGCCCCGAGGCGTACGAACTGACCACCCGGGACCACAGGGTCCTGATCACCTCCGAGGGTGAAGCGGGCGTGTTCTACGGCACGCGCACCGTCCTGCAGGCCGTGCGCTCCGGCGGCGGACTCCCCGACGGCGTCGTGCACGACGCCCCCGACCGCGCGCAGCGCGGGCTCAACCTCGACACCGCGCGCAAGCACTTCACCGCCGCCTGGATCGAGGACCGGCTGCGCGAGATGGCCGACCTCAAGCTCAACCAGCTCGCCCTGCACTTCTCCGACGACCAGGGCTTCCGCATCGAGAGCGACACCCACCCCGAGATCGTCTCCCCGGACCACCTCACCAAGGACGAGGTCCGCCGCATCCTCGCCCTCGCCGACTCCCTGCACATCACCGTTGTCCCCGAGCTCGACTCGCCCGGACACCTCGGCGCCGTCATCAACGCCCACCCGGACCTCCAGCTCCGCGACGCCACGGGCACGGCCCTGCGCGGCGCCGTCGACATCGCGAACCCCGACGCCGCCGACATCGTCGACGACCTGCTGCGCGAGTACGCGCCGCTCTTCCCCGGCCCCTACTTCCACCTCGGCGCCGACGAGTACCGCGCGCTGACGTACAAGGACCCGCAGTCCTCCTTCCCGCGCCTCGCCGACCTGGCCCGCCGCCGCTACGGCCCCCAGGCCCGCGTCCAGGACCTCGCCACCGGCTGGCTCAACGACCGCGCGGCCGTGCTGCACACCCTCGGCAAGAAGCCCAAGGCGTGGAACGACGGCTTCTTCGCCGGCGGCGTCATCAGCGCCGACAAGGACATCGAGGTCGAATACTGGACCGGCAAGGAACTCGGCGCGCGCGACCCGCAGGAATACCTGAACGAGGGACGCACGGTCGTCAATCTCAACGACGAGTACCTCTATTACGTACTCGGCCAGCCGAACCAGTTCACCTACCCCACCGGGCAGCGCATCTACGAGGAGTGGTCGCCCTCCGTGCTGCGCGGCACGAAGCCGGTGGAAGGGGGCGCCACCGCCACCCGCGTGCCCGGTGGCCGGCTCGCCGTCTGGTGCGATCACGCTGACGCGCAGTCGCCGCAACAGGTGGCGGACGGCATCCATCTGCCGCTGGCCGCTCTCGCCCAGCGCCTGTGGGATGCGGGGCGGCCGTCGGTGCCGTGGTCCGACTTCGTGTCTTTGGCGCGGCGGGTGCGGTGAGGGGTGGCGTTGTTGTCGGGTGCGGGTTGTTTGTGGTTTGGGTGGGGTGGCCTCAAGCGCCGGCCGGGCTTTGGTTGTGGGGGGACCTGGAACGCGGTGCGGACTCAGCCCGTCCGGCGTTTGAGGACGCGGCCGCGGGCCGCTCCCGCCGCAGGCGGCAACGGACCGGTAGCCGGGGGTCTGGGGCACGCGCGCCAGTTCGGGAAGGGGTGGGGCTGGGGAAAAAGCGCCGCAGGCCAACGGACCCGCAGTCGGGGGGGCGGGGCAGCGCCCCCACGCGGCGGAGCCGCACATCAGATGCAGCCGGGAAGGGGCGGGGCTGGGGAAGAAGCCCGCCGCAGGCGAAAGCAACCCGCACCCCACCCAACAGCCCCAATACCTCCCCGCACCCAAAAGGCCCTACCCTCCGGGAAGTACGCACGCGCACTTGAACGAGGGCCCGATGAAGATCGAATTCTTGCTGCACAACGCCTACGGCATCGGCGGCACCATCCGCTCGACCGTCAATCTCGCCGCCGCCCTCGCGGAGCGGCACGAGGTGCGCATCGTCAGCGTCAACCGCCCCGTGGACGAGCCCGAGCTCACCATCGACCCCCGGGTGCGCCTCACCCCCCTGGTCGACCTGCGCGAGGGTGCCGACACCGACGAGTACGAGGCCCCCCTCAACCAGCAGCCCAGCGAGATCTTCCGGGACGAGCGGATCGACAACGGCCGGATGGCGGCGACCGCCCTCACCGACCAGCGCGTGGCCGCGCACCTCGCCGCCACCGACGCCGACGTCGTCATCGCCACCCGCCCCAAGCTCATCGGCTACCTCGCGAAGTACGGCAGCGACCGCTTCCTGCGGCTCGGCCAGGAGCACCTCACCCACGAGGCGCACGTCCCCGAGCTGCACGCCGTGATGGACCCGGCGATCGCCGCGCTCGACGCCTTCGCCACCGTCTCCGAGGCCGACGCGGGTCACTACCGCGAGGCGCTGCCCGACGCGCACGCCCGCATCCTCTCCATCCCCAACGCCGTCCCGGCGCCGGTCGCCGAGCCCTCCGACGGCACGTCCCGGACGATCGTCTCGGCCGGCCGCCTCGTCGCGGTGAAGCGCTACGACCGCCTCGTCGCCGCCTTCGCGAAGGTCGCCGCCGAGCGCCCCGACTGGAACCTGCGGATCTACGGCCGCGGCCCCGCCAAGGCCAAGCTGCGCAAGCAGATCGAGGAGCTCGGGCTCTACGAGCGCGTCACGCTCATGGGCGCCCGCTCGCCCATCGAGACCGAGTGGTCGAAGGGCGCCGTCGCCGCCGTCGCCTCCGACGCCGAGTCCTTCGGTATGACCATCGTCGAGGCCATGCACGCCGGGCTGCCGGTCATCGCCACCGACTGCCCCTACGGCCCGCGCGAGATCCTCACCGACGGCACCGACGGCATCCTCGTCCCGCTCGACGACTCCGACGCGGTCGACGCCTACGCCGAGGCCCTCCTGAAGCTCACCGGCGACGCCGGACTGCGCCGGAGCCTCGGCGCGGCGGCCCGCGAGACCGCCCACCGCTACGAGCCGTCCCGGATCGCGCAGCGCTACGAGGAGCTCTTCGAGGAGCTCCGCCCCGGCTCCACCGCCGCCGCGTCCGCGCCGGAGAAGAAGGGCGGCTTCCTGCGCGGCCTCTTCGGGGGCAAGGCCAAGCAGCCGACGGCCGCCACCCTCGCGCCGCGGGGCGACATCGCCCACCCCGAGGCCCGCTGCGCCGTCGAGGCCGACGGCTCCCTGACCGTACGGCTGCGCCTGGATCAGCTCACCTCCGCCGACACCCACGTCCTGCTCCGCCACCGCGGCAGCAAGGGCAAGGAGTCCGTGCGCGTTCCGCTCGCCGCCGACGGCACGGCCCGGATCGAGCGCGCCGCCCACACCATGTCCGAGGGGCGCTGGGACACCTACGTCGAGCGGTCCGGCGACAAGTCCCGGCGCCGCCTGACCGCGGCGCTCGTCGAGCAGAAGGCGCTCCTCGGCCTGCCGCTCGCGGTCTCGGACGCCGGGGTCGCGGCCTGGGTGCCGTACGAGACCAGCGACGGCTTCCTCGCCGTCCGCACCTGGCTGCGCCCGCAGCACGCCGAGGCCACGGAGGTGCGCGTCGGCGACGACGCGGTCACCGTCACCGTCGCGCTGTACGGCACGGCCCTGGGCGAGGGCGCCGAGCTCCTCGCCCGCCTCCGGCACGGCGACGGCGCGGCCGGTGACGTCCGCGTCCCCCTGGAGAACGGCAGCGGCGGCCTCCCGTACGCCCCCATGGAGAAGCGCGTCGCCGAGGACCAGGACCTGTGGGACCTCTGGGTACGCCCGAAGTCCGGCGCCGCTCTCGTGCGAGTCGGCCGCATCGCGGGGGACTTCGCCGACCGCAAGGGTGTCGACACGTTCCCTGCGGCTGCTCGTGGCGCGGTGCGCCTGCGGCCGTATTTCACGGTGACGAATGATCTGACGGTGACGGTGAAGGATGCGGCGGCGGACGTGGTGTAGGGGGTTCGCCGTTGTCTGGTGTGGGGGCGCGCCCGTTTCCTTTCAGCCCGTTGGGGGCACCTCCCAGCGGTAGCTGGGGGAGTTTGAGGACGCTCCCCCAGACTTCGTCCGGGGGGACCCCCAAGGCCGCTCCCGCCGCAGGCGGTAACCGGCCCGCAGCCGGGGGTCTGGGGCACGTGCGCCCCAGTTTCGGGAAGGGGCGGGGCTGGGGAAAAAGCGCCGCAGGCCAACGCCCCCGCACCCCCAGCGGCCTCAGGCGCGAGCCCCACGCGGCGGAGCCGCAAAAAGACAAAGCCCCGCAAACGGAGACGGCCGGGGCCGCCACCCCCCACAGGAGAGGCCCCGACCGTCGTCCGGCGCGAACCCTGGTGGGGCCCGCACTACCTACAGCGCCACGGCCCCTAAATCCGTCACACTGTCGTACCGGCGACGGGGGCCGTTTCTGGACGAGGCCGGGCCCCTGCCCGTAACGTGCGGGTCCGCGCCCGAGGCGGCGCCGCTCTCCCGTTCGGTCCCGGTGGCCGGGGAACCGGGGGTTTCGCATCAGTTCGGCCACGTCCCCAGGGGGTCTGAGAAATGTATCCGTGCGGTCGATGCCGCGCTGCCGCCGTCGGCCAGGACGGCCGCTGCGCCGCCTGTGGCGCGTACCAGCAGCAGCCGGCCCCGCCGATGGGGATGCCGCCGGCGCCCCCGTATCCGTACGCCGCGATGCCCGTCGGCGCCGCCGACCTCCGGCGCGGTCTGCGGATCACGCTCAGCGTGCTGCTCGCGGTGTGCGTGGTGGTGGTGCTGTTCGTCTTCACGGCGCGCGTGGAGCAGCGTTCGGCGATCCAGGCCGTCATCGACAACGGCGTCAGCGGCAGCACGGTGGACGACGCCAACGACGCGGACAGCTTCGTCCTTGGGACGCAGCTGGTCTACTTCCTGGTGTTCGTCGTGACCGGCGCGGTGTGGGCCGTGTGGTTCCGGCGCGCGCGGCTGAACGCCGAGCTGTTCGCCCCGGGCACGCACCGCATGGGCACCGGCTGGGCGGCGGGCGCGTGGTTCACACCGGTGGTCAACCTCTGGTTCCCCAAGCAGATCGCCAACGACATCTACCGGGCCAGTGCCCCGGCCGGCCCGCAGAGCGCGCCCAAGGGACTGCTGAACACCTGGTGGTGCCTGTGGATCGGCTCGTTCGCCATCAACATGATCGCGTCCGTCACGGCCGCCTCCGCGAGCGCCCGGCTCCGGACGCGGGGCTATGACGGCTCCACCTGGGAGAGCGACGTCGACTCCCTGAAGTCCGCCGCCAACCTCTCGGCTTTCGCCGCCCTGCTGACGGCCGCCGCGGGCGTCCTCGCGATCTTCGTCGTGCGGCAGCTGGCGCGGCTCCAGGAGCAGCGCGCCCTCATGGGCCCCGCGCCGATGGGCCCCATGGGACCCATGCCGCCGATGGGCGTGCCGATGGCGGGTCCGGCGGCTGGTCCGGTGCCCGGGATGCCGTACGGCGCTCCGGGTTATCCGCCCGCGCAGCCCGGTCCGGCGGCGGGCGGCTGGGCCAATCCGGCGCCATCACCGCAGAATCCTTACGGCAACGGCCCGGCCGGCCACTGAGCCGCGGATTCTCCCAGTGGGGCAGGATGAGGGTGTGCAGGGGGACGACACTGAGCTGACGGCCGCGGTGCGCGCGGCGCAGAGCGGGGACGAGACGGCGTTCCGCACCGTCTACCGGACGGTCCATCCCCGCCTGCTCGGCTATCTGCGCACCCTCGTCGGGGACGCCGAGGCGGAGGACGTGGCCTCCGAGGCGTGGCTCCAGATCGCCCGCGATCTGGAGCGGTTCACCGGGGACGCGGACCGCTTCCGCGGCTGGGCGGCGCGGATCGCCCGCAACCGCGCCCTCGACCACATCCGGATGCGCGGCCGGCGCCCGGCGATCGGCGGCGACGAGAGCGAGCTCGCGGGCCGCGCGGCCGACGCGGACACCGCCGGGGAGGCCCTGGAGTCGCTCGGCACGGACCACACCTTCGCCCTCATAGCCCAGCTGCCGCAGGACCAGGCGGAGGCCGTCGTGCTGCGGGTGGTCGTCGGGCTCGACGCGAAGAGCGCCGCCGGGGTGCTCGGCAAGCGGCCGGGCGCGGTCCGTACCGCCGCCCACCGGGGCCTGCGGCGGCTCGCCGAACTGGTGACGGCGCCCGACACCCTCCCCGGGCAGCGGCAGGCACAACCGTCACACACCGGAGCGAACGCTTCTGCCGGTGTGACGCAATTGCGCACGCGGACGCAGAAGGACATGTGATGGCCGACGACCACCGCTACGACTGGCTGGATGACGACGCCGTGGAGCGTCTGCTCACGCCTGCGCAGTCGCCTTCGGCGGGCCCGGAGGCGGAGCTGCGGCTGGCGGCGCTGCTGCGTGCCCTGACCCCGGAACCGGCCCTGCCGGACCACGCCCTGCCGGGCGAGGAGGCGGCGCTGGCGGCGTTCCGCACGGCACGCGCGCAACGGGCGCGCGAGGCGCACGCCTTCGCGGAGGAGCCCGCGGCCGCGCCCGGCGAACACGCGTCGCCGCTGCGGCCTGACGTATCGGATGTACCGGGCGTACCGGGCGTGGATCGCGGTCTCGCGGCCCCGTCGCGGGCCGCGCACGGGCGCACCCCCGGCTCCCCTGTAGTTGACGAAGCGTCAGGCGCGGTCGCGCGCCCCCTCGTCGGCGCGACGGAATCCACTACGCGCGTCAACCACCCCGCCGCCGCCCCCGCCGCCCGCCTCGGCGTGGCCGAAAAGGCGCGGGGTCTGTTCGGCCGGTGGCGGCCCGTGAAGGTCGCCCTCGCCATGACCGTCGCCGGGTGCGCGCTGGGCGGCGTCGCCGTCGCCGCCGGTACGGGCGTGCTGCCGGCGCCCTTCGGCCGTGCGGCCGGCGAGCCCGAGACCAGCGCCAGCGTCTCCGCCCTCGACGACACCGGCATGGAGACACCGCTGCCCCCGTCCGGCGCGCCCAGCGCCTCGCCGTCGCCCGGCAAGGGCGGTGGCTCCCGCGCGAGCGGCGCGCCGCACGCCCCCGTGCCCACCGGCGGCGGTGCCACCGCCGGGCACGGCGGCAAGGAGGACAGACCCGGGGAGACCCCCTCGGCCTCTCCCAGCCACGACGGCGGTCAGGACCACGGCGGCGGCGACGCCGACGCCGCCAGGGGCGGCACGGTCTGGGCCGCCCGGCTCTGCCGCGACTTCCTCGCCGCGCAGCAGCGCCGCGGCCAGGACGTCGACGAGCACGACCTCCGCGACCTGGAGCGCTTCGCGGGCGCCGGGAGCGCGGACGCCCTGCGGGAATACTGCGAGCGCTACGCGCCGGACGGCGGCAAGGGCGTCACCAGCGGCGGCAAGGGCGCGAGTGGCGGCAAGGGCGACGACGACAGCCAGGGCGACGGCCGCCGCGGCCGGTCCGTCCCGATCGTCCCGTCCGTCCTCGGCACCTCCCCGCTCCTGCTCTCGAAGGCGCTCCCGGACCCGCTCGGGGCGCCGCTCCGTCCCCTGCTGTGACGTTCGCTGTGACGTTTTTCGCGCCGGTGGCGCTGTAGGAAGTGTGCCGACTGGTCATCGGCCGCGCACGAGCCGGAGTTCCCCCCATACCGTCGGCTCGGCGCACCGGCGCGGGCGGGGCTCTTCCCCCGGCTCTGCCCGCGCCCCCCACAGGCCGCCGCGCCTCCACCGCCTCGCCCGCCGCGCCGGTGCTGCCTCTTCGCCCTCCGGCGGAGCATCCTTGTACGTACCTGCGAGATACGCATCCGCGAGATACGTATCCGCGAGGACACCGCACGGCCTGACGAGCAGCGGGAGGCGGCACCCATGGCGCGCGAGCCGAAGAGCAGCAGCACACGGCCGACCGAGTCCGGACTGACCGTCGATCCGGTCTACGGCCCCGAGGCCCTCGCCGGCTGGGATCCCGCCGAGCGGCTCGGCGCCCCCGGCGCGTACCCCTTCACCCGCGGCGTCTACCCCACGATGTACACCGGCCGCCCCTGGACGATGCGGCAGTACGCGGGGTTCGGCACCGCCGCCGAGTCCAACGCCCGCTACCGGCAGCTCATCGAGCACGGCACCATGGGCCTGTCCGTCGCCTTCGACCTGCCCACTCAGATGGGCCACGACTCCGACACGCCCCTGGCGAGCGGCGAGGTCGGCAAGGTCGGGGTCGCGATCGACTCGGTCGAGGACATGCGGGTGCTCTTCGACGGCATCCCGCTCGACAAGGTCTCCACGTCGATGACCATCAACGCGCCCGCCGCGCCGCTCCTGCTGTTGTACGAGCTCGTGGCCGAGGAGCAGGGCGTGCCGGCCGGGAGCCTGACCGGCACCGTGCAGAACGACATCCTCAAGGAGTACATCGCGCGCGGCACGTACATCTTCCCGCCGCAGCCCTCGCTGCGGCTCGTCGCGGACACCTTCCGCTACTGCGGCGAGGTGCTGCCCCGGTGGAACACGATCTCGATCTCCGGCTATCACATGGCGGAGGCCGGTGCCTCGCCCGTGCAGGAGATCGCGTTCACGCTGGCCGACGGCATCGAGTACGTCCGCACCGCCGTCGCCGCGGGCCTGGACGTCGACGCGTTCGCGCCCCGGCTGTCGTTCTTCTTCGTCGCGCGGACGACGTTCCTGGAGGAGGTCGCGAAGTTCCGCGCGGCGCGGCGGATCTGGGCGCGGGTGATGCGTGAGGAGTTCGGCGCGCGCGACCCCAAGTCGCTGATGCTGCGCTTCCACACGCAGACCGCGGGCGTCCAGCTGACCGCGCAGCAGCCGGAGCTCAATCTCGTACGGGTCGCCGTGCAGGGCCTGGCGGCGGTGCTCGGCGGTACGCAGTCGCTGCACACCAACGCCTTCGACGAGGCCATCGCCCTGCCCACCGCCACATCGGCCCGGCTGGCCCTGCGCACCCAGCAGGTCCTGGCCCACGAGACGGACGTGACGGCCACGGTCGACCCCTTCGCCGGCTCGTACGCGGTGGAGTCGCTGACCGACGCGGTCGAGGCGGCGGCGCTCGACCTCATGCGGCGGGTGGCGGACCGGGGCGGGGCAGTCGCCGCCATCGAGGAGGGCTTCCAGAAGGCCGAGATCGAACGGAACGCGTACCGCATCGCGCGGGAGACCGACAGCGGCGAGCGCGTCGTCGTCGGCGTCAACCGCTACCGGCTGGACGAGGAGGAGCCGTACGAGCCGCTCCGCGTCGACCCCGCGATCGAGGAGCAGCAGGTGCAGCGCCTGCGGCAGTTGCGCGCCTCCCGCGACGGACAGGCGGTGGCGGCCGCCCTGGCCCGCCTGAAGGAGGCGGCCGCCGGCACGGACAACGTCCTGCCTCCCATGAAGGCCGCGCTCAGGGAGCGGGCGACGGTGGGCGAGGTGTGCGGGGCGCTGCGGGAGGTGTGGGGGACGTACGAGCCGAGCGAGTCCTTCTGAACGGTTTCGGGAACGGCGGCCTCCCGGGGTGAGGGAAAATGGCCGGATGTCCTCTCCGCGCCGCACGTGCCCCGTCTGCTCCCGAGAGATCGCCGTGGTCGGCGGTCGCTTCGCCCGCCACGACCCCCCGGGCCGCCGCGCCTCGTACGACCTCATCTCCTGCCCCGGCTCCCGCCGCTCGGCCCCCCTCCTCTCCACGGAACCCCGCCTCTTCGACCCGGAGGAACCGGACATGAAGGGGCAGGGACAGCTGTTCTGAGGGGTGGGGCGGACCGGAGCCGGAGGGGAAACGGCCCTTGTACGGTCGAGGCGTCACGATGGGCGCCGAGTGACCAGGGAGACAGCGTGACCGGAGCCGTGGATCCGCAGACCTACGCACGGATGCGGGAGATCGCCGAAGAGCTCTGGCCCGTCGCCGAACGCATGCAGGGCGCGTGGGCGGTCGAGATCGGGGCGGCGGGGGTCGTCGTCATGATGAGCCCGGTCAAGCGGCACGAGGCGATCGCCGCCCGCATCGTGCGGCAGCTCAACGCCCAGCTGGTGACCACGCATCCCGGTCAGGATGTCGTCGCCCAGTCCGGCGCCGTGGTGGAGCACCCGACGATCGGGCGCATGCGCCGCCCGGACGCCGTGGTCGTCCCGCTCCCCGTCCTGGACGAGCCGGGGGCGACGGTCGACCCGGCGGACCTGCTGGCCGTGGTCGAAGTGGTGTCGGAGTCCAACCCGGACAACGACTATGTGGAGAAGGCCGCCGACTATCCGGCGATGGGCATCCCGCTGTACCTGCTCATCGACCCCCGCAAGGGCCTCGTCTACACCTACGCCGACCCGGCTCCAACGGCCCCCACTACGCGACAGTGTCGCCCTACGTCTTCGGCGACCAGGTGCCTTTCGGCCCGTGGACTGTCGACACGACGGCATTCAAGCGCTACGCCGACGCCTGAGCGCCCGCCCTCAGCGCAGCTTGGAGCGGCTGCCCTCCGGCCGGGACGTCAGGCGGGGGCGGTGACGTGGCTGGGCCGTGGCGGGCGCGGGGTCCTTCGTCGTCCACTGTTTCGCCTGGGACCAGGCCGCCTTCGCGCAGAGGGCCTGGAGCCGGCGGGGGAGCCGGTCGACGGCCCGGCGGCAGGGGGCCTCGCCGCAGTGGATGGGGGAGGCGGTCAGGCCCAGGTGCGGGTAGGCCATGCTCTTGGGCGGCATATAGACGCACCCGCAGGCCACGCAGGTGAACACGGGACGCATCGGTTCGGCTTGCTCGGACGGCACGAGAACCTCTTCCCTCGACGGCTAGCCCGACGTGCTGCCCGTACCGCCGCAGAGAGTGCAGGACGAATAGCTGGTGCGGGTGACGGGACGCTGGCGACCGTCGCCATCGGTCTCGACGGTGTATTCGGTCTTCGTGGTGATGCCGTCGCCGTCACAGGCCGCGCACGGCCGCTCCTGCTGTCCGGGCATCCGCCACTCCCTTTCGCCACCCCGAGGATAGCGAGCGCGTGTGGGGTGCCGCAGTCCCTTGCCCGACGGTCCGGGCCCCTGAGCGGACCGGCCGGTGCCCTGCTCGTCGCCGTCCGTGTCTCGCCGGGGGAAGTCTGTGACCGGCCGGCCATCCGCCGGATCGTCACCGACCTCACCCAGCGATACCCACGGGTGACCGGCGTACGTGAGCTCGCCTCGGCGGTCAGCAGGAGTAGTACTGCGTGACCCGCGACGTCGCCGCGGTCCTGGCGGTGAAGGCGCTGAGGAGGATGGGCGGTTGGGGCGATTTATCGGCAGTGCGCAGGGCGCCTTGGAGGAGGGCGTCGGAGAATGCGCGGTATGCGGGTGAAGTGAAGTGGAGCGTGGGGCGGTTGGGGTTTTTGGAGTCGCGTATGGATATGGCTTCGTCGGATCTGGATATCTCGACGCAGTTGGCATGGCCGTCGCTGTAGCTGCTCTTGTTGAAAGTGCTCAACGTGCCTCCTCGATGACCCTGGAAATGATGTCGCGAGACATGTCCGACTTCAGGGATCGTGCCCACAGGTGATCGAAAGCGGCCGCGTAGTGGGCGACCTGGGAGTCATCCTCCAGATAGAGCGACTTCGTGAGGAGTTCCACCGCGACGACCGGTTCGCCCACTTCGAAGTGGAAGACCGTGTAGCGGCCGTCCACCCCAGGATGCGCGCCTGTCTCGAAGGGGAGAACCCTCAACTCGACATTGGGTTGCTCCGAAACGGCGAGCAGATGCTCAAGCTGCCCTCGGAGAACCTCGGGTCCGCCCACCTCGCGCCGCAGGCAAGCCTCGTCGAGGACGTACCGCAACGCGATGGGTGCCCGGTTGGACTCGCAGCCCGGTGTCAGGGCCATGATGTCCTGGCGCTTCATCCGGAGCTCGACGAAAGCCCGCATCGTGCGTGCTGTGTTCCAGACGTTGGAGCCCTCGATGGTCGCGTGGGCGTACTGCTCCGTCTGTAGAAGTCCTGGGAGGATGGTGGCTGCGTAACCATCTGTTCGGGTGGCGATCTCTTCCAGTTCGATGAAGTCCGCGAGAGCAGGGCTGATCACGTCCTTGTATCGCGCGAACAAGTTCTTCTGCCGGCTGCTGCCGGCAAGCCTCGCGATCTCCCTGGTCTCTGCGATGTGCGCCGGGTCTTCGACCTGGTAAGCGGCCAGGAACTTCTCCAGGTCCGGCCGCTGCCTCCCATTCTCGATCCGGCTCAGGCTGGGCTCGGAAAGATCCAGCAGCTTGGCACCCTCGGCGAGCTTGAGGCCGTTCCTCACGCGCATCGTCCTCAGTCTCGCGCCGAGTCGACGGCGCAGCACGGTGGGCTCGTCGGCCATGCGATCACCTCCTCCTTGCGGTGACTCTACCGAGCTCAACTGGGCTGGCCCCTGCAAGAGTTCACTCGATCGATGAAATCGTCGGTGAAAGTTTCACGACAAGCCGCGCCGGGCGCCATGATGAGCCGCAACATCGCATGGCTCGGGAAGGCGAGGGTGATGACCTACAGGAACGGCGCGTTCGTAGTGGACACGCGCGGGGGGCGGATCGCCCAAGTGATCGACAGTGTCGGCAGTCGTGTACGCGTCCGCACCCCCGGCGGCGGCGCCGAATGGGAAGTCCCCTTCGCCGTGTTGCGGTTGGCGACGCGCGCCGAGCGCGACGAAGTGGGGCTCTGGCCCGCCGGTTCGTGGTCGCGGATGGAGTGCCCGGAATGCCCGGTCCTGGAACAGGCGTGGCGGGAAGCCGCCGCCGGAGGCGACCGGCTGAAGGAGGCGACCGCGCTCGTGACGCTGCGGCGGCACGGCCGGGTCGTGCACCTGCTGCCGGGAGGCAAGGCGTGATGATGTGCTCGCACAGCAACGGATGGGCTCAGGGCAACGGCGCGTACCAGTGCCGCAGTTGTGGTGTCCGGCGGTTCACCGACTACCGCGCCGTACGCCCGCCAGGGCTCGCCGAAGCCGTAACCCGACCCCGCGGAGAGGCCCGGAAAACGGATCGCGCGGCCGCGCTGTGGCTGATGCAACGGACTCGACGGCGCCAACCAATCACGTATGACAAGTGGTTGGTCTCACCCGTTTGAGTGGACGAAGTGTTGATCAGGTGTAATTAGGGGGCGATATCGGGAAGTTACCCGGCTGACGGAGCTGTGACCGGGGAGGGGATCCGCCATGGGGCGGGAAGAAGAGCCGTATGAGCCACCGGAGTTGATGGAGGTCGGTGAGTTCGCCGACCTGACGCTGGGCATGTCCACGGGGACGTGCTGCGAAGGCGGCTACGCCCCCTGGTACGTCGGGCCGAGCTGACCTGACGATGAGCAGGGAGACATGGTTCGTGGTCTTTCCCGACGGCGAACCGGGGGCGGCCGTGGCGCAGGCGTTGCGCCGTGGGGCCGCCGAGGTGATCGACCACCACTCCGGACGGCCGTGGCTGGTGGGGAGCTGGCCGGCCGGGCAAGTGGTGGTGGCCGCGGTGGGGGAGGCGCGGCTGGCGGTGATCGGGCGGTGTCCCGTCACCGCCGAGGCATTGAGGGTCCGGCTCAGGCGCGTGCGGGAGATCGCGGACGTCGAGGGGGCGCTGCGGGGGCTGGAGGGGAGCTTCCACGCCGTCGCTTCCGTGGGCGGCCGGGTGCGGGTGCGGGGCAGCGCTTCGGGGGTGCGGCGGGTGTTCCGCGCCCGGCTGGACGGGGTGACGGTGGCGGCGAGCCGCGCGGACACACTGGCGCGGGCCCTCGGCTCGGGGGTGGACGAGCGGAGGCTGGCCCTGCACCTGCTGTCGTCCCCGCCGCCGTTCCCGCTCGACGCGGGGCCCAGCCTGTGGCGGGGTGTGGAGGCGCTGCCGTCCGGGAGCTTCCTGCTGCTGGAGGCGGACGGGCGCGCCGAGGTGCGCCCGTGGTGGCATCCCCCCGAGCCTGACCTGCCGCTGGCGGAGGGCGCCGCCGAGGTGAGCCGGGCGCTCACGGCGGCGGTGGATTCCTGCACGGTGGACGCCAAGACCGTGAGTTCGGACCTCTCCGGGGGGATGGATTCGACCAGCCTGTGCTTTCTCGCGGCGCGTGGTCCGGCCCGTCTGGTCACGTTCCGCTGGGAGAGTGTGGACGCGGCGAACGACGACGCGGCCTGGGCGCAGCTGGCGGCCGCCCGGCTGCCGGGCACGGCCGAGCACGTCGTTCCCGAACGCTCGCGCGCGCCCCTGTGGTTCAGCGGTCTGACCGGCCTCGGGGCGACGGCCGACGAGCCGGGCAGCTGGGCGCGGGACGGCGCGCGACTCACCACGCTCGTGGAGCTGATGACGGAGCGCGGCTCGCAGCTGCATCTGTCGGGCGGCGGTGGGGATGAACTGTTCTGCGCGCTCCCGCCGTACGGGCGCGACCGCTTCGGCAGACACACGCTGCCCACGCTCAGCCTGGTGCGCAGGCGGGGCGCTCTCCGGCGGTGGCCGCTGTGGTCCCATGTGCGGGGGCTCGCGGACCGCAGCACGTTCAGCCAGTGGCTCGCCGCCTGGGCCGAGGGCCTTACGCAGGGCGCGAGTTCGTCCACGTCCTGGGGCCCGGCGCTGCGCATGCCGCCCTGGGCCACGCCGGACGCGGTCCGGGCCGTGCAGTGCCTCCTGCGCGCGGCGGCAGCGGATGTGCCGGAGCCGCTCGCGGGCCAGCGCGGCCAGCACGTCGCACTGTCCTGCGTGCAGGCGTGCGGGCGAGGCTTCCGGCAGGTCGACCAGGTGACGGCGGCGCAGGGCCTGCCGTACGCCGCGCCCTATCTCGACGACCGCGTGATCGAGGCCGCCCTCACCGTACGGCTCGCCGACCGCGCCGCGCGTGACCGCTACAAACCGGTGCTCGCCACGGCGATGGCCGGCCTTGTGCCGGACACCGTCCTGGCGCGCTCCACCAAGGGTGAGTACAGCGCCGATTTCTACCTCGGCCTCCGCCGCCACAAGGCCGAACTCGCCGAGATCGTCACCGGGTCCCGCCTGGCCCGAGCGGGCCTCCTGGACGCGTCGGCCCTGCGCGCGGGCCTGCGCCACCCCGAGCTCTCACCGGAGGTGATGCGCGCTCTCGACAACACGCTGGCCTGCGAGATGTGGCTGCGGTCGGCGCTCGACGCGGGCGGGGCGGGGCCGGGGATGCCGCCATGAGTGGCTCGCGAGCCCCGGCGGCCGTCGTGGCGCCGGGGGAGGGGCGAGCGCGGCCTCCGCCCGCCCGGTCGCATGCGGGCGGGCGGAGGCCGGACGGCGCATGGCTACGGAAGCGTGACCTGCGCGGCGTCCGAGAGAGTGCCCTCTTCGCCCTTCGCGCTGACGCCCACGACGCGGTAGGTGTAGCTCGCGCCCGGCTTCAGGTCGCGGCTGTCGGAGTACGTGGTCGCGTCCGTCTCGAAGACCAGGGACGGGTTCAGCCGCCCCGTGTCGTAGCGGTAGACCAGGTACTTCGACGGGCTCGGGGTGTCGTAGGGGTTCGGCTGCCAGCTCAGCTCGACCTTGCCGGAGCCGCCCTTCGCCGTCAGCGACTTCGGGGAGCCCGGGGTCTCTTGCCTGATCCGCATCAGGGGCGTACCCGCCGCCGTGGCCGATGCCGCGGACTCGTTGCCGGCCAGGTCCACCGTGGTCACGTAGTAGACGGCATACCGGTTGCGCTTGATCTCGGCGTCGATGAAGCCGTTCTCCGCGGCCTCCCCCGGCAGGGTGGCGATGTGCTTGAAGGGCTCGCCGTTGTCGTCGGCCCGGTACAGCTCGAAGGACTTCACGTTCTTGTCGATGACCGGATGCCGGTCCCAGGGGTTCGCGTAGTCCATGTCCCAGTGAATCCAGATGCCGTCCTCGGTGCTGGAGGCGACGAGTCCGGACACCGGCTTGGGCGACATGACGCCCTGGGTGGCGGAGGCAGCGGAGGCGGCGGCCTGGGGAGCGGTCGGCGCCGCGTACGCGCTGGTCGCCGGGATGGCGAGGCCGAGGGCCACGGCCGCGGCGCCTGTCAGGACGGTGCGGCGGGCGCCTTTTCTGCGAAGCATGTGGGAGTCCTTGCTATGGAGCTTGTGGCGCAAGGGGTGTGGGGGGAACGCCGGTCAGATGATGTCATATCGGGACACTCTCCGGCGTTCGCCCGGTCGCGCTCCGGGCCCGGTCCCGCAACCAGCGGGTGCGTGCGCCGAGTACACCGAGGCCGAGGGCCACCAGGTGGCCGGCGTCGGCCAGTTCATGGTTGATCACCCAGGCGACGGTGAGCAGCGCGGTGAGGGCCGGCAGTCCGTACCGGCGGGCCCGGCGGCCGCCCAGGGCGAGCAGGCAGGAAGCGGTCGCGACCAGCCCGTAGCTGATGCCGACATCACGCGCCCTGGCCAGGACGCCCGGCAGGTGCGCGAGGTGCATCAGCCACATCGCGCCCTCGGTCAGCAGGGTCGCCACGAGGTGGCCCACCAGGAACACCCCGAACCCGCGCAGCGTCCCCCACCGCCACTCCGCCAGCCCGAGCACGACGGCCACGGCGGCGATCCCGAGCAGCACGGGCACTCCGTCGACCACCAGCCCGCTGGTGAACAGCGTCCACCACTTGCCGACTTCGAGGTGGTGGATGTTGCTGCTGTTGTGCCGGATGAACCGGGCCTGTTCGCGCCCCGACTGGCTCGACATCCATGTGGCGGTGGCGAGCAGCACGGCGACGTACGCGTGAGTGGCGGGCAGCCGCCGTATGGCTTGCCCCATGGTGTTCCCGGCCATCCACTTCACCCCGTACGCCTGCTCCGGACCGGGGAACTGTAGTCCAGGAGGCTGTCGCGGCGCGGTAAGGAGGGGTCTGGCCTGGGAAAACGGTTTGGGGGTGGTGCGCCTGTGGGGCTAGGTTTGGGCGGTTCGTTCGATTCGTGGGGTAAAGGGATTCATGCGCAAGATCATGGGGGGTGCGGTGACCGCCGCGCTCACGGTCGCGGTGCTCAGCGGCTGCTCGTCGGCGGACTCGTCGGCGGAGGACAAGGAGAACGGCAAGAAGAGCGAGGCGGCGGCCGCGCCCTCCTCCTCCGCTCCTTCCGCTTCGAAGTCCGCCGGGAGTTCCGCCCCGAAGGCGAAGGACTCCGGCGAGTGGAAGAAGGCCGACACGAGGATCGGCAACGCCGGGTCGGCCTGTGAGCTCCCGGTGTCGTTCATGGCGACGAAGGGGTGGAAGCCGTCGTGCCTCTCCCGCGAGGACGGCGAACTGCTCGGCAAGTTCTCGGGCCACAAGACCTTCAGGGGCGCCCTCGAACTCGATGCGAAGACGGCGGGCAACATCGGCTTCATCCGCGTGTGGACCGCGGACGCCATGAGCGGCAAGACGCCCCGCCAGGTCCTGGAGGCGTTCATGGCCGAGGAGAAGAAGGTCAAGGAGCAGGAGTACACCGAGATCAAGGCCGGTGAACTGCCCGCGGCCGAGGTCGTCTACAAGGTCGACAGCATCCTCGCGGACGAGCCCAAGCGGGAGAGCGCCTTCGCGGTGACGACCCCGAAGGGCGTCATGGTCGTCCACCTCGGCGGCTTCGACAGCCAGGAGCACCAGGAGATGCTGCCGGCGTACGAGACGGCGAAGAAGACGATGACGGTGGCGGGCTAGCGCCGGCCCCGGGCGTCGGCCGTGCCCGTCACGGCAGCGTCAGGACGCGCGGGCCCTCGTCCGTGATGGCGACCGTGTGCTCGATGTGGGCCGCGCGGCTGCCGTCCGTCGTGAGGAGGGTCCAGCCGTCGTCGCCCGTGCGGTAGCTGTCGCGGCCGCCCGCCATGAGCATGGGCTCTATCGCCAGGACCAGGCCGTGGCGGAGGGGGTAGCCGCGGCCGGGGCGGCCGCGGTTGGGGACCGGGGGGTCCTCGTGCATCGCGCGGCCGATGCCGTGGCCGCCGAAGTCGGCGGGCATGCCGCAGCGGGCCGCCCGGGCGACACTGCCGATGGCGTGCGCGATGTCGCCCATGCGGTTGCCCGGGACGGCGGCGGCTATGCCGGCGTCGAGGGCGCGCTGGGTGGCGTCGATCAGTTCGAGGTCACCGGGGCGGGGCGTGCCGACGGTGAAGGTGATCGCGGCGTCGCCCGTCCACCCGTCGAGCCGCGCGCCGCAGTCGATGCTGACCAGGTCGCCGTCCCGCAGGCGGTAGTCCGTGGGGACGCCGTGCACGACCGCGTCGTTCACCGACGTGCAGATCACCGCCGGGAAGGGGGTGGGCGCGAACGACGGCCGGTAGCCGAGGAAGGGCGAGTCCGCCCCGGCTTCGCGCAGGACCTCGCGGGCCGCTTCGTCCAGCTCGTGCAGCGACACTCCGACGCCCGCCGCCTTCCGCACGGCGGCCAGCGCGTGCGCCACGACGCGCCCCGCTTCGCGCATCGCGTCCAGCGCCTCGTCGGTCTTGATCTCCACCATGTCCGTGCGACTCCTCGATCCAGGGAACCGTTATTTCTATACCGGTATTAGTATCACGGTCATGGTGAGGACTCCTTTGACCCCGTGGGAACGCGAACGCGGCGAACGCTTCGGCGCGCTCCTGCGCCGTACGCGTGGCGACCGCAGCATGGTGGAGATCGCCGCGGCGGCGGGCGTCTCCGCGGAAACCCTCCGCAAGATCGAAACGGGCCGCGCGCCGACACCGGCCTTCTTCACGGTGGTGGCGCTGGCGGCGGCGCTCGACGTCTCCCTGGACGAACTGGCGGCGGCGTCCGTCCCGCCGGCGTCGGAGGAGGGATGGGAGGGGGAGGCGCTTTCGGCTTGAGGGGCGGCCGAGTTGGCCTTCGGCGGATTGTCGGTGGCTGGTGGCAGACTCCGTCGGTATGGGCGACCAGGTGTGTTTGCGAGAGGTCCAGTGCCGGGGCCGGTTCAGGTGGGTGGTTCGACGGACAGCGCGTGGTGGAACACGTTTCGCGGGTCCCATTGCGCCTTCACGCGTCGCAGGCGCGCGTAATTGCCCTTGTAGTAGAGCTCGTGCCACGGCACCCCGGATCTGTTCCAGGCGGGGTCGGCCAGATCGGTATCGGGGTAGTTGATGTACGAGCCGTCGCTGACGGCGTCCGGGACCGGCACGCCGCCGGTCGCGGCGTAGACATCGCGGTAGAGGCCGCGGACCCAGGCGAGGTTGGCCGCGTCCGCGGACTCGTCGGTCCAGATCGTCTGGAACACCGCCTTCATGACCGCGTCCCGCTGGGCGACCGCGGTGGCGTCCGGGGCCACCGCGCCGACCTGGCCGCCGTAGCCGACGAGGAGCATGCCGCCGCGGGGCATGGGTGCCTCGGTGTTCAAATGGCGGTAGATGGTAGCCAGTTGGGTGTCCGTGAAGGAGCGGCGCAGGTAGGCGGCCTTGATCTTGTAGCGGCGGCTGAGGATGTCGCCGGGTTCGCCGGTGCCGGGCCAGGTGGTGGCGTGGAGCCACGGCATGGTGCGCCGGGCGTCGATGCCGGGCTTGAGACCGGTGCCCGCGGTGACGGCGGTGACGAAGTCGGTCACGAGGCGGTCGGCGCCCGGAAGACCGGCGTCGGTCTGTACGGCCATGAGGCAGTGACCCGCGCTGCGGTGCATGGGCAGGAGGATCCCGTAGAGGCCGGCGTAGGGGGAGCCGGGCGCGCTGTTGCGCTCGTGCCAGGTGCCGAAGTTGCGCAGCAGCGTGGTGAACGCCTTCTCGGTCATCCGGCTGTCCCATGGCCAGCCGATCAGATGCTCCAGCTGCTCGCGCGGGGCGGGTGGCAGCAGCCGGGTGGGGTCGGTGCTTCCGGTGCCTCTGGCGCCTTCGGCTCCGGAAGAGCGGAGCCAGTAGCGAGTGACGACACCGAAGTTGCCGCCGCCACCGCCGGTGTGGGCCCACCAGAGATCGCGGTGGGGGTCGTCCCGCTCGCGGGTGGCGACGACGGCGCGCGCGGTGCCGTCGCGGTCGACCACGACCACCTCCACGCCGTGGATGTGGTCGACGACGGAGCCGTACCGCCGTGACAGCGGCCCGTACCCGCCCCCGGCGAAGTGCCCGCCGGCGCCGACCTCCGGACAGCCGCCGGCGGGGACGGTCACGCCCCAGCCCTTGAAGAGGGTGCGGTAGACGTGCCCGAGGGTCGCGCCGGGCTGTACGGCGAAGGCGCCGTGCCGCTCGTCGAACCCGACGGCGTCCATGGGCGAGAGGTCGAGCAGCATCCGCACCGCCGGGTCGGCGGTGAAGTTCTCGAAGCAGTGGCCACCGCTGCGGACGGCTACCCGCCGCCCGGACCGGACGGCGTCCCGCACCGCGCGCACCACCTGCGAAGTCGATCCGCAGACGCGGATCTCGTCCGGGTGGCCGACGAAACGGAAGTTGTTGCCGCGCAGGAGGCTGACGTACCGGGTGTCGCCGGGCCGTACGGTCACCGGTCCGAAGGCTGTTGCCTCCGGCGGGGCCGCTACGGTTTCGGCCGCGGCTCCCGGCTGGGCCGCCGCCGGTTCGGCCGCGGCGTTAGTGCCTCCGAGCGGTCCGGCCAGCCCGGCGGCTGCCACGGCTCCCGCTCTGGTGAGCAGCTCGCGCCGTCCTAGTGGGTGGTGCTTCGGTGGGTTCATCTCGCCGTCTCCTTCCCTCGGTGGTCCTTTGGGGGCAACTGCGTTTGCTTTGAAGGCTGTTGCTCACGCTACGCCGGTCGTGTCGGCGGAGATCGTCCTCAGGGAGGAGGAGGGGGCCTGGTTTTCTTCCGGGGGGTGGGGGCGGATCCCGGAAGGGTGGCGCCTGCGGCGGGCTTTTTCCCGTCCCTCCCCCTCCCGCCCCGGCCTTCGGCGTGCGGGTTTCGTTGCCGCCTGCGGCGGGAGCGGCCTGCGGCCGCGTCCTCAGACTCCCCCAGCTACCTCCCCCAGACTCCGTCCGGGGGTGCCCCCAGAGGTGCCCCCAACGGGCTGATTGGGAACCCTGAGGCGGATACGTCCCGCACGTGCTCTCCGGTGGGAGGGGGTGGGGCTGGAGGGTGGGGTTCTGGAACGCGGTGCGTTTTCGGGGCACTCAATACGCCTCACGGTGCCCGCACCGCGTTCCAGGTCCTCAGCCCGGAAGGCCCACCCCCGGCACCCACCACAATCAAAGCCTGGCCGGCGCCTGAGGCCGCGCCCGAAGGGCGCTCCCGCCGCAGGCGGCAACGAAACCCGCACCCGGCAACGGCGAACCGCAAGGCGGCGCTCCCGCCGCAGGCGGCAACGAAACCCGCACCCGGCAACGGCGAACCGCAAGGCGGCGCTCCCGCCGCAGGCGGCAGCGGACCCGCACCCGGCAACGGACCCGCACCCAAAAACAACAACCCCCAAAGATCACCCCGCCCGGCAGAACACATCCCCCGCCCGATCCCCCCGCACCAAAAACGACGTCACCGCCGCATCCCCACACGCATTCCCCCCACCCAGATAAACCCCATGCCCGCCCCCGTCAACCGTCACCATCCGAGCCCTCCCGCCGAAGGCGGCCCGCATTTTCAGGGCGCCGGAATACGGCGTGGCGGGGTCCCGCAGGTTCTGGATCAGCAACACATTGGACGGACCGTCCGAGGTGATACGGGTCGGCTTCTCGGCAGGAGCGGTCTTCCAGAAGGAGCACGGCGTGATCCCCGCCGGCATGCCCGCCGTGAGGGGGTGGCGGGCGCGGTCCGAAGCGACGGATCGGGCGTAGGCGGCCACCGAACGAGGCCAGTCGCCGACGTCGTTGCAGATGACACCGACGGCGACGGCGGCGTCGGCCTGGGAGAGGGGCGCGGGCATCGGGTCGGGGACGGTGAGAGGGCCGTCGCCGGTGCGGGCGGCGCGGATGAGGTCGGCGAGGCCCTGGAACCGCGCGTCGGATTCGAGGCTGAGCTGCATGACCTGCCGCAGCAGATTGCCGGTCAGTTCATGCTGCGTGTCCGCGAACCGACGCGGCGCGCGGTCGAGTCGGCCGGCCAGCGCAAGGAACATCGGCCGTACGTCCGAAGCCTTCTCGGCCAGCCGGTCCGCGCCGCGCGCGGGATCGGCCGCCCAGGCGGCGAAGTCGGGGAAGCGGTCGTCGACCCCGACCGACATGTTCGCGAGCCAGCCGCGCGCCACGCGCGAAGGGTCGGGGTCGTCGTTGCTGTCGAGCACCCAACGATCGGTGCGCTGGGGGTACTTCTGCGCATAGACGGCCCCTACGTACGTACCGTACGAGACACCCCAGGCCGACAGCTTCTCCTCGCCCAGGGCCTGGCGGAAGCGGTCGATGTCGCGGACCTCATTGGCGGTGGAGAGGCCGCGTACGAACGCGCCGCCGTTGCGGGCGCACGCGTCGGCGATCCGGCGGGCGCGGGCCGCGGTGGCGCTGATGTCGCCGTCGGGGCCGGGCCAGGGGCGGAGGTTGACGAGCTGCCGGTCGTCCTCGGCGATGCCGCAGTCGGCCCGGGTGCTGCCGCCGGTGCCGCGCGGGTCGAGGCTGACGATGTCGTACGCGCCACGGGTCTCCTCGCGCAGCCGCCGGCCCGTCGCGGCGAGCCGCTGGCGCCCCGAGCCGCCGGGCCCGCCCGCTATCAGCAGCAGGGTTCCGCGCCGGGCCCCCGGGTGGTCGCTGCGCAGGCGGGACACGGCGATGTCGGCGGTCGGGCCGTCGGGGTGGTCGTAGTCCAGCGGCACTTGGAGGGTGGCGCACTCACGGCCGTCCTTCTCCGCGCAGGGCTGCCAGGCGAGCTGCGGGGCCTTCGTGACGGCGTGGGCGGGAGCGGTCAGTGTGGCGGCCAGGGCGGTCGCGGAGAGAGTGATCAGGAGAGCGTTACGGGTTACCTGTCGCATGGGGGAAGCCTGCTGCTCAAGCGGTGTCCTGCCCATCCGGCCAGCCATTCCCCTAAGGGTGGGGACAGCCCCCGGCCGACGACGCCCTTGTGGCGATCCGTGTCCGGTCCACGCAAGAAGGATGCGCGTTCAACTCCCGTGCCAGTAGCTTGTGTTCGAACGGGGGAAGGAGAAAGCGTCATGGAACGAACGCCTTCCGGGCTCGCCGGAACAGCTCGTGCGCTGGCCGCGGGGGACGTCACCTCCCGCGCGCTCGTGGAGGAGGCCCTGCGGCGGATCGAGGAGACACAGCCCAGGCTGAACGCCTTCCGGCGATTACGGACCGACGCCGCGCTGGCCGAGGCAGACGCCGCGGACCGGCGGCTGGCGGCTGGGGAGCGGGCCCCGCTGCTGGGCGTGCCGCTGGCGGTGAAGGACGACATGGACGTGGCCGGGCTGCCGACCGCGTTCGGCTGCGCGGGCCCCTTCCCGCCGCGGGCCGCGGACAGCGAGGCCGTCCGCCGGCTGCGCGCGGCGGGCGCGGTGATCGTGGGCAAGACGAACACCCCTGAGCTGGGTCAGTTCCCTCTCACGGAGGGCCGTGCCTTCGGCGCCACCCGCAACCCGTGGAACACGCGCCACACGCCCGGCGGTTCGTCCGGCGGGGCCGCGGCGGCCGTCGCCGCGGGCCTGGTCCCGGCCGCGCTGGGCTCGGACGGCGCCGGATCCCTGCGCATCCCCGCGGCCTGGACGCACCTGATCGGCATCAAGCCGCAGCGCGGCCGGGTCTCGACCTGGCCGGAACCGGAGGCGTTCCACGGCATCACCAGCCACGGCCCGCTGGCCCGTACGGTCGCGGACGCGGCGCTCCTGCTGCACGTGGTGAGCGGCTCGCACCGCGGTGACCTGCACCGGCCGCCCTCCGTCGGGCTGCTCGCGGCGGCGGGGCGGGAGCCGCGGCGGCTGCGGATCGCGCTGTCCTTCCGGCCCGCGTACGCGGTGGCCCGGCAGCGGCTCGACCCGGCCGTGCGGGAGGCCACCCTGCGGGTCGCCGGGCGGCTGGCGGCGCTGGGGCACGACGTGGTCGAGGAGGATCCCCGCTACGGGCTGGTCGGGCTGAGCTTCGTGCCGCGTTCGATGGCCGGGATCCGCGACTGGGCGAAGCGGGCGCCGGACCGGGCGCTGCTCGATCCCCGTACGCACGTGAACGCGCGGAACGGGCTGCTGCTCGGCGGCCCCCTCCTGCGGGCCGCGCGGGCGGCGGAGGGGCCGCTGGGCCGCCGGATCGGCGAGATCTTCGGGCGCTTCGACGTGGTCCTGACGCCGACGACGGCCGTGCCGCCGCCACGGATCGGCGCGCTGGACGGCCTCTCCAGCCGGGACACGGACGCGCGGACGATCGCGGCGTGCCCGTACGCGTGGCCGTGGAACGTCCTGGGGTGGCCGGGGGTGAGCGTCCCGGCGGGGTTCACGCCCGACGGCCTGCCGCTGGGCGCGCAGCTGCTCGGCCCGGCGTCCGGCGAACCGCTGCTGATCTCACTGGCCGCACAACTGGAGGCGGACCAGCGGTGGTTCGAGCGATGGCCCACGGAGGCCGCGCCGGCGCTCCGCGAGGTGGGACAGCGGGCGTCCTGAAGCGGGCCTTTCCGGACGGCGGGGGCGAGGGCCGCTGAGGCCGTTGCTCCTGCTCAGGGGGTCCCTGCCCCCGCTGGGGTGGCGCGAGGCCCTTGCCCCGGCGGGGAGCGGCGTGAGACCCCTGCCCCGCCGGGGTGGGTGGTGCGAGGGCCCTGCCCCGGCGGGAGCGGCGCTGAGGCTCTTGCCCCCGCCGGGGGTGGCGTCAGCCTTCGTCCCCGCCGGGTCCGGCACGAGGCCCTTGTTTCCGCCGGGGGCGGCGTGAGGCCCCTGCCCCGACCGGAAAGTGGCCCGGAACCCCTGTCCTCGCCGAGCGCAGTGCGAGAGCCTCCCCGCCCCGTAGCCACGCGCGGTCAGACGACCCGTCGGACCGGGCCCTCCCCGCGGTCGGCCGACGTGGCGAACGCGATCGCCTCGGTCAGGAAGCGTCCGACGGCGTCGTCGGTCATCCACGCCATGTGCGGGGTGACCAGCGCGTCCGGGTGGTCGCGCAGGAGGTCGTCAGCGGGCAGTGGCTCGATGTCGAAGACGTCGAGCGCCACCCCGCCCAGGAGCCCGTCGGCGAGGCGCCGGCGCAGCTCGGTCATGTCGATCAGTGCCGCGCGTGCGGTGTTGACCAGCAGCGTGCGGGGGCCGAGCAGGGCGAGCCGGCGCGCGTCGATGATCTCCCGGTTCCGCGGTGTGGCCCGCAGGTGCAGGCTCACCGCGTCCGCGCTGCCCAGCAGGGTGTCGAGGGGCATGCGGTCGACCCCGGCCGCGCGGGCGGTGGCCTCGTCCAGGGAGGGTGACCAGGCGGCGACGCGCATGCCGATGCCCTGCGCCAGGCGGGCCACCCGGGAGCCGATGCGGCCCCAGCCGACGATGCCCAGCGACTGCCCGGCCAGATCCCGCCCGCCCGCCGGGTGCCAGCCCCGCGCGGAGCCCACGGCCGTCGGCACCCGGTGGGCCAGCGCGAGCAGCATGGTCAGCGTGAACTCGGCCACGGAGTCGGCGGCGAGGCCCGGCGTCTCGTAGACCGCGATCCCGGCGGACCGGGCCGCCTCGGTGTCGACCGCCCGGCCGACCGGCCCGGCGACCACGACCTCCCGGGGCCGCTCCGCCAGGAGCACCTCGGTGTCCAGCGGCCGGCCGCCGAAGAAATGCACGACGGTACGGGCTCCGCGGATGCGCTCGGCGAGCTGCGACGGAGTGGTGCACGGATCGGTGAAGATCTCGATCGCCTCGCTGCCGGGGCAGCGGCGGACGATCCCGGCCAGTTGCGGATACCCCTGGCACTCGGGCATCACGAGGCGTCCCACAGGTGTTCCCTCCCCCTCCCCGTACGCGTACGGTGCCGCGCGGCGGATCAGCGTGTCGCGAGGCGGACGCGGCAGGTCCACCACCACGTCGACCGGTCGGTCATCCGGCGCCCGGCGACCTCCCGCAGCCGGGTGAGGCCCAGGGCGTCCTCGTCGACACCCTGCTCGCGGAGGGCGGGGATGCCGCCCTGGCTCGCCGCGAAGTCGACGAAGCGGTCGGCGCCGCCGGTCTCCTTCATGTGCAGGCACACCTCGTTGACGTGCCGGAAGAGGCCGCTGTCGCGCAGCCGCCCGAGGTGCCCGCTCTTGGCGAGGAAGGTGGGGCGCAGGCCGCGCTCCTTCTCCAGCGCGGTGTGGGTCGCCTCGAACGCGCGGTAGGCGGCGTCGACCTCGGGGTCGACGGCGGGCGGCCAGTCGAAGTCGAAGGCGGCCAGCACCGCGCCGGGCCGCATGACGCGGGCGATTTCCGGGAAGGCGCGGGCGGGGTCGAACCAGTGCAGGGCGTGGCTCACGGTCACGATGTCCGCGCAGGCGTCCGGCAGCCCGGTCGCCTCGCCGGTGCCCTCGACGACCTTGATGCCGCGCCGGGCTGCGATGGCCCGCATCTCGGCCGACGGCTCCACCCCGGTCACCTGGGCCTCGGGCCAGATGGTGGACGACAGACCGGTGCCGCAGCCGAGGTCGACCACCGACGGGTTCTCGGTGCCGGACCACTGCCGCAGCAGCTCCGCCAGCTCCGTCGGCGGCTTCGGCCGGACCCGGTCATAGAATTCCGCGAACTTGCTGAAACGCTCCGCAGATTCAGGAATTGAATTCGTCATGAAAATGACGCTAACACGGTCGGCATGTGACGCCGGCGTGACAAGGCGCATAGTCAAAAGTCCGTCAACTGACGCATGAATGTGGCTGGTTGAGGAACCTCCCGGGATATTGACGGCCGGTTATCCGGATAACTCGATAAACCCCGTACGGTCAGGCCGACAGGCGCAGCATGGCCTCGTGATCGGGCGTGCCCGGCGGGGCCTGGTAGACGATGAGCCGCTGGCCGTCGCTGCGCGCCACGTCGAAGGCTTCGTACGTGAGCGTCATCAGCCCCACCTCCGGATGGCGGTGCACCTTGCGCCCGTTGGTGCGGGTATGGACGTCGTAGCGCTGCCACAGGGCGGCGAATTCGGGGCTCCGCGCCGTGAGTTCGTCGATCACCCCGGCGATGTCCGGCGCGCCCGGGTGCACGACGACCGCGGCGCGCAGGTGGGCGACGAGGCCGTGGGCCACGTCGTCCCAATTCGCGTACAGCTCACGGGCGGTGGGGTGCAGAAAGGCGTAGCGCGCGGTGTTGCGCTCGGGCTCGGGCCAGTCCTCGATGCCGGGAAAGAGCCGGAGCCCGGGCCGGTTGGCGACCAGCAGATCGCTCGCGCGGCTGAGCACGCAGGCCGGGTAGGGGTGGGCGATGCCGGGCATGCGGCGCACGTCGTCGCGGACCGTGCGGTGCGCCCCGCCCGGCCGGTCCCCGGGTGCCGCCGTGCGGCGCCGGCTCAGCGCCGTGAGGTGGCGCCGCTCGTCCTCGGTGAGGTCGAGGACCCGGGCGATGGCCTCCAGGACGGCGGGGCTGGGCCGTTGCTGCTTGCCCTGCTCCAGGCGCCGGTAGTACTCGATGCTGACGCCCGCGAGGATCGCGACCTCCTCGCGCCGCAGCCCGACGGTGCGGCGGCGCCCCGCCGACGGGGGCAGACCCGCCTGCTGCGGGGTGATCCGGCTCCGCCGGCTCCGCAGGAAATCGCCCAGTCCGGTTGTGGTCCCCTCCGGCGCATGACCCATAAATGCATTATGCATTGACCGGGGTGGGGAAAGGGGGCCCTGCCAGGGCCCCCTCGGCCGGGCCTCCCCGCCGCCGTGCTCCGGCGGCAAGCTGGGCGCACCGCGGTGATCCGCGGACCCGGAACCGACGGGGCGCGAGGCCCCCGGAGAGAGGACGGTGGACAGACCGTGTCCACTCAGGCTGAACTCACCCGCAGAGGACGGATTCTCGTCCTGGCGGTCTGCTGCACGAGCGTGTTCATCGGCAACCTCAACAACACGGTGCTCAATGTGGCACTGCCCGCGATGCAGCGCGATCTGCACAGCTCGCTGTCCGGCTTGCAGTGGACCACCGACGCCTATCTCATCGTGCTGGCCGCGCTGTTGATGCTCGCCGGATCCGCGGGCGACCGGCTCGGGCGCCGCCGCGTCTTCCAGAGTGGCCTGGCCCTCTTCACCCTCGGCTCGCTGCTCTGCGGACTGGCGCCCGGCCTGGACTGGCTCATCGGCTTCCGGATCCTCCAGGCGGTCGGCGCCTCGATGCTCAACCCGGTGGCCATGTCCATCCTCACCAACACCTTCACCGAACCGCGCGAGCGCGCCAAGGCGATCGGCGTGTGGGGCGCGGTGCTGGGCGTGGCGATGGCACTGGGCCCGCTGGTGGGCGGGGCGCTCGTCCAGGGCGTCGGCTGGCGGTCGATCTTCTGGATCAACCTGCCGATCGGCCTCGCCGCGTTGATCTGCGCCGCGCGCTACGTCCCCGAGTCGCGGGCACCCCGGCCCCGCCGCGTGGACCCCGTCGGGCAGCTCCTGGTCATGGTGCTGCTGGGCAGCCTGACGTACGCCATCATCCAGGGCCCGGGCACCGGCTGGACCGCGCCGCCCACCCTCGCCTGCGCGATCGCCGCGCCGGTCGCGCTCATCGCGCTCATCGCCTACGAGCGGCGGCGCGTCGAACCCCTCGTGGAACTGCGGGTCTTCCGCAGCGCCGCGTTCAGCGGGGCGAGCGTCATGGCGATGTGCTCGTTCTTCGTGCTCGGCGGCTTCCTCTTCCTCAACACGCTCTATCTGCAGAACAACCGGGGCATGTCCGCCCTGCACGCCGGCCTCTACATGCTGCCCATGGCCGTCATGAACATCGTCACCTCGCCGCTCTCCGGACGGCTGACCGCCGGCCGCGGCCCCCGGATGCCGCTGCTGCTCGCCGGCGCCGCCGTCACCGCGGGCGGCGCGCTGCTCGCCGCGGGCGCCGCGTTCACGACGGACGGGCTGCTCTTCACCGCGTACGTCCTGATCGGCATCGGCGCCGGTCTTTCCAACACGCCCATCACCAACGCCGCCATGGCCGGCATGCCGAAGGAGCAGGCGGGGGTGGCCGCGGCGATCGTCTCCACCGCCCGCCAGTTCGGCCAGGCGCTGGGCGTCGCGGTGCTCGGCGCGGTGCTCACCACCGGGCTGCGCGGCGGCGCCACGGGCTACACGCGGGCGGTGCGCCCGGGGTACTGGATCGTCACCGCCTGCGGCGTGGCCATCCTCGTCCTGGCCTGGCTCACCACGCGCCGCGCGGCGCCGCGGGCCGCGGCCGCCCCGGCGACGGCGGAGCGGCCGGTGCCCGTGGGGGTCCCGGAGCCCCGGCACTGACCGCCGGGACCGCGGCCGAAGGTCCGGCGGAGGCGATCGCCTCCGCCGGACCTCTTGTGTCCGTGGGGTGTCACGGAGCCAGGATGTCCAGCTCCGCCATCGCGCCCGCCGTGATCTCACGGGTGAGGGCCTCGGCGCGGACCGGGTCGTGTTCGCGTACCGCCTCCGCGACGCGTACGTGCAGGGTCACCGCCGCGGGGTCGGGGTCGGTGAACATCACCTCGTGCCGGGTGCGGCCGGTGAGGACCTCGGCGACGACGTCTCCGAGGCGCGCGAACATCTCGTTGCCCGAGGAGCGCAGGATCACGCGGTGGAAGGCGATGTCGTGCACCAGATAGCGGTCGAGCTGCTGGCCGCGTGAGGTGGCGACCATGCCCAGGGCGTGCTCGGTGAGTTCGGCGCACTGCGCCGGGGTGGCCTGGCGGGCGGCGAGACCGGCGGCCACGGGCTCCACGGCGGAGCGCAGCACGGTGAGCGAGCGGAGCTGGCGCGGCCGGTCGGCGCCGGCGAGCCGCCAGCGGATGACCCGCGGGTCGTAGACGTTCCACTCCTCGGCGGGGAGCACGGTCACGCCGACGCGGCGCCGCGAGGTGACCAGCCGCATGGACTCCAGGACGCGGACCGCCTCGCGGATGACCGTGCGCGAGACCTCGAACCGCTCCTCCAGCTCGTCGGTCCGCAGGACCGTGCCCGGTGCGTACTCGCCTGCCGTGATCGCGGGCCCGAGGGATTCCAGCACGCGCGCGTGCAGCCCCTGCCCCTGGTTCTCCATGGGGTCAGCCTACGGTTTACGAGGACCGGCAATTAAGTATGACTTTTAGGTCACAGGGGCTTGAATACGTCGTACCAATAAGTTTGAGTGGGCGCGTCGCCGATGGCGTCGAGGTCGACGAAGACAGCGAGGTAGCGATGCAGGCCCCCCACGCCCCCCACGTCGTGGCCGTCATGGGAGTGTCCGGCACGGGCAAGACCACGATCGGTCCCCTGGTGGCGGACGCCCTCGGCGTCCCCTACGCGGAGGGTGACGACTTCCACCCGGCCGCCAACATCGCCAAGATGTCCTCCGGCGTCCCGCTGGACGACGCCGACCGCGCCCCCTGGCTGGACGCCGTCGGAGCCTGGGCGCACAGCCGCGCCGGGCTGGGCGGGGTCGTCAGCTGCTCCGCGCTCAAGCGGGCCTACCGGGACCGGCTGCGCGCGGCGGCCCCCGGCATCGTCTTCCTCCACCTCAGCGGTGACCGCGCGCTGATCGCCGGGCGGATGGCCGCCCGCAAGGGCCACTTCATGACGGGCCGGCTCCTGGACTCGCAGTTCGCGGCCCTGGAACCGCTCGAAGCGGACGAGGCAGGCGTCGTCGTGGACGTCGAGCCCGCGCCCGAGGCCGTCGCCGAGCGCGCGACCGCCGCACTGCGGCGGCTGTGACCCCTCCCATTCCCCAGGCTCCACCCACCCTTTAGGAAGCCCCGTGAGCACTCTCAGCGTCGAGATGCTGGCCGCGGCCCCCGCCGGACCGATCACTTCGGCGGGTCACGCACAGCTCGGGATCGCCGTAGTCGTCGGCATCGCCGTCATCGTCCTCCTCATCACCCGCCTGAAGCTGCACGCCTTTCTGGCCCTGACCATCGGCTCGCTGCTGCTCGGCGCCGCCGCGGGCGCCCCGCTGGACAAGGTCATCACCAGCTTCACCAGCGGGCTCGGCGCGACCGTCGCGGGCGTCGGCGTGCTCATCGCGCTCGGCGCCATCCTGGGCAAGCTGCTCGCCGACTCCGGCGGCGCCGATCAGATCGTGGACACCATCCTGGCGCGGTCCGGAAACCGGGCGATGCCCTGGGCGATGGTGCTGATCGCGGGCATCATCGGGCTGCCGCTCTTCTTCGAGGTCGGGATCGTGCTGCTGATCCCGGTGGTGCTGCTGGTCGCCAAGCGCGGCAACTTCTCCCTCATGCGCATCGGCATCCCCGCGCTGGCCGGGCTGTCCGTGATGCACGGCCTGGTGCCGCCGCACCCCGGGCCGCTCGCCGCGATCGACGCCATCGGCGCCAACCTCGGCGTGACCCTGGCCTTCGGCGTGCTCGTCGCCGTGCCGACCGCCGTGATCGCGGGGCCGCTCTTCTCCCGCGTTGCCGCCCGCTGGGTGGACATCGCCCCGCCCGAGAAGCTGATCCCGCAGCGCCCCTCGGAGGAGCTGGAACGCCGCCCCGGCTTCGCCGCCACCGTCGGCACGGTCATGCTGCCCGTCGTGCTGATGCTCGCCAAGGCACTCGTCGACATCGTCGTCGACGACCCCAAGGACCACGTCCAGCGCGTCACCGACGTCATAGGCTCGCCGCTGATCGCCCTGCTGGCCGCCGTGCTCGTGGGCCTGTTCACCCTCGGTCGCGCCGCCGGCTTCGGCCGGGACCGGCTGGCCACGACCGTCGAGAAGTCGCTGGTCCCGATCGCCGGCATCCTGCTGATCGTCGGCGCGGGCGGCGGCTTCAAGCAGACCCTGATCGACGTCGGCGTCGGCCGCATGATCCTCGACATCTCCCAGGACTGGTCCGTCCCCGCGCTCCTGCTGGCCTGGCTGATCGCGGTCGGCATCCGCCTCGCGACGGGCTCGGCGACCGTGGCCACCATCTCCGCCGCGGGCCTGGTCACCCCGCTCGCCGCCGACATGAGCACCACCCACGCGGCCCTCCTGGTCCTGGCCGTCGGCGCGGGCTCGCTCTTCTTCAGCCATGTGAACGACGCGGGCTTCTGGATGGTGAAGGAGTACTTCGGCATGGACGTCGGCCAGACGATCAAGACGTGGTCCCTGATGGAGACGGTGATCTCGGTGGTGTCGCTGGCCTTCGTGCTGCTGCTGTCGTTGGTGGTGTAGGGAACCGCCGGGGAGTTCTCTCCGTGGCGGGTGGTGGGTACCCGCCACGGAGGGGCCGGTAACCGAGGCATAAGCTCCGATCATGAACGGGGAAGAAGCGCTCCGGCGGCGCGTCCGCATCTGGCTGGTCGTCTTTATCGTCGGCCTCGTATTGAGCGGACTGACGGCCTTTCCACTGGTCACCGAGATCCGCTGGCTCGACGAGGTGTTGCGGTCCGACGGCTCACCGGTGCCCGGCAACCTTCCGGGGCTGGTCGAGTGGGTGGGCAGGGCCCGCGAGGGCCTGGAGGCCACCGACGCGAAGTATCCCTTCGTGCTGTACGGCACGGACTGGCTGGCCTTCGCCCACCTGGTCATCGCGATCGCCTTCTACGGCCCGTACCGCGATCCCGTCCGCAATATCTGGATCATCGAATTCGGGATGATCGCCTGTGCCGCCATCGTCCCGCTCGCGCTGATCTGCGGGGCCATCCGGGGAATTCCCCCCTACTGGCAGCTGATCGACATGTCGTTCGGCTTCTTCGGAGTGATTCCACTGCTGATCGTCCGCCGCATGATCAAGCGCCTGGAGAAGTACGAACTCGCCGCATAGGAATGCCCGCCGGTGAGGCCGGGCCGTGCGAGGCCCGGCCTCACGGGAAGCCGGGCGGAAGCCGGTGGGCCGTGACCGGAAGCGGTCACAAATGGTCGCCCTTCAGACGCGGCAGCCCGGATGCCCCCAGCCGTTCTCCAGCTTGGTGATGGATTCCCCCGCCGCGTAGGACGTCCCGCACAGGCAACGCCCGGGGAACTTCGCCTTGATGGTGCGCGCCGCGCCCCCGGCTCCGGACGCCGGCTTCGCCCCGGCGGCCCGCTTCTTCGCCGGGCGCGCCGGGGTGGCGCGGGCCGGTGCCGGCACGGGCATCTCCGCGTCGCCCAGCGCCGTACCGGCGGGCCGCTGGGTGCCGGCGGCGTCGCTGGCGGCCTGGTCCGCGATGGCGTTGAGGTGATCGCCGTCCTCGCGGTGCGCCGGGACGTAGCGGAACTCCACATCCCGGCCGGTCAGCAACTCGTCGATCCGCTCGACCAGTTCACGGTTGGCGACCGGCTTGCCTCCCGAGGTCTTCCAGCCGTTGCGCTTCCAGCCGGGCAGCCACTGGGTCACCGCCTTCATGGCGTACTGGGAATCCATGCGGACCTCCAGCGGCGTGGCGGGCGGGACGGTCTCCAGGAGGTCCTTCAGGGCGGTCAGCTCCGCCACGTTGTTGGTGGCGGTGCCCAGCGGCCCGGCGGCCCAGCTCTCGGGCCTCCCTCGCGGATCGGCGATGACCCAGGCCCAGGCGGCCGGCCCGGGGTTCCCCTTCGACGCGCCGTCGCAGGCGGCAATGATGCGGTCAGACATCCTCCGATCATGCCAGTGGACAGCCGGGGTCCGGAAACGAAGCGGTGAGGGGGCGGGGGCGGAGTGCGGGCCCGGCCCTTGAGGTCGGCTCCCGTGGGGCCGGGCGCCGGGGGAGAGGGGCCGGGGGCAGTGACCCGGGGGAGAGAGGCCGAGTCGCCGCGGGCCCTTCGGGCGGGGTCGCGCCCCCGTCCCCGTTCCTCCCGATCCGGGCCTGCGAGAGGGCGGCGCCACCCTCCCGATCCGGCCCTACGAAAGGGCGGCCGGCGTCTCGCGGACCTCCTCGGGCGAGGGGAGCAGCCACTCCACATACTCCCGCACGTCCTCCGGATCGTCCGTCGCCAGGCCGACATAGCCGTCGGGGCGTATCAGGAACAGCCCGGTCCCGTAAGCCGACTTGGCGTGCCCCTCGGTGTCCAGCAGATCCGCCCGCGGGCCTCCGACGCGACAGGTGCGCAGCCACTCGGCGGCCGGGAGCTCCGCGCCCTGCCCGGTGAGGTCCAGCAGGGTGAAGTGCGGGCCCCGGAAGGCGTCGAAGAGCCGGACGGGGGCGCCCGCCCTGTCGTGGCAGGGGGCGTCCGGCGCGCGGTCGCCCGCCTGGAGGCCGCCCTCGGGCACATGGCGGCGCCGCTCCCGGGTGAGGGGGCTCTCGCGGTAGGTGATGGTCAGCTGGCGGGTCTCGGAGCCCCGGCGCGTGAAGCCGGAGCCGGCGGCCCGGTCCGCCGCGTTCTGCCGGGTGGACAGATTCAGCACGCCGGCCGCCACGGGCACCCGCTCGCCGTCGTAGGAGTCGAGCACGGCACCGGGCGCGCCGCGCAGCGCGGCCGCCAGCTTCCAGCCGAGGTTGTACGCGTCCTGCACGCCGGTGTTGAGACCCTGGCCGCCCGACGGGGCGTGGATGTGCGCGGCGTCCCCGGCGAGGAGGACCCGGCCCGTGCGGAACCGCTCCACCATCGCGGCGCTGGCCCGGAACGCGGAGGACCAGCGGACCTCGCCCACCTCCAGCCCGGTCAGGCCGGTGCGCTCGGCGAGGAGCCGGGTCAGGGCCTCGGGCGTGGCGTCGCGCTCGGGGTCCGGCTCGTGGGCGGTGTCGTCGAACGCGGCGATCATCTGGAACGTCTCCACGCCCTCCAGCGGCCGCAGGGCGGTCATCCCGCCGGGCGCCGTGGGCCACATGTGCCAGTGGTCGCGGTCGATCCCCTCCAGCGTGATGTCGGCGAGCAGCACCGGGCGCGCGTCGACGGGGGTGCGGGTGAAGGGCGTGCCCAGCACCCCGCGGACGGTGCTGCGGCCGCCGTCGGTGCCGACCAGATACCGCGCCCGCACGCTCTCGGTGAAGCCGTCGGCGTGCCGCAGCATCGCCGTGACGCCGTGCTCGTCCTGGCTGAATCCGGTGAGCTCGGTGCTGAACTCCACCTGGCCGCCCAGCGCTTCGAGCCGGGCGTAGAGCAGCTCGACCGTGCGCCACTGGGGGAGCATGCGGAGCTCGGGATACGGCACGGCGGGCGTGGGCTCGGCCCGCTCGACCAGATCCCAGGTGCGGACGCGCTCGGTGCCCTCCCAGGTCTGCACCGGCGGGCACGGCCCGGCCTCCGTCAGATATCCGGGCATGAGGCCCAGGTCGTCGAACACCTCCAGCGTGCGCGGCTGGATGCCCGCGCCCCGCGAGCCCGGGAAGCCGCGCTCCGAGCGCTCCACGATCCGGTGGCGGACGCCCCGGCGGGAGAGGTCGGCGGCGAGAACGAGGCCCGTCGGGCCCGCACCGGAGATCAGCACCTCGGTGTCCACGGGCGGTTGAGCGGTCGGGGTTGCGGAAGCGGCCATGACGGTGTCCATGAGGACCCCCCTTAACAACGTTAAATTCGCTCTGCCCCCAGGATGAACTGAACAGCGTTAAGGTGTCAAGGGTGGCAACCCGAATCGACCGCGCCCTCGTCGCGCGCACCGCGCTGGACCTGCTCAACGAGGTGGGCCTGGAGGGCCTCACCCTGCGCAGGATCGCCAAGGAGCTCAACGTCCAGGCCCCGGCGCTCTATTGGCACTTCAAGAACAAGCAGGAGCTGCTCGACGAGGTGGCCACGGAGATGTTCCGCCGCATGGCCGCGCCCCTCGCCGCCGCGGAGGGCGACACCTGGCAGGAGCGGATGGCCGCCGCCACCCGCGAGCTGCGCCGCTTCCTGCTCTCCTACCGCGACGGCGCCAAGGTCTTCAGCGGCACCCGCCTCACCGACATCAGCTACGCCACCCCGCTGGAAAGCCTGCTGCGCGACTGCGTGGAGGCCGGGTTCACCCCGCGCGCGGCGGCCCGTGGCTGGTTCACGGTCATCACCTACACCGTCGGCTACGTGATAGAGGAGCAGTCCGTCCACCCCGCGCCGACGGGCGAGCGCGACCCCGCCTACGACCTGGAGGCGCGCGCCCGGCGCCTGGTGGGATATCCGCTGGCCGACGAGGCCGGACGGGAGTTCTTCGGCGACCTCGAAGCGGGCTACGAGGACGGGCTGCGCGCGATCATCGCGGGCGTGGAGGCCACCCTGCTACGGAGCGGCCGGACCGCCGCCCCCGGGGAGGCCCTTGGCGGTCACGCGCAGCAGTGACGTCCGCAGCGCGGGCGTGAACCGCCGCTCCACGCAGCGGTTCAGCAGCCAGGCCAGCGCCAGCATCAGCGCGATCGTCAGCGCGAACGTCCCGTACGCCGGAACGCCCAGCTTCCGGTGCAGCACCCCGATCGCCACCCACCCCAGGTGCTCGTGCACCAGATAGAAGGGGTAGGTCAGCGCGCCCGCCACGGACAGCCAGCGCCAGTTCGCCCAGTGCGCCTTGCCGAGCGCGATCAGCGCGACGGCCGCGTACCCCAGGGCGAGCACGGCGATGATGGCGTACGCCGAGCGGTAGGAGAAATAGTGCGGGTTCGGCGGGTGCCACAGGCCCGCCACCGCGTAGTGCTGGCCGATCAGGAAGCTCACCCCGACGATGCCCCAGGCCAGCGCGTCATGGCCGTAACGGTGGATCAGATAGAGGCCGATGCCGCCGATGAAGAACGACGAGTACTCCGGCATGACCACCACCCGCAGCAGCTCCACGTGCGACGCGGTCGTCACCACCGTCGCCAGCGTCCACACCGCGCAGAACAGCACGACCCGGCGGCGCGTCGCCCCCGGCAGCACCACGAACAGCGCGAACAGCGCGTAGAACCGCAGCTCCGCCCAGAGCGTCCAGCACACCCCCAGCACCCGCTGCGCGCCCACCGGCTGCTGGAGCATGGTGAGGTTCACCAGGAAGTCGCTCGGCGAGACCGTCCGGTACGCCACCCACGGCAGCGCGAACACCAGCGTCACCAGCGCGATCGCCGCCCAGTAGGCGGGATACAGCCGGGCCACCCGGGAGGCGAAGAACGAGCGCAGCGGGCGGCCCCAGCCGCTCATGCAGATCACGAAGCCACTGATGACGAAGAAGATCTCCACGCCGAGACAGCCGTACGCGAACGCGCCGGACAGCGTGGGGAATTCATGGCGGGGCGAGGAACCCCACGCCCGGCTGACGTCGCCGTCCCGGCCGCCGTAGTGGTACAGCGCCACCATGAGCGCGGCGATCAGCCGCAGCCCGTCCAGCGCCCGCAGCCGGCCGGCCGGCTTCCCGTCGCGCGGGGCGGTCTCGGGAGCGGTGGTCGCCGTGCGCGTCCTGGGCAGGGCCGGAGCCGTCATGCCGTCACCGTGGCCTTCGTCGTCCGTGCGGACTTGCGGGTCAGCCGCCGCTGCACGGCCCGCGCGCGGCGGGCCACCTTCCGTACGGTCGGATTGCGCGGCAGGAAGGCGAGCTGGGAGGGGACCGCGCCCGGCAGGGCGAGGGCGGTGAGGCGCCGCCGCTTGAAATAGCGGCGCGTGCGCGCGTCGAGGTGCGCGGCCAGATACCGCTCGGCCGCCTCCCGCATACCGGGCAGCACCTGCGGCTGCATGGCGAACCCGACGGCCGCCAGCAGCCCCTGTGTCTCCTCGGCCGACGGCCGCCGGTGCGCCGCCCGGTCCTCCAGACCGGGTAGCAGCGCGTCGACGAGCGTCACGGGAACGCGATTGCTGTTCTGGTACGGAGTGAGCCGCTCCAGCAGCAGATCCGTGCCCGTGCGGGCGACCGGCAGCCCGTGGAACGTGCTCGCCGTCAGCAGCGCCGTCGAGAAGCAGCCGACCACCAGCGCCGGCCGGAGCCGCCGGAACAGCACCTCCGCCAGCACCGGGGTCTCCAGCACCGTCAGCCGCACACCGAGGCGCTCCGCCTCCTGCTCCAGCATCCGCGACCAGCGCGCCGGGGCCGAGGGGTGCGGCTTGAACACCAGCTCCCGGTGACCGCGCCCGGCCGCGCCGCGCAGCATGCGCACGTGCAGCCGCTCCTCCTCCTCGGGCGTGAGGATCTCCAGCGCCGACAGATACTGGCCGAGCAGCAGCGCCGCGCCCTGCGGAGCGGTCACGGGCGGTGCGGCGGCCGTGAGTTCGTCCAGCACGGCGCTGAAGGCGGTGGTGAGGACGGTCTCCGACTCGACCCCGAACTCGCTGAGCAGCAGCGGGCGCAGGCCGGGCACCAGGTCCAGGTGGAGGAGCCGGCGGACGCGGGTGCCGAGGAGCGGGTCGAGCTTGCTGCGCGTCGGGCCGTAGCTCATCAGCCCGTCGGCGTAGACCTCCAGCGGGGCGTCCGCGAAGCACAGGGCGAGCGCCTGCGCCGGGCTCACCTGGATCGACTCGACGATCAGCTCCAGATCGTCGTTTCCCAGGCCCCACAGCATCCTCAAGTGCCGCTCCCACAGCGGGGCGTCGTCCGGGCGGGGCGTCCAGCCGGTGGGGTGGAAGGGGCTGATCGCCGCGTTCCACGACAGCACGCCGTCGAAGCGGGCGCGCAGCACCTCGAAGCCCGGCGCCTCGTCCAGCGCCGGGGTGGTCTCCGGGACCGCCGCCGTGTTGGCGACGAGCAGCAGCCTGCGGTCGGCGGGGGAGAAGCACCCGGTGTCCAGGGCGGCGGCGAGCGTCGCGGCCCCGTAGAGGGTCGACGCCAGGAAGATCTGGGTGCGGGGACGGCCGTGCATCAGGCGGAGACCCCCGGGGCTGCGGGACGGCGGCGCAGGCGCCGCAGCCGGACGGCACGGTCGTAATCCATCGAATTCAAGGCGTCCTTGACCAGATCGGGGGGCATGCGCCGGAGCGCGGCCGCGCTTCTCGAACGCAGTGCGCGGGCCACCGCCGGTTCGAAACGCTCGATCGCGCCGAGGTGGTGGGAAATGATGGCGCAATAAGTTCGAACGGCTTTCGGGAGAAAGGCGTCCGCGTCCTTGTCGCGCGCTGTCTCCTCGATTACCTGATCGAATGCGCGCAGGAAATCGAGCTGTCGCACATCGCCGATCTGGGTGAGCGAAGTGGCCACTCCCCGGCGGTAGAAGACGCCCAGCAGCCCGGTCACGGCGAAGGTGCGCGCCTCGCGGTGCAGCCGCCAGATCCACGGGCGGTCCTCGGCGGTGCGCAGGCCGTGCCGGAAGTGCAGCAGCCCCTCGTCCAGCAGCCGCCGGTGGTAGATGCCGGCCCAGGCGTAGGGGTAGTCGACGGACGTCGAGCGGTCGGCGGGCAGGATCGCGCCGCGCGGGTCGAGCACCACTCGGCGCCTGCCGTGCGGCGCGCGCTGCACGGTGCGGACGCGGCCCGTGCACTGGACGTGGTCGGTGCGGACGAAGTCGACCGCCAACTCCTCTATCGTTTGCAGGAGTTGAGGGTAGTAGCCGGGGGCGAGCCAGTCGTCGCCGTCGAGGAAGGTCAGGTACTCGCCGTTCGCCGCGTCCAGCCCGCTGTTGCGGGCCGTGGCCAGGCCGCCGTTCCGCGCGTGCCGCACGACCTTGACGCCGGGCAGGTCGCGCGCGGCGCGGTCCAGGAGTTCCGGGGTGCCGTCGGTCGAGCAGTCGTCCACGAGAATGAATTCGAAATCCTCGCGGGTGTTCGCTTGCAGGCTCCTCAGTGTGTCGGGCGCATAGGTCTGCACATTGAAGAACGGCACGATGACGGAGAGCTTGACCACTCCCGTGACATTAGGCGGCCCCCCGGCATTCGTCTTGTCCTGGGGCGGGCGCGAAGGTGAACGAAGCGCGGCGGAATGATGAACCCGCCGCGCGGCCAGGCCGATTCGCCGATCGTCGGTGTGCTGTTTACCGGTTGTTGCGCTGGCGTTGGGCAGCCAAACGGAATGGATTCCTATCGTCGGCGACGTGCCATCACGAGCTGCCTCTCCTCCGACCGCGCCGCGGATCGCCGTGCTCGCCGACTCCGACACCCGATGGAAGTGGGGTGCGCTCACCGCCCACCGCCTCGCTCCCGGCGCCCGGCTCGACGGCCTGCTGCTCAGGGGCCGCGCGACGCCCACGGTCCGCCAGCTCGCCGAGGTCGGGGTGCGCGCGGAGACGCTGCGCGAGGTGACGGCGGCGGAGTTCGTCCGCACGGCCGGCCGCGATCGGTACGACATCGTCGTGCTGGCCTGCGTCGGCGGCGCCGTCCAGGCCGCGCTGCACGGGCTGGCGCACGCCTGGGGGGCCGCGCCGGAGCGGCCGGTCGTCGTCACCGGCTATGTCGGCGTCGTCTACGAGAAGCTTGCCGACGGCCTGCTCCTGCGGCACGGCGCGGACATCGTCCTCGCCAACTCCCCGCAGGACGCCGCGCGTTTCCGCGCGGTGTACGAGGGCGTGGGGGCGCCCGCGGACAGTGTGACGGAATGGGCGCTGCCGTTCCTGGCGGACGGAAGTGACGGGAGGGCCGATCCCGAACCCCGGCCGTTCACCGTGGTGTTCGCCGCCCAGCCGTCCGTGCCGGAGAGCCGCGCGGACCGTGCGTATCTCCTGAACCGCGCGGCGCAGCACGCGCGGAAGCACCCGCGGCGCGACGTCCTCATCAAGCTCCGCAGCAAGCCCGGCGAGCACACCACGCACATCGAGGAACTCCCGTACCAGAAGCTGGCGAAGCGGGTCCCCGGCGGACTGCCGCCCAACTGCCGGCTCGTCTACGGCCACATGGGCGAGGTGCTCGACCGCACCGACCTCCTCGTCACCGTCAGCTCCACGGCCGCCCTGGAGTCGCTCCACCGGGGCGTGCCCACGGCCGTCCTCACCGACCTCGGCATCCGCGAGGCCCTCGGCAACCACCACTTCCTCGGGTCCGGCTGCCTCGCCTCCTGGGACCGGCTCGACGCCGGGCACCTCCCCGAGGCCGACGCGGACTGGGTCGCCCGCCAGGGCGTCGCCGCCGTCGGCCCGTACGCCCACGGCACCGTGCACGACGCGGCCCGGCGGCGCGTCGCCGCCCTCGTCGCCCGCTCCGCGCTCCCGCCGCTCGCCCCGTACTACACGGCCGCGACCGCCCCCGGCTACCTCCCCGCGGTCCTCGCCCGGCACGGCCTCGACCCCGAGGGCCGTCCCCTGCCCGGCACCGCCCGGCCGCCCGGCGAACCGAGCGCCCTGCGGCGGGCGGTGCGGGAAGCGGCGCGGGGCGCGTACCGCCACGGCGTGCAGCGCGTCGCGCCCGTCATCCGGAGGCTGGGGGAGCTGTGAGCGACGCCGCCCTCCCGGACGCCGGCCCGGACGCCGTGTCGCATGCCGTTTCGCGAGCTGCCCCGGAAGCCGCCTCGCAAGCCGCCTCGGCAGTCGCTTCGGCAGTCGCTTCGGAAGGAGCCGCCATGTCCGCAGCCCCGGACACCGTCCTGGCCGTCATCCCCGCCCGCGGGGGATCGAAGGGCGTCCCCGCCAAGAACCTCGCGCCCGTCGGCGGCGTCCCGCTCGTCGCCCGCGCGGTGCGCGCCTGCCGGGCGGCGCGCCTGGTCACCGACGTCGTGGTGTCCACGGACGACCCCGGCATCGCGGCGGTCGCGCGGGAGGCCGGGGCGGTGGTCGTCCCGCGGCCCGCCCGGATCGCGGGCGACACGGCGTCGAGCGAGACGGCGGTGCTGCACGCGATGGACGCGTACGAGGCGATGTACGGCCGGACGGTCGGCACCGTCCTGCTGGTGCAGTGCACCAGCCCCTTCATCACCGCGGCCGACATCGACGGCGTCGCGGCGGCGGTGGCCGGACAGGGCGCGGACACGGCCCTGACGGTGGCCCCGTTCCACGGCTTCGTCTGGCGCGAGGAGTCCGTTCCCCGGGCCCGCCCCTTCCCCCGGCAGGACTCCGGCGCTCAAGCGCCGGTCCAGGCCGGCGCGGTGGCCGGGGAACGCGGGGGCCGGGAGCCGGCCCCCGGACCTCAGGAGGCGCCCGGCCTCGGCCACGCCCCGGCCCGTCCGGCCGGTGAGGACACCGCGCCGCGGTGCGATCAGGCCGCCATGGGTCGGGCAGCGGAAGAAGCCCTCGGGCTCACCGACGGGCCCGGCGCCGGCCATGCGGCGGCCACCGGCAGCGGGGAGGCTTCCAGCGGAGGGGAGGCGCCCGGCAGCAGGGAGGCTTCCGGCAGTGTGGTGGCCTCCGGCGCCGGGGATACCCTCGCCAGTGGGGTGGCCTCCGGCCACGGGGAGGCCCCCGGCCACCCCGTCGGCGGACGCGGCGTCAACCACGACAAGGCGTACCGCCCCCGCCGTCAGGACCGCCCCCAGGACCTGCTGGAGACCGGTGCCGCCTACGCCATGCGCGCCGACCGCTTCCGAGCGGAGCGCCACCGCTTCTTCGGCCGCACCGAGCTTGTCCGCACCGACCCCGCGCGCGTGCTGGAGATCGACGATCCGCACGACCTCGCGCGGGCCCGCGCGCTCGCGCCCCTGCTGGACGCGCCCGCTGCGGGCGCGCTGCCCTCGCTGGAGGACGTCGACGCCGTCGTCATGGACTTCGACGGCACCCAGACCGACGACCGGGTGCTCATCGACGCGGACGGCCGCGAGCTCGTCGCCGTGCACCGCGGCGACGGCCTCGGCGTCGCCGCCCTGCGCCGCGCCGGGCTGGCCCTGCTGATCCTGTCCACCGAGGCCAACGCGGTCGTCGCCGCGCGCGGCCGCAAGCTCGACGTACCGGTGCTGCATGGCATCGACCGCAAGGACCTCGCGCTCAAGCAGTGGTGCGACGAGCGCGGCATCGCACCCGAGCGCGTGCTCTACGTCGGCAACGACGTCAACGACCTCCCCTGCTTCGGCCTCGTCGGCTGGCCCGTCGCCGTCGCGAGCGCCCACGACGCCGTACGCGGCGCCGCCCGCGCGGTGACCGCCGCACCCGGTGGCAGCGGAGCCCTCCGCGAGATCGCCTCCTGGCTCCTCGGCCCCACCCTCTGATCTCCCTGATGTCTCCGAGCCCTAAGGAACCTCCCCAGATGAGCCCCGCCCCGCGCACCCGCACCCTCGGCGGCAGGACCGCCGGACCCGGCCACCCCGTCTACATCACCGGCGAGATCGGCATCAACCACAACGGCGACCTCGACAACGCCTTCGCCCTCATCGACGCCGCCGCCGACGCCGGCTGCGACGCCGTGAAGTTCCAGAAGCGCACCCCCGAGATCTGCACCCCGCGCGACCAGTGGGACGTCGAACGCGACACGCCGTGGGGCCGGATGACCTACATCGACTACCGCCACCGGGTGGAGTTCGGCGAGGAGGAGTACCGCCGGATCGACGAGCACTGCCGGGAGCGCGGCATCGACTGGTTCGCCTCGCCCTGGGACACCGAGGCCGTCGCCTTCCTGGAGAAGTTCGACCTGCCGGCCCACAAGGTCGCCTCCGCCTCGCTCACCGACGACGAACTCCTGCGGGCCCTGCGCGCCACCGGCCGTACGGTCATCCTCTCCACCGGGATGTCCACCCCGAGGCAGATCCGGCACGCCGTGGAGGTGCTCGGCAGCGACAACATCCTGCTGTGCCACGCCACCTCGACCTATCCGGCCAAGGCCGCCGAGCTCAACCTCCGGGTCATCCACACCCTCCAGGCGGAGTACCCCAACGTGCCGATCGGCTACTCCGGCCACGAGACGGGCCTCCAGACGACACTGGCCGCCGTCGCGCTCGGCGCCACCTTCGTCGAGCGGCACATCACCCTCGACCGGGCGATGTGGGGTTCCGACCAGGCCGCGTCCGTCGAGCCCGGCGGCCTCCAGCGGCTCGTACGCGACATCCGCGTCGTGGAGGAGTCGCTGGGCGACGGGGTGAAGAAGGTCTACGAGAGCGAGCTGGGGCCGATGCGCAAGCTGCGCCGCGTCGCGGGCGTCGTCGCCCAGGGCGACGAGGAGCGGGCCGCCGACCGCGAACCCGCCACGGTCTGACGGGCCCCACGGTGACCGCGCCCGCCGGGCCGTCCGCCCGCACCCTCGCCTTCGTCGAGAGCCCGGTGCAGCTCCTCAACGTCCTCGAATGGGCGCATGTCACCGGCGGTCCGGCGCCGGACACCACCGTGCCCGGCCCCCGCGACGGGGAACGGCCGCTCCGCGACGGCATCCCGCGCCAGCCGAGGGACCGCGCCCCCGCCCCGCTCCGCCCGGCCGGTACCGGCCTCGTGGTCGTCGTCCTCGCCCCGCACGACCCCATGACGCGGGGTCAGCTGCGCCGCATGGCCGAGCTGGCGCGCGACCAGGGGCACGAAGTGCGCTGGGAGGAGGCGCGGGGCGGGGCGGGGGCACCGGTGCAGACCGTCGGTGGTCTCGCGGGGGCGCTGCGCAAGGCGCACCGGATCGTCATCGGGGATCCGTTCTCCCGCTATGTGCAGCTGCTGCTGACGATCACCCGGGCCCGGGAGCTGGTCGTGGTGGACGACGGGACCGCCACCCTGGAGTTCGTGGCCCAACTCGCCCGTGGGGAGCGCCTCGTGCGGTGGCACCGGCGCGGCAGTCGCGGGGCGCGTGACATCGCCTTCGCGCCGGTCTCCGCTTCCGCGCGCCGTCGGCTCACGCCGAACGACCGCCGGGCAGTAGAGGTGTTCACCTCGATGCCCGTCGAGCCGCCGCCCGGCGTGACCGTCACACACAACGACTTCGCCTGGACCCGCGCCACCTTCGGCCCGCCCCGCCTCACCCGTGGCACCGACCTCGTCGGCACCTCGCTCGTCGAGACCGGGGTCGTGCACCCGGACCGCTATCTGGATGCCGTCGCCGCGCTCACCCGCACCCACGGCGCCACCCGCTACTTCGCGCACCGCCGGGAGAGCGCCGACAAGCTGCGCCGCGTCGGCTCCCGGGCGGGCCTGGAGGTCGTACGCCCCGAGCTGCCGCTGGAGCTGATCGCGCGGCGGGGCCCCATCGGCCGCACGGTGCTCAGCTTCCCCTCGACCGTGGTGCACACCCTGCCGCTCGCGCTCGCCGGCACCGGCGTGACGGTCGCGGTCTGCGACATCGACCCCGTCTGGCTCACCGACAACGCCTCGCCCCGGGCTGAGGGATTCCTCTCCGAGGTGACGGACACCGCCCCTGATGTGCGCCGACTTCCGATCATGCCGCTGACGGCCCCCTGAGCCGTAATAATTGGTCATACCCTGCTCGCGACCCATCCATGCGGCTGAACTTTTCTAGATCTGGGGGCAGTTGCGGGGGTGAGGGCTTTACCCTTCACTGCGTGAACCATCTGATGCCTTTGGATGCCGAACCCGACGCCGTCGACGCCAAGCTGCCCGGTGCACTCCCGTCCGCGCTGCGCGCCGAACTCATCGCGTTCCGCCGCGACTTGCACATGCACCCGGAGCTCGGGAACCGCGAGTTCCGTACCACCGCGGCGGTCAAAGCGAGGCTGGAGAAGGCGGGACTCAAGCCCCGCACCCTCTCCACGGGCACCGGACTCTTCTGTGACATCGGGCGGGACGCCGTACGGGAGGCGGGCCGGCACACCACCACCGCCCGGGGCATGCTCGCGCTGCGCGCCGATCTGGACGCGCTGCCCATCCCGGACACCAAGACGGTGCCGTACCGCTCGACCGTCCCCAGAATGGCGCACGCCTGCGGCCACGACGTGCACACCACCGCCGTGCTCGGCGCCGGTCTCGTCCTCGCGGAGCTGGCCGCGCGGGGGGAACTGCCGCACCCGGTCCGGCTGATCTTCCAGCCCGCCGAGGAGGTGCTGCCCGGCGGCGCCCTCGACGCCATCGAGTGCGGCGCGCTGGACGGCGTGGGCCGGATCATCGCGGTGCACTGCGACCCCAAGGTCGAGGTCGGGCGCATCGGCCTGCGGCAGGGCGCGATCACCTCGGCGTGCGACCGGCTGGAGGTCTCGCTGGACGGCCCCGGTGGCCACACCGCGCGGCCGCACTTCACCACCGACCTGGTGACCGCCGTGGCCCGGGTGGCCACCGACGTCCCCGCGGTCCTCGCGCGCCGGGCCGACGCCCGCTCGGGCCTCTCCCTCACCTGGGGGCGGATGGAGACCGGGCACGCCCCCAACGTCATCCCGCAGCACGGCGAGCTCTCCGGCACGGTCCGCTGCCTGGACCTGCACGCCTGGCGGGACGCGCCGGACCTGGTGCACGCCGCGATCGACGAGGTCGCCACGCTGCACCGCGCGAAGTCGGAGATCAACTACGTCCGGGGGGTGCCCCCGGTCATCAATGACCCGGAGGTCACCGAACTCCTGCGGCGCGCCATGATGGCGCGCCGCGGTCCGTCCTCGGTCGAGGACACCGAGCAGAGCCTGGGCGGCGAGGACTTCTCCTGGTATCTGGAGCACGTGCCCGGCGCGATGGCCCGGCTCGGAGTCCGGTCGGTGGGCGATAACACCCGACGTGACCTGCATCGCGGTGATTTCGACGTGGATGAGGGATCCATCCAGGCCGGAGTGGAGCTCTTCACGGCCGCCGCGCTGCTGGACGGCCTGCATCCTTAAATGATCGATCAATTGGAGGATCGCCCAAAGCGGCCTTAGGGGCTTCCCGGCCGCATTAGGGGCGTTCGCCGGGCGTTTCAGGCTCATTTCCCGGGTGTTCCTGATCAATCAGCGGGCAATCCGGTCAAGAAGCGTTCGCATCGGTCCGATAACGGCTTTCAAGCACCCCTTTTATCTCCATCTACGCGCGTTACGATGCCCGCGAACCAGCGCCGACGGAGGCGCTTCGAGTGAAGGGGCCCTTCGTGCGTCGGGTATCCACAATCGCTGTCGCCGGTGTTACCACCGCGGCACTCGCATTCACTCTCACCGCCTGTGGTGAGTCCTCCACCGAATCCGGTGGGGGGAAGGGCAAGGGAGTGGGGCTTGCCTTCGACGTCGGCGGTCGTGACGACCACTCCTTCAACGAGTCCGCGGCCCGTGGCCTGGACAAAGCTATGAAGGACCTCAAGGTCAACGGCAAGATGATGACCGCCAAGAACGGCGAGACCGAGGCGGAGCGCGAGCAGCGCCTCAGCTCGCTCGCCGACGCGGGCTACAACCCGGTCATCGGCGTCGGCTTCAACTACTCGCAGTCGATCGAGAAGGTCGCCAAGGACTTCCCCAAGACCTCCTTCGCGGTCGTCGACTCGGTCGTCCCCGGCGACAACGTCGAGAGCATCACCTTCGGCGAGCAGGAGGGCTCCTACCTGGCCGGCGTCGCCGCCGCGCTGAAGAGCAAGACCAAGAAGGTCGGCTTCATCGGCGCCACGCAGAACGCGCTGATCCAGAAGTTCCAGGCCGGCTACGAGCAGGGCGCCAAGAGCGTCGACTCCAAGATCGACGTCCGCTCGGACTACCTGTCGGCCACCGACAAGGGCTTCAACGACCCGGCCTCCGCCAAGGAGAAGGCCAAGGGCATGCTGGAGCAGGGCTACGACGTGATCTACACGGCGGCGGGCCTGTCCGGCAACGGCTCCATCGAGGCCGTCTCCGAGCAGAAGGGCGCCTGGGCGATCGGCGTCGACTCCGACCAGTACCAGCAGCCCGGTCTCGCGAAGTACAAGAACTCCATCCTCACCTCCGTCGTGAAGAACGTCGACGTGGCGGTCTACGACTTCATCAAGAGCGTCCAGGACGGCAAGCCGATCACCGGTGAGCGCAAGTACCTGCTGAAGGACAACGGCGTGTCGCTGTCCACCTCGGGCGGCTTCATCGACGACATCAAGTCGAAGATCGAGGAAGCCAAGAAGGAGATCGTGGACGGCAAGGTCACGGTCAAGACCAGCTGAACTCGTGACCCGAGGGACCGGCGCGAACCGGTCCCGGCAGGTCACGGGCCCGGCGGTGGGGAAGGTCTCCCCGCCGCCGGGCCTCCCTGTGCATTCCGTCGGCCGACGGTATGCCTCTGGCCAACGCTACGCGCGTAGCTATCCGTTGACGCGTGTAGCGTCGGCAGCCGCCCTCCCCCGGAGCCCGCCCGATCCCCGCACGGCCGGCCCGGTTCCTCCCGCTCCCTTCCCCGAGGAGAGTGCGCCATCAAAGCGTCCAGCAGTACCGCCCCCGCAGTAGAACTCGCGGGCATCACCAAGCGGTTCCCCGGCGTCGTGGCCAACCACGACATCCACCTCACGGTCCGCCGCGGCACCGTCCACGCCCTGTGCGGCGAGAACGGCGCCGGCAAGTCGACCCTGATGAAGATCCTCTACGGCATGCAGAAGCCGGACGAGGGCACCATCACCCTCGACGGCGAGCAGGTCTCCCTGCACAGCCCGGCCGACGCCATCGCGCGCGGCATCGGCATGGTGCACCAGCACTTCATGCTCGCCGACAACCTCACCGTGCTGGAGAACGTCGTCCTCGGCGCCGAGAAGCTGCACGGCATCGGCGGCAAGGCCAAGGCGAGGATCAAGGAGATCTCCGACGCCTACGGGCTCGGCGTCCGCCCGGACGTCCTCGTCGAGGACCTCGGTGTGGCCGACCGCCAGCGCGTGGAGATCCTCAAGGTCCTCTACCGCGGCGCCCGTACGCTGATCCTCGACGAGCCCACCGCCGTCCTCGTGCCGCAGGAGGTCGACGCGCTCTTCGACAACCTCCGCGAGCTCAAGGCGGAGGGCCTGACGGTCATCTTCATCTCGCACAAGCTCGGCGAGGTGCTCTCCGTCGCCGACGACATCACCGTGATCCGCCGCGGCACCACCGTCGGCACGGCGGTGCCGAGCGAGACCACGCCCAAGCAGCTGGCCGAGCTGATGGTCGGTGAGGAACTGCCCTCGCCCGAGACCCGCGAGTCCACCGTCACGGACACGCCGATGCTCACCGTCGAGGGGCTGCGCCTGTCGGCCACCGACCCCGACGGTGCCGTGCGCGCCGTGCTCGACGGCATCTCCTTCACCATCCACAAGGGCGAGGTCCTCGGCATCGCGGGCGTGGAGGGCAACGGGCAGGCCGAACTGGTCGAGGCCGTCATGGGCATGCGCGACCCCGACGGCGGCACCGTCACGCTCGACGGCTCCGACATCAGCCACGCGCCCACGCGCAAGCGGCGCGAGGACGGCATCGGCTACATCCCCGAGGACCGCCACCGGCACGGCCTGCTGCTGGAAGCGCCGCTGTGGGAGAACCGCATCCTCGGGCACGTCACCGAGAAGCCCAACAGCAAGGGCGCGCTCCTCGACCTCAAGGCCGCCCGCGCCGACACCGAGCGCATCGTCCGCGAGTTCGACGTGCGCACCCCCGGCATCGAGGTCACCGCGGCCTCGCTGTCCGGCGGCAACCAGCAGAAGCTGATCGTCGGCCGCGAGATGAGCCACCTGCCCAAGCTGCTCATCGCCGCGCACCCCACCCGGGGCGTGGACGTCGGCGCGCAGGCGCAGATCTGGGACCAGATCCGCGAGGCGCGCCGCGAGGGCCTGGCGGTGCTGCTGATCTCCGCCGACCTGGACGAGCTGATCGGGCTCTCCGACACCCTGCGGGTGATGTTCCGCGGCCGCCTGGTCGCCGACGCCGACCCCGCGAGCATCACGCCCGAGGAACTCGGTTCCGCGATGACGGGCGCCGCCTCCGGCCACCTCGAACACGAGGAGGGCGCCGAGGAGACCGCCGAGGCCCCGGCGGCACAGGAAGAGACACAGGACGACGACGCGTCGGCGGACGCGCGCGAGGAAGAGGAAGGGGGCGACGGCAAGTGAGCATCACCAAGAAGGCCGACAGGGACAAGATCGTCCTGGGCCTCGCCGCGCCGGTGCTGGCCATCGTCGCGGCCGTGGCCATCACGTCCGTGATCATCGGGGCGACCGGCAAGGACCCCTTCCACGCCTATCAGGTGATGGCCGACTACGGGTCGAAGAGCGACTCGCAGGTCTGGATCATCAACAAGGCGGTCCCGTACTACCTGTCCGCGCTGGCCGTCGCCATCGGCTTCCGGATGAACCTCTTCAACATCGGTGTGGACGGCCAGTACCGCATCGCGGCGTTCTTCGCCGCGGTCGTCGGCGGCGCCATGACGATGCCGGGCTTCGTGCAGATCCCCGTGATCATCATCGTGGCGATGATCGTGGGCGCGCTCTGGGCCGGCATCGCCGGTCTGCTGAAGGTGACCCGCGGCGTCAGCGAGGTGATCAGCACGATCATGCTCAACGCGATCGCGGGCTCGGTCATCGCGTACTTCCTCCAGGACGGGCGGCTCGCCAAGAAGGAGGGCAACCTGATCCACACGTCCTATCTGCCGGACTCCGCCCACTTCTTCGAGTTCCCGACCCAGCCCAAGCCGGTCTACGGCTTCGTGGTCATCGCGGCCCTCGCGGGCGTCGCCTACTGGTTCGTGCTCAGCCGCACGCGCTTCGGCTACGACCTGCGCACCGTCGGCCAGTCCGAGACCGCGGCCCAGGCCAGCGGCGTCAACGTCAAGCGCATGGTGATCACTTCGATGGTGATCTCCGGCGCCGCCGCGGGCCTCGTCGGCATGCCGACCCTGCTCGGCGTCTCGTACAACTACGGCACCGACTTCCCCGTCGGCATCGGCTTCACCGGCATCGCCATCGCGCTCCTCGGCCGCAACCACCCCATCGGCATGGCCCTCGCCGCCCTCCTGTGGGGCTTCCTCGACCGCACCAGCACCCAGCTGGAGTTCGAGGGATACGCGCAGGAGATCGTCGGTGTGGTCCAGGGCGTCATCGTCCTGTGCGTCGTCATCGCCTACGAGGTCGTCCGCCGGTACGGCCTGAAGACCCAGCAGCGGAAGGTCGGCGAGGAGCTCGCCGCCCAGGCCCGCAAGAACGACAAGGCGGAGGTGTCCGCGTGAGCACGACCCTCACCGATGCCGTCAGCAACGCGCTGAGCGGCAAGAACAAGCCCGGCGGCCGGAGGATCACCACCCCCGTCGTCCTGCTGGGCATCGCGGCGGCACTGCTGCTGCTCTCCGCGCTGCGCGCGGTCACCAGCGCCGGTGACCTGACCTCCTCCGGCCAGTTCAGCGGCGCGCTCGCCGCGGCCGTGCCGATCGGCCTCGCCGGTCTCGGCGGCCTGTGGGCCGAGCGCTCGGGCGTCGTCAACATCGGCCTCGAAGGCATGATGATGCTCGGCACCTTCTGCGCGGGCTGGATGGGCTGGCAGCACGGCCCCTGGATCGCCGCGCTCGCCGGCGTCCTCGGCGGTGCGCTCGGCGGCCTCGTGCACGCCGTCGCGACCGTCACCTTCGGCGCCGACCACATCATCTCCGGTGTCGCCATCAACATCCTGGCGCTCGGCGTCACGCAGTACCTCGCCAAGATCACCTTCGGTGCGGAGGGCAGCGCCGCCCAGCTGGCGGGCGGCAACGACAAGCAGTCGCCGGTCATGCCCAACATGCCCAACTTCTCCATCCCGGGCCTGTCCGACTGGCTGAACAGCGTCGAGAAGCACCACTGGTTCTTCGTCTCGGACCTCGCTGGGGTGATCGACGGCCTGGTCACCGATGTGTCCTGGCTGACGATCGTCGCCGCGCTGCTCTTCGTCGGCACCTTCTTCGTGCTGTGGCGCTCGGCCTTCGGCCTGCGCCTGCGCTCCTGCGGTGAGAGCCCGGTCGCGGCCGAGTCCCTCGGCGTCAACGTCTACACGTACAAGTACGTGGCCGTGATCGTCTCCGGTGCCCTCGCCGGCCTCGGCGGCGCGTTCCTCGCCATCGGCACGCACATGTACTCCGACGGCCAGACCGGCGGCCGCGGCTACATCGGTCTCGCCACCATGATCTCCGGCAACTGGCGGCCGGGCGGCATCGCGATGAGCGCGGGCCTCTTCGGCTTCATGGACAGCCTCCAGCTGCGCTCCGGCGGCTCGACCGTCCACGCGCTGCTGCTGCTCCTCGCCGTGCTGCTGGCCGGCCTCGCCGCCTGGCGCTTCAAGGCGGGCAAGCGCCAGGTCGCGATCGTCTCCGGCGCCCTCGCCGCCGCGCTGGTCCTGTGGTACGTGCTCACCAAGACCGTGCCGGGCGAGTTCGTCGACGCCACCCCGTACGTCGCGACGCTGCTCGTGCTGTCCTTCTCGGCGCAGCGCCTGCGGATGCCCAAGGCGAACGGCAAGCCGTACCGGAAGGGGCAGGGCAAGTGAGTGCTTCCGCCGACTGGGAGTACCTGCGGACGCGGGCCCGGGACGCCATGTCCCGGGCCTACGCCCCGTACTCCGGCTTCCCCGTGGGCGCCGCGGCGCTCGTGGACGACGGCCGCACCGTCACCGGCTGCAACGTGGAGAACGCCGCCTACGGTGTCGCCCTGTGCGCCGAATGCGGGCTGATCTCCGACCTGTTCTCCTCCGGCGGCGGACGGCTGGTGGCCTTCACCTGTTGCGACCGCAAGGGCAATGTGCTCATGCCGTGCGGCCGCTGCCGCCAGCTGCTGTGGGAGCACGGCGGTCCGGAACTGGCGGTGGACACCACCACCGGCGTCCGCCCGCTGTCCGACCTGCTGCCCGACGCGTTTGGCCCTGCTGACCTGGATCGCTGAATATGTCCTTAAGCGCCGCACCGCGTATGACTGCTCATACGCGGTGCGGGTCACTTTCCGGCATCGCGACCGGGAAGCCTGAGGACGCACGAACTTAAGGAAAATCTGCTGATGGACGCCATTTCCGTAATCCGCACCAAGCGCGACCGCGGTCGTCTCACGGACGAGCAGATCGACTGGATCATCGACGCGTACACCCGCGGCGAGGTCGCCGACGAGCAGATGTCCTCGCTCGCCATGGCCATCCTGCTCAACGGCATGGACCGGGCCGAGATCGCCCGCTGGACCGCCGCGATGATCAAGTCCGGTGAGCGGATGGACTTCTCCTCGCTCCCGATGCCGACCTCCGACAAGCACTCCACCGGCGGCGTCGGCGACAAGATCACCCTGCCGCTGGCCCCGCTCGTCGCGGCCTGCGGCGCGGCCGTCCCGCAGCTCTCCGGCCGCGGCCTCGGGCACACCGGCGGCACGCTCGACAAGCTGGAGTCCATCCCCGGCTGGCGCGCCCTGCTCTCGAACGACGAGATGATGAAGGTCCTGCGGGACGTCGGCTCCGTCATCTGCGCCGCAGGCGACGGCCTGGCCCCGGCCGACAAGAAGCTCTACGCGCTGCGCGACGTGACCGGCACGGTCGAGGCGATCCCGCTGATCGCCTCCTCCATCATGTCGAAGAAGATCGCCGAGGGCACGGGCTCGCTCGTCCTCGACGTCAAGGTCGGCTCCGGCGCCTTCATGAAGAACATCGAGGACGCGCGCGAGCTCGCCTCCACGATGGTCGGCCTGGGCACGGACCACGGTGTGAAGACCGTCGCCCTGCTCACCGACATGTCGACCCCGCTCGGCCTGACCGCGGGCAACGCCCTCGAGGTCCGCGAGTCCGTCGAGGTCCTGGCGGGCGGCGGCCCGGCCGACGTCGTCGAGCTGACGCTCGCGCTGGCGCGCGAGATGCTCACCGCGGCGGGCCTGCCGGACGCCGACCCGGCCAAGGCGCTCAAGGACGGCTCCGCCATGGACCACTGGCGCCGCATGATCCAGGCGCAGGGCGGCGACCCGGACGCGGCCCTGCCGGTCGCGCGCGAGCAGCACGTCGTCACGGCCACCTCCTCCGGCGTCCTCACCGGCCTCGACGCCTACGCCGTCGGCGTCGCCGCCTGGCGCCTGGGCGCGGGCCGCGCGCGCAAGGAGGACGCGGTCCAGGCCGGCGCGGGCGTCGAGCTGCACGCCAAGCCGGGCGACGAGGTCAAGGAGGGCCAGCCGCTGATGACTCTCCACACCGACACCCCGGAGAAGTTCGCGTACGCGCTCCAGTCCCTGGAGGGCGGCGTCGAGATCGCCGCCGCGGGCACGGCCTTCACGCCGAACCCGATCGTCCTGGACCGCATCGCGTAAGCGGTCCGGCACACGCGCACCGGGGGGGGGGGGGGGGGGTTTTGTGTGCGTGCCAAAAAGGGGGGACTGGGGAAACAGTGTTTTTGTTTGCCGCGG
>NZ_JBVHLW010000007.1:109895-116690 GCF_055558795.1 Streptomyces sp. NPDC025618 | reverse complement strand
GTACCACCCCCCCCCCCCCCACCCCCCCTCCCCCCCCCCCCCCCCCCCCCCCCCCCCCCCCCCCCCCCCCCCCTTTCTCCCCCCCCCCCCCCCCCCCGGTGCGTCGTACCGGCATCTCTTGATCTATTTATTGCGCAACTCAGGAACTGTGGGCCCGGGCGCCCCGTTGTTCGCGATGAACGAGGGAAGCCGGGACAGTGGAGGAAGGTTCATGGGCGTGGCCCTGGCCAAGGGTGGCAACGTGTCGCTGAGCAGGCAGGCCCCCGGCCTGACCGCCGTGACGGTCGGGCTGGGATGGCGGGCGCGGTCCGCCCCGGGCGCCGGATTCGAGCTGGACGCCAGCGCGCTGCTGTGCGACCAGGCCGGGAAGGTGCTCTCCGACCGGCACTTCGTCTTCTTCAACAATCTGCGCAGCCCCGACGGTTCGGTCAGCCACTCCGGCGGCGGGACACCGGCCGGCGGGGGCGACGTCCAGCAGATCCACGTGGACCTCACCCGGGTCCCGGCCGAGGTGGCGAAGATCGTCTTTCCCGTCTCGCTCTACGAGGCGGAGCGGCGCGGGCAGAACTTCGGCCGCCTCGACAGCGCGCACATCCGCGTCGTCGACCAGGCCGGCGGCGCCGAGCTGGCGCGCTACGACCTCGGGGGCGTCGACGGCTCCGAGACCGCCATGGTCTTCGGCGAGCTCTACCGCCACGGCGCGGAGTGGAAGTTCCGCGCGGTCGGCCAGGGGTACGCCTCCGGCCTCGCGGGCATCGCGGGTGACTACGGCGTCGACGTCCTGCGTGAGACCCCGGCGGCGCCCGCCGTCCCGCCCGTGCCGCCGGCCCCGCCCGCCCAGGTGAGCACGGCGAAGGCGGAACCGCCCGTGCCGTCCCCGGCGTCCGCACCTCTTGCCGGTGCCGTGCCGCAGAACCCCACGGCCGCCGCACCCCTTGCCACACCTCAGCAATCCTCAGGGAGTTCCTCCGTGACGTGCTTCTTCGACCCGAACCATGGCCCCGGCACGGCATCCGTGCTGTGGTCCCCGCAGTGGGGTGTGCCCCGGCAGATCCAGACGTGCAACGGCTGCGCCCAGCGCGTGCAGACCACGCCGCCGCCGTACTACACCGCCCCCCAGCCGCAGGCGGGTTACCCCCAGGCCGGCTACCCGCAGCCGGTCCAGCAGCAGGGCTACCCGCAGCCCGCGCAGCAGGGTTACGCCCAGCAGGGCTATCCCCAGCAGGGCAACCAGCAGCAGGGCGGCCGCCGCTTCGGCACCGGCGCGCTCATCGGCGCCGGCGCGGCCGGCCTCGTCGGCGGCGCCCTCCTCAACGAGGCGATGAGCGACGACGAGCCGGACGTGGTCGTCAACAACTACTACGAGGGCGACGACGAGTACTGAGCGGCCGCGTGGTGAACGACGAAGGGGCCGCCCCCACCAGGACAGGTGGCGGGGCGGCCCCTTCGGGCTGCGGGTGCCTTACGGCCGGGCGACGGCGGGCAGGGAGCGGCGCTCCTGGAGCGCCCGGCGCGTCGCGTAGAGCGTGATCGACGCCGCGGCCAGCATCGCGATCAGGCCGAGGACCACCGCCCCGTCCCAGCCGCCGAGGTGGAAGGCGACGGCGCCCAGCGTGCCGCCGGCCGAACTGCCCAGGTAGTACGCCGTCTGGTACAGCGCCGACGCCTGCGCGCGGCCCGTCTTCGCCGTACGGCTGACCGAGGACGACGCCACCGCGTGGCCCGCGAAGAACCCCGCCGTGATCAGGACCAGGCCGGCCAGCACCGCGATCAGCGACTGGGGGAGCGTCAGCAGCAGACCCGCCGACGTCGTGCCCAGCGCCAGATACAGCGCCCCGCGCCGCCCCAGCCGTCCCACCAGCTTCCCGGCCGCGGCCGACGAGACCGTGCCGACCAGATAGACCAGGAAGATCGAGCCGACGACGCCCTGCGGCAGGGAGAACGGCGCCTCGGCCAGCCGGTAGCCGATGACGGTGTAGACCGCGCCGAAGACGGTCATGAAGAGCGCGCCGATCGCGTACAGCCGGCGCAGCAGCGGATCCGCGAGGTGGCCGCCGACGGTGCGGGCCAGCGCGCGCGGCGAGACCGCGGCCGGGGTGAAGTGCCGCGCCTTGGGGAGCAGCAGCCGGAAGGCCACCGCGCACACCACCGCGAGCACGCCCACCGCGCCCAGCCCGGCGCGCCAGCCCCACGCCTGCGCGACCCAGCCGGCGAGGATGCGCCCGGACATGCCGCCGAGGCTGTTGCCCGCCACGAACAGGCCGATCGCGCCGATCAGCGCCTTGGCCCGCACCTCCTCGGCCAGATACGCCATCGCGGAGGCGGGCAGGCCCGCCAGGGCGGCACCCTGCACGGCGCGGAGCGCCACCAGCCAGCCCAGGTCGGGGGCGAAGGGCACGAGCAGGGCCACGAGGGCGGCCACACACAGCGAGGCGGTCATCATCGCGCGGCGCCCGTAGCGCTCGGACAGCGCGCTCAAGGGGACGACGGCGACGGCGAGCGCGCCGGTCGCGGCCGAGACGGTCCAGCTCGCCTGATCCGGCGTCACACCGAGGTCGTCGGAGATCGCGGGGAGCAGGGCCTGCGTGGAGTAGAGCAGGGCGAAGGTGGCGACACCCGCGGCGAAGAGCGCGAGGCTCGTCCTGCGGTAGCCGGGCCCGCCGGGCACCAGCTTGTTGTCATCGGCTGAGGAAGGAACGGAGGACGACAGTGCGGAGGCACCCGATCGCGTGGTGACGACGGATGCCCCGGTATCGGCAGGAGGCATGTACCGACCGTATGCACGCAGCGCTCATGCGTCCAATGCACAAATTCGCGATAATCGTTCCTGTGCAGCATGATCGCAGGCCAGGGGCTTCCCTGTCACCGACCGGCAATGAAAGCGTGACGCGGATTTTTGACAACCCGGTAACGCCGGACACCCCTGCGATCAAGGCGGACTCCTGGGCCGCGACCCTCACCCCGCGCCTCGCGCAGTTCGTCGCCGTCGCCCGGCACGAGCACGTCACCCGGGCCGCCCACCAGCTGGAGATGCCGCAGTCCACCCTCAGCCGCTCGATGGCGCGCGTCGAACAGGAGCTGGGCGTCGCGCTGTTCGCCCGGCACGGCCGCACCCTCTCCCTGACCGCCGCGGGCCGCACTTTCCTCGCCTCCGTCGAACGGGCCCTGGCCGAGGTCGAGCGCGCCGCCGAGTCCGTGCGGGCGGACGCCGACCCCAGCGCGGGGAAGGTCGCCTTCGGCTTCCTGCACACCCTCGGCTCCGAGACCGTGCCCGAGCTGATCCGGGCCTTCCGCGCCGACCACCCGCGCGTGCGCTTCCAGCTCGTGCAGAACTACGGCGAGGCCATGCTGGAGCGGCTGCGCTTCGGCGACCTCGACCTCTGCCTGACCTCGCCGCTGCCCGACGCGCCGGACCTCGTCGCCCGCCGCCTCGACGAGCAGAAGCTCCGCCTCGTCGTCCCCGACGACCACCCGCTCGCCGGCCGCAAGCGGATCCGCCTCGCCGAGGCGGCCGGCGAGCTCTTCGTGACCCTCGAACCCGGTTACGGGCTGCGCCGGATCACCGACGCGGTCTGCGCGGAGGCCGGCTTCACCCCGAAGGTCGCCTTCGAGGGCGAGGACCCGGAGACGCTGCGCGGGCTGGTCGCGGCGGGCCTGGGCGTCGGCCTGCTGCCGCCGCCCGCGGTGGCGCGGCCGGGCGTGGTGGAGCTGACCGTCACCGCGCCGCGCGCCGTCCGCGAGATCGGGGTGGCCTGGCTCGACGGCCACCCCGACACCCCACCGGTGGCCGCCTTCAAACGCTTCCTGCTCTCCCGCCGGGGGCAGTTGCTGCCGCGCTGAGCGCCGGGCGGCGCGGTCGCCGGGTGCGGGCCTGGAGGGTCCTGGAGTGGCGGACGGGTGCGGTCCGGTGCGGGCCGGCGATCCGCCGCGGCCCGGCGACGGCATTCCCGCCGTCGTCCGGGGGAGTCCGATGCCCCCGCGCGCCTCCGGCGGCCGGGGCCGCGTCAGTAGCCCAGAGACGCGCCGAAGCCGGAGGCGAGCGGCATGCGCAGCCCCAGTGGCGGCGGTGCCGCCAGCGCGTCGGCCACCGGGCGCGCGTAGTGCCGCCCGAAGAGCGACCCGAGCACGAAGTCGACCGTCAGGGCGAGCACTTCGGAGCGGTGCTGGTGCAGCGCGTGCCCGTCGGAGTGCACCTCGAAGCGGCACACGTCCCGGTTGACCTTCTTCGCCCGCTCGGCGAGCCGGAAGGACAGATCGGGGTCGGTGCGCTCATCGTTGGTGCCGTGCACCAGCAGCACCCGCCGCCCCGCGAGTTGCCGCACCGGATCGGGGTCGAGCACGGACTCCGGCGCGGGCAGCCAGGGGGCCAGCGCCAGTACGGAGGTGACGGCCGGGTGCCCCGCGGCGAGCAGCGCGGCCCGGCCGCCCATGTCCGTACCCACCAGGCACACCGGTACGTCGCCGTAGCGCCGCACGACCTCGTCCGCGGCCCACTCCGCGTCCCGTACGGGATCGGCCGCGGCGCCGTTCCAGCCGCTGCGGCGGTAGCGGACGACGTGGGTGACCAGCCCCTCCGCCGTCCCCGGCCGGGCCAGGCCGCGGGCCACCCGCCGCTGCGCGGCCAGCGTCAGGGCCGAGGGGCGGCGGGTCCCGGCGGGGCGCCCGCCGGGCAGCAACAGGGCGACACCGTGCACGGAATGCTCCGCGCCGAGCGGCTTTCCGAGCCGGGCCAAACCCGCTCCCGGCCCCTGGGATCCGCGCTGCGGCAACGCTTGCTCAGGCATGGCAGACACGATGGCAGAACGCCGTGCGGTGTCCACCCCGCCGATGGGTCACCGTTCCGTATCGTTCGCCGACATCTACGCGCGTAGGGGCTAGAGTGCCGAAATGACGACCGAGACCACCTCCCGACCCACCCCCGAGCAGATCCGCCGCGCGCCCAAGGTGCTGCTGCACGATCACCTCGACGGCGGACTGCGCCCCGGCACCGTCGTCGACCTGGCCCGCGCCACGGGCTACGACGGCCTGCCCGAGACCGACCCGGACAAGCTGGGCGTCTGGTTCCGCGAGGCCGCCGACTCCGGCTCGCTGGAGCGCTATCTGGAGACCTTCGCGCACACCTGCGCCGTGATGCAGACCCGCGAGGCGCTGGTCCGGGTGGCCGCCGAGTGCGCCGAGGACCTGGCGGAGGACGGCGTCGTCTACGCCGAGGTGCGCTACGCCCCCGAGCAGCACCTGGAGGGCGGTCTCACCCTCGAAGAGGTCGTCGAGGCCGTCAACGAGGGCTTCCGGGAGGGCGAGCGCCGGGCGCGCGAGAACGGCCACCGCATCCGGGTGGGCGCGCTGCTCACCGCGATGCGGCACGCGGCCCGCGCCCTGGAGATCGCCGAACTCGCCAACCGCTACCGCGACTCGGGCGTGGCCGGTTTCGACATCGCGGGCGCGGAGGCCGGCTTCCCTCCCACCCGTCACCTGGACGCGTTCGAGTACCTCAAGCGCGAGAACAACCACTTCACCATCCACGCGGGTGAGGCGTTCGGCCTGCCGTCCATCTGGCAGGCGCTCCAGTGGTGCGGCGCGGACCGGCTCGGGCACGGCGTCCGGATCATCGACGACATCGAGATCATGGAGGACGGCACGGTCAAGCTCGGCCGGCTGGCGTCCTATGTGCGGGACAAGCGCATTCCGCTGGAACTGTGCCCCACCTCCAACCTCCAGACCGGTGCGGCCACTTCTTATGAAGAGCACCCCATCAGCCTGCTGCGCAAGCTGCACTTCCGGGCCACGGTGAATACCGATAATCGGCTGATGAGCGGCACCAGCATGAGCCGTGAATTCGAGCACCTGGTCAAGACGTTCGGCTACACCCTGGACGACATGCAGTGGTTCTCCGTCAACGCGATGAAGTCCGCGTTCATCCCATTCGATGAACGTCTCGCGATGATCAACGACGTCATCAAGCCCGGATACGCCGAGCTCAAGTCGGAGTGGCTCTTCCGGCAGACGCTGACGGGCACGGTCTGACCAGCAATTCCGCTTCCCGTCGCAACCGACGGTGAATCCACGGGTAATAGCGTGAAAACGGCCGGGACTCCAGGGTCCCGGCCGTGTCATTCATTGCGGCTTCCCGGCTCTCGTGACTAGGTTGCAGTGCCGCTGCAAAATTCCCCCGTCGCGAGGACAGAATTCAGATGAAGCAGGGAACCATCAAGACGCTCGGTGTTGCCGCGCTCGGTGTCGCCTTCGCCGCCACGGCGGTGGGCAACGCGGCCGCGTTCGGCACCTCGGGCGCCGTGGAATCGGTCACCGGCACCGCCGCGACCACGATGGGCGGGCTGCCCATCCAGCAGGCCGCGAAGCTCGCACCGGCCGGCGGCCCCGTGGTCTCCGCCGCGGACCGCGCGATCCAGGGCGGCATCCTGAAGGCGCCCTCCCAGGCGGTCGACAAGGCCGTGGCCCCCAACCTCCCGAAGGCGCCCGACCTGCCGGTGACGCCGAAGTCCGACACCAGCCCGGGCGTGAGCGGTGCGGGCGGCGCCAACGGCGCCGCCACGAGCGGCAAGATGCACAGCACCGGCAACAAGGGCCTGCTCGGCGGGCTGCCGACGCTGCCCACCAACGGCCTGCCCCTGCCGAGCATCGGCAGCTGAGCCCCGGCGCACCACGGCGGGGGGGGGGGGGGGGGGGGAGGGGGGGGGGGGGGGGGGGGGTGGGGGGGGGGGGGGGGGGGGGGGGAGGGGAGGGGGGGGGGGGGGGGGGGGTGGTTTTCTTCGTTGGTGGCCCCCGCAATGTGGG